>CAZFFW010000072.1:0-24162 GCA_964518125.1 uncultured Porifericola sp.
TACACCTTGGACGATACCTTAGGCCCTCCTGCCTTAATATCCTCGCTGGCATTCTCGGCAAACTTCTCAAAGTTTTTGGCAAACTGCTCAGCCAGGTGCTGGGCTTTGGCGTCATAGGCATCCTTATCTTCCCAGGTATTACGAGGGTTGAGGATTTCGGCCGGTACATCCGGGCAGCTGGTAGGCATGTCTACGCCGAAAACCGGATGCTCCTCATACGCTATGTCGTTCAGTTTACCTTCCAGTGCGGCAGTAATCATCGCCCTGGTATATTTCAGTTTGATACGCTTGCCTACGCCATACGGCCCACCGGACCATCCGGTATTGATCAGCCATACATTAACCTCCTGTTTTTCCATTTTTTCTCCCAGTATTTCCGCATACTTGGTAGGGTGAAGCGGCATAAAAGGAGAACCAAAACAGGCAGAAAAAGTCGCTTTTGGCTCATTAACCCCGGCTTCAGTACCGGCTACCTTGGCGGTATAGCCAGAGATAAAATGATACATCGCCTGCCCTACCGTAAGCCTGGAAATAGGAGGTAACACGCCGTAAGCATCGGCCGTCAGGAAAAAGATGTTTTCCGGAGTACCTCCCACAGAAGGCTCTTTGGCATTGGCAATGTGGTAAATGGGATAAGAAACCCGGGTATTTTCAGTAACCTGCTTGTTGGAAAAATCTACCGTACGGGTACCGGGAACAAAACGGGTGTTTTCCAGTATTGCTCCAAACTTAATCGCATTCCAGATTTCCGGTTCCGTTTCTTCGCTCAGGTCAATCACTTTGGCATAGCAGCCACCTTCAAAGTTGAAGACACTATCTTCGGTCCAGCCGTGTTCGTCATCACCGATCAGGTAGCGTTTGGGGTCGGCAGAAAGAGTAGTTTTACCGGTGCCGGAAAGTCCAAAGAAGATCGCCGTATCACCTTTTTCGCCCATGTTGGCAGAGCAGTGCATAGAAAGTACGTGCTCCTGGTCGGGCAGCAGGAAGTTGAGTACGCTGAAAACTCCCTTCTTGGTTTCGCCGGTATAGCCGGTACCGCCTACCAGGATTACCCTCCGCTTGAAGTTGATGATGGCAAAATTTTCATGGGTAGTGCCGTCTACTGCCGGGTCAGCTTTGAATTCCGGAATGGCCAGGATGGTGAAGTCGGGGTGAAAATCCTCCACTTCGTTCTGATTCAGGCGCAGGAACATATTGTAGCAAAACAGATTGTGCCATGCCAGGGTGTCTATCACCCGGACATTCATACGGTATTTAGGATCGGCCCCGGCAGCGGCATCGCGCACATAAATTTTTCTGCCGTCCAGAAACTTCACCATTTTGTCGTATAGCTGGTCAAATTTGTCCGAGTCAAAAGGGATGTTGACCTCTCCCCACCACACCTTGTCGGCGGTCATGTCGTCTTTGACGATAAAGCGATCTTTAGGCGCGCGGCCGGTAAACTTCCCGGTATCACACATCAATGCCCCGGAGTCAGCAAGTACGCCCTCACCCCGCTTGACAGCTTCCTCTACCAGTTCGGCAGGGTGCAGGTTCCAGAATACTCCTTTGGTATGTTGAATGCCCATGTCCTCCAGGCTTTTGAGAACAGATGACAGGTTAGTCCGTTTCATGACGTTTTGGTTTGATGAAAAATTGGTTTTAGGTGATTCTGATAATTCCTTTTACAATCAAGGCAATTTTTGCTGGGACATCAATGACAAAAATTACTTATAAAACTGATCAATATCATGATACCGGGGATTAAGCTTGTATACATTTGAACTTCTTTACCGGATATTTTATACTTAAGTGCATACCATTAACTGAATATAATGACTATGCGCATTTTTCCCAAAAGGCAACTGCTTAGCTTGTGTTTCTGTATGTTATGCTCTTTGCTTAGCGCACAGCAGTATCAGGAACAGGGTGTGCTTTCGGAAGAAAGCAAAGACCCGCTGTCCGGCTTTTTCAGCCAAGGAGGCCTGCGCCATGATATTGATGAGGATGGTCGCTCCTACGTTAGATTTGGGGTAGCGTCCCAGTTCTGGGTCAGGCATATCTGGAATAACCCCGGCAGTCTGAATGTCCAGGGCGATACCGTAGACCAGACCTTTGATATTGCCCTGCGGCGCATGCGCTTTTCGTTCACTGCTCATTTTGAAGACCGGCTTACGCTTTATACGCAGTTTGGGGTTAATAACCAGACCTTTGTCAGCGGAGGCGCCTATGCACCCGCCGGGCCAGACAATAAGAAGCCGGGTATGTTCATCCATGACTTCTGGGTGAAGTTTCAGTTGCTGCCCAGGCTGATGGAAATAGGTATTGGACTCAATGCCTACAATGGGGTTTCTCGCCTCACCAATGTGAGTTATAAGTATAACTTCATGCTGGACAACCCCACTTTCAATTTTCCGAACATAGAGCATACCGACCAGATCGGCCGTCAACTGGGCCTGTTTGTGAATGGCCGCCTTTCCCGGCTCAATTACCGGCTGGCTTATGCCAAACCTTTTGTGTACACCGACCAGCAGCGAAACGATCCTCCCGCGGGCCGTGCAGTGGAGGTAGAAAACGACCGTATGGCCCTGAAAGGCTACGCTTACTGGCAGTTCTTTGATACCGAAGAAGACCTGCTACCTTTCACCCGCATGACCTACCTGGGCAAAAAAAGAATGATGAATATTGGTGCCGGTTTTGACTATCACCCCCGCTCTACCCTCAGTATTGATGCCGGAGGCAGAGAGCAGATGCACAACCGCCTGGCTTTGGGAGCAGATATGTTTATGGAGCTACCAATAGAGGACGCTGGGGTATACAATCTGTATGTGGTAGGCTATCATTACGATTACGGACCGAATTTCCTGCGGGCATCCGGGAGTATGAATATCAGCCAGGGAGGCTTCCTGAACGGTGAACCCCTGCTGCAGGGCGGTGGAAACCAGCAGTTTATCCTGGGAACGGGAAATATCGTCTATGCCTCCTTTGCTTACCTGCTCAGGCAGCAGTTCTTCAGCCGACAGGGAAGGCTGCAGCCATTTTATGCCTATACCTACAAAAATTTTGAGGGCATGGGAGCGTCCAGTATGCAGCACGACTTCGGATTAAACTACCTGATGTACGGGCACCAGGTCAAATTTTCGGTCCAGTATTCCAGCCGGCCGATCTATGTAGGGAGTGTCGGTCTCAATGCACAGGGAGAAATCGCAGACCACAAAGGCATGCTCGTTTTCCAGACCCAGATCGTACTCTGAAACAGATGCTGCCCTGAACGGTTAGGCAACTATATTTTTAAACCTGGATTATTTGGATTCCATTTTTTTATACATCGTATTTGCAGTGGCGGGAACCGCGGTCGTCTGGTGGGGTGGCGATTTGCTGGAAGCATCTTCCGACCGCCTGGCTGCCTACTACCGCCTTTCGCCAATTTTCAGGGGTGCCATACTTGCTGCAGTAGGCTCCAGTTTTCCCGAATTATCCAGTTCAGTCATTTCCACCCTCGTCCATGGTGAGTTTGCTTTGGGCGTATCAGCTATCGTTGGCTCAGCGATCTTCAACATACTGGTCATTCCTGCTATTTCCGGGCTGGCTGCCGGTAAACTGGAAGCCAACCATACCCTGGTCTATAAAGATGCGCAGTTTTACATCACCTCGGTAGCAGTGCTGCTGCTGGCCTTTTCCTTTGCAGTCATCTATAATCCGGTAGAAGGACAGGAACTGACGGGAGAGGTCAACCGCCTGATCGCCCTGGTGCCTTTTCTGCTGTATTTCCTGTATATTTTTCTGCAGTTCCAGGATGTGCGGGACGAGCGTAAAGAAAAAGCTTCACCTCCTCCCCAGGATATTTCGCCTACCCGCGATTGGCTTAAGCTACTCTTGAGCCTGCTGCTGATCGTCGGCGGGGTAGAGGGGATGGTACGGGCAGCGATCGGCTTTGGAGAATACTTCAATACGCCCAGTTTCCTGTGGGGACTCACAGTGATTGCAGCCGGCACCAGCCTGCCCGATGCTTACGTGAGCGTAAAGGTGGCACGGCGGGGAGAGGGCGTAGTAAGCCTGGCCAATGTGCTGGGCAGCAATATTTTTGACCTGCTGGTGGCCGTACCGGTGGGGATATTAATCGCTGGCAGTGCACCGATTGATTTTAAGGTAGCTGCCCCCATGATGGGTTTCCTGACCCTGGCTACCATCTTGCTCTTCACCATGATGCGGACCAGCCTGCGCCTCAGGAAAAGTGAATGCTGGAGTTTACTGGGTCTTTACGTGATTTTTATTGTATGGATGGTGCTGGAAACGGTGGGTGTTACGAGTATTGTCCGGTAGCCCGGTGTTACCAAATGTTAATATCAAGACTTATTGATGAGTCTTCGTCGGCTCTGTATCTTTGCTGCATGAAATACTTCCTACTGTGAGACTAAGATTTCGAGAGATTTTCCCGCGCTTTACTGAAGAACTCAAACGGCTGAGGCACCTTGAGCGGCTGGCTGATGTTCGTCCTCCTATCCCTTCCCGCCGGGTGCGCCTGTTCATGTATACCATCATCGCTGATATACTGGTAGTTTGGTGGTTGTTTGAGAATACCGCCCTGGAGCGGGAGGCAGTATTTATGAGCGGTATCTTCGTGCTGGCGGCTTTGCTGTGGGTAACGGAAGCCCTACCCCTGTTTGCCACCGCCATCCTGATCATTGCCCTGGAAATCATTTTTCTGGCTAATCCCGGCGAATGGGCAGGTTTCGGCTTTGGGAGTGGCTATTCGCCTGACTACCGTGAGTTTCTGGCGCCACTATCCAATCCCATCATCGTGCTCTTCTTCGGAGGCTTTATCCTGGCCCATGCCGTGCTCAAAGAAGGGGTGGACAAAGCCATGGCCAGTGTCATACTTCGCTCCTTTGGCGGTAAGCCGCGCATGGTCATGCTGGGGCTGATGCTGATCACCGCACTTTTTTCTATGTGGATGAGCAACACTGCTACCACCGCCATGATGATTACCCTGGTCATCCCGATGCTGGACCAGGTACCCAAAGGCGACCCGCTGCGCAAGGGCTTACTACTTTGTATTCCATTTGCCGCCAATATCGGTGGTATGGGAACGCCAATTGCCTCTCCGCCCAATGCTGTGGCAGTCTCTTTTCTGCAGCAGTCCGGCTATGACATCAGTTTTCTGCAATGGGTACTGATAGCCGTGCCCCTGATGATTTTTCTGCTGGGTTTCAGTTGGCTGTTGATCAGTTACCTCTTCCCTCCCGATGATGCTTCCATTGAGTTGCGGGCCGAGTACCGCCAGGTTGACGGGCGGGGCTGGTATGTAATCGTGGTGCTGGTGACGACCGTGCTGCTCTGGCTGACCGATCGCTTCCACGGCCTCTCTACCGCGGTAGTGGCGCTTTTTCCGGCGGTGGCCTTTACCGCTACCGGGCTGCTCACCCGTAGCGATGTCAACAGCCTGGAGTGGCACATCCTCATCCTGATCATGGGTGGGATAGCCCTGGGAATCGGCATGCAACTGACCGGGCTGGATGAGATACTGGTCGCTTCTGTTCCGGTACAGGGCAAAGCGGTACTGGCGGTCCTGGTAATTGCCACCGTTATCTTCAGTACCTTCATCTCCAATACGGCCGCCGCCAATCTGCTGCTGCCCATTGGCATCACCTACGCCATGCAGCATGTAGACAGCGGCAGCCCCGGTCCGGTGCAACTGGGCGTCAGCATTGCGCTGGCGGCTTCCCTGGCGATGTCACTGCCCGTCAGTACACCGCCTAATACCATTGCCTACAGCAAAGGCGATCTGGAAACCAAAGACTTTAACCGGGCCGGCATACTGATTGGTGCCGTATCCATCGCATTGATTATCGCGCTGGGGAATACGGTGATTAGTTTCTGGCTTTACTAACCCCGCTGTAGCAAAAAGATAATGTAAGCTACATAACACAGCAAAAAGATCACACCGCTGACCCTGCCTACTGATTTGTTCTTTTCCAGGCTGATGGATAGAATCAGCAGCGTACTGGCAAAGATGATCATGAGTATGTCAAAGTTGCTGAGTACATTAAAGGGTAGCGGATGGATCACCGCGCTGATGCCCAGTATCCAGAGGATGTTAAAAATATTTGAGCCCACTGCATTACCTACGGCGATGTCAGTATTTCGCCTTTTGGCGGCTACGGCAGAGGTCACCAGTTCCGGCAGGGAAGTGCCGATCGCTACTACTGTGAGTCCGATAAAGCTCTGGCTCATGCCCATTTGGGTAGCGATGTGGGTGGCTCCGTCTACCGTCCATTTGCCGCCCAGGAAGAGGGATGCTACACCCAACAGCACCAGCCCCCCAGCCTTCAACATGGGCATTTCCTGGTAACTTTCCGCAGTCTCGTCTTCACTGCCTTCCCTTGATACCTTGAACACGTAGAGCATAAACAGCACAAAGAAAAACAGCAGTATACCGCCGTCTATCCTGCTGATGATCAGGCCCTGTGGCTTATCAAAAAGTGAAGCATTGGCCAGAAAACCCACCAGCAAAGCCGCCATCAGCGAAAAGGGAATCTCCGACATAACCGTCCCTCTTTGGAGCGGAAGCGGAAAAATCAGGGCAGCCACCCCCAGGATCAGCAGGATATTGGCGATGTTGCTGCCAAAAACATTACCCACGGCAATCTCGGCATTGCCGTTCAGGCTTGCGATGATATTGACGATCAGTTCCGGCATGGAGGTTCCGAAGGAGACAATGGTAAGGCCGATGATAATATCAGGAACCTTGTATTTTTTGGCTACCGACGAAGCACCACCTACCAGCCAGTCAGCTCCTTTGATCAGGAGAACAAAACCCAGGACGAACAGGATGTATATTAACATAAAGCTTTTTTCTTAAGAAAATGCAAAATTAAGCGAAGTGTTGGAGAGTTTAAGTGTAATCCGCCAAAAATTACTTTTCCTGTAACTGCTGGCTATGGTTTATTAAGGGGACAAGCCACCCGATTCCAATTTGTTGGAATAGCATAGGATATACGCTAGGCAAAAAATTGCAAGGTCAACAAAAAAATTTGCAGTTCATTCGCCACTTTTTAGATAAACGTAAATTTTGCTTAAATTGATAAAATGTAAGGTTCGTTTGGTGAGCCTTACTTGTATCCCTGATCAAAAAAAACCAGGTCTATGGCCGATTTTTCTGTAAATAAAAGAAAAAATATATATCTGATTGCCGCCGCAGCGCTTGCTCTGCTGCTGGCCACATATCTTTTATGGGAGGGTGGGATATTGTACCAGGAGAAGGTAGACTTCAATGCCGAAGTACGCCCGATCCTTAATAAGAAATGTATCACCTGCCACGGTGGGGTGAAGCGGTCCGGGGAGTTCAGCCTGCTGTTCCGCTCTGATGCCCTCAGTCCCAATGAGTCAGGCAAGCGGGCCATCGTGCCCGGCGATGTGGACGCCAGCGAGATGATCCACCGCATCAATCACAGCGACCCCGAGGTACGTATGCCACCCGAAGGCGAACCGCTGGCGCAGGAAGAAATCGAGGTGCTCACCCGCTGGATAGAGCAGGGCGCTTACTGGGAAGACCACTGGGCCTTTGTCAAACCCGAACCGGTTGATCCGCCCAAAATCACCTCTGACTGGGTCGCCAATGACATCGACCGCTTTGTACTGGACAAGCTGCAGGAAAAAGAATTTACGCCTTCTCCCCGAGCCGATAAAGCCACCCTGCTGCGCCGGGTAACACTGGACCTGACCGGTCTGCCTCCCACGCCGGATGAACTGGAAGCTTTCCTGGCTGATTCCAGTGAGCAGGCTTATGAAAAAGTGGTAGATCAGCTGCTGGCTTCGCCCCGCTACGGCGAGCGCTGGACCGCCATCTGGATGGACCTGGCCCGCTACGCCGACTCCAAAGGCTACGAAAAAGACGGCCCGCGCAATATCTGGAAGTACCGCGACTGGCTGATTAAAGCTTTCAACGAAGACATGCCTTTTGACCAGTTTACTATTGAACAACTGGCCGGAGACCTGCTGCCCGAGCCCACTGATGAGCAGGTCATCGCCACGGCTTTTCACCGTAATACCATGAATAATGACGAGGGCGGCACCGACGATGAGGAATTCCGCGTTGCCTCCGTTATTGATCGGGTCAACACTACCTGGGATGTGTGGCAGGCAACTACCATGGCCTGCGTGCAGTGCCACAGCCACCCTTACGATCCCATCCGGCACGAGGAGTACTATGAATTTTATGCCTTCCTCAACAATACGGCCGATGCCGATGTGCCTAGTGAGTCTCCCAACCTGAAGGAGCTTACCCAGGAAGAAGACCGGCAGAAACTGGAAGAACTCAAAAACTGGGTCATCCGGCACACCGAATCCAATGACGAAAAGCTGGAAAAGGGCAAGCAACTCGTGAAAATGGTCAAGTTCACCGAACCGAAGGTGCATCCCAAGAATTACGAAGAAATAACCGATGGAGCACTGGGCGATGGTAAATACCTGGAAGTGGACCATGGCGGTTATGCCAAGATTCCTGACTTTATGCTGGACGGTAAGGACGAAATTTTAGTCAGCTACCGCGCCAAGAAAGCCTCGGGCCGGGGTGTGGTAGAATTCCGAAAGGGCAGCCCCGAAGGAGAACTCCTCGCCAACTGGCGGGTACAGGCGACACCTGAGGAAGGATGGGGCTTTCAACGGACTGTGGTTCCGCTCAAGCCTACCTCCGGTACACATGATATTTATATGGTGTTCAAAGAACCTGGCAATAAGGGCCGGCTCTGCACCATAGAATGGGTCCTGTTTCACGAAACCCTCCCCGGTAAAGAAGAACCGCAGTATGCTGAGGTGAAGCAGGATTTCATCCAACTGCTCAATACCAAAGAAGTAGAAAAAACGCCGGTGATGATAGAACGGCCGGAGGATTATCGCCGTAAGACGCATGTGTTTGAAAGAGGTAACTGGCTGGTGCCTGGCGAAGAAGTAGCGCCGGATGTACCGCAGGCGTGGCCCGCATTGCCCGAAGGGGCTCCCAGAAACCGCCTGGGCATGGCACAGTGGCTGGCAAGCCCCGAAAATCCGCTTACCGCCCGGGTGGCTGTCAACCGTTTCTGGGCACAGCTCTTTGGTAAAGGTATTGTGGAGACGGTAGAAGATTTCGGCACGCAGGGTGCCAAGCCTACCCATCCTGAGCTGCTGGACTGGATGGCCATGCAGTTTATGCACGAGTATGGCTGGAGTGTCAAGCGGCTGCTCAAAGAAATCGTCATGTCAGCTACTTACCAGCAGTCGTCTAAGATGAGACCGGAGCTGCAGGAGGTAGACCCGGCTAACCAGTGGCTGGCACGTGGGCCAAGGGTACGCCTTTCTGCTGAGCAGATACGCGACCAGGTACTGGCCGTCAGCGGATTGCTCAGCGACAAGATGTACGGCCCCAGCGTGATGCCACCCCAGCCGGAAGGTATCTGGCAGGTAGTGTACAGTGGGCAGCAGTGGGAAACCAGCGAAGAAGAGGACCGCTACCGTCGTGGGCTATATACCTACTGGCGGCGCACCAGCCCCTATCCTTCCATGATTGCTTTTGACAGTCCCAGCCGGGAACTTTGTGTCACCCGCCGGATCAGGACAAATACGCCCCTGCAGGCTTTGGTGACGCTAAACGACCCAGTCTTTATGGAAGCCGCCAAAGCCCTTGCCAAACGTATGGTGGAGGAGGGTGGCGAGAATCCCGAAGACCTGATTGCCCGTGGCTACCGAATAGCCATGGCCCGGGAGATCAGTCCGCAGAAGCAGGAAGCTTTGATGCAGCTTTACCGGGAGTCTATGACCTACTACCAGAGTAACCCTGAGGAAACGGTCAAAATGGCTGGTGAGGAGGAAGAAAATCAGCAACTGGCCGCCCTGGCGGTAGTAGCCAATGCGATGATGAACCTGGATGAGTTTGTGACTAAAAGTTGATTGCTGATTGCTGATTGAAAAATTGAAGATTAAAAATTAAGAAATTCAGTCGCTCGCTTGCAGCGACCGGGCTGCCGGAGCAGTGACGGCTATCTAAACAGGCCTCTGGCCTTGTATGCCAAATACATAGGATGAAAGCTTTTGAATCACAAGAAGATATGAAAATATTTGAGGAAGCCCGACACAGGGACGCAGAGTATAAAACCCGCCGCCATTTTCTGAAGCAGTGCACTTCCGGCCTGGGAGGCATTGCTTTAGGTTCGCTGATGGGTTGCAACCCTTTTGGTTCTTCGGCACCCCAACTTGCCGGAAGCCCTGCCATCAACCGCAATCCGCTGGCTTCTATGGCGCCGCACTTTGCGCCCAAAGCCAAGAGAGTCATCTACCTGCACATGGCCGGTGCCCCCTCTCAACTGGAGTTGTTTGACTTTAAGCCCGAATTGGCCAAACTGCACGGCCTGGACTGCCCGCAGTCGCTGCTGGAAGGAAAGCGATTCGCCTTCATTCAGGGTGTACCTAAAATGCTGGGTCCACAGGCAAAATTTGCACCCCGTGGGGAGTCCGGCGTATTAGTCTCCGACCTGCTGCCTTATTTCCACGAAGTGGTAGACGAGGCTGCCATTATCAAAACTTTGCACACCGATGAATTTAACCATGCCCCGGCCCAGCTGCTGGTGCAAACGGGCAGCCCACGCCTGGGACGGCCCAGCATAGGCTCCTGGGTAACATATGGTTTGGGCTCAGAAAATGAAGACCTGCCAGGTTTCATGGTATTGGTGTCGGGAGGTAATGTACCTAGTGCCGGTAAAAGCGTGTGGGGCAGCGGCTTCCTGCCTACCGTCTACCAGGGGGTGCAGTGTCGCTCCGAGGGCGACCCGGTACTCTACGTTTCCAATCCGGAAGGCATGAACCGGGACCTGCGCCGCAAGTCGCTGGATGCGATCAACCAGATTAACGAAGAAGAATACCAGCAGATGGGCGACCCGGAGACACTCACCCGCATTTCTCAGTACGAAATGGCCTTTCGTATGCAGATTTCTGTACCGGAGATCATGGATATTTCCAAAGAACCGGAGTATATTCATAAGATGTATGGTACAGAACCGGGTAAGTCCTCCTTTGCCAACAACTGCCTGCTGGCCCGTCGCATGAGCGAGCGGGGCGTACGCTTTATTCAACTCTATGACTGGGGCTGGGATACCCACGGCACCAGCAAGGGAGGGGCAATAGAGCACGGCTTTCGCGATAAATGCCAGCAGATAGACCAGCCGGTAGCAGCCCTGATCAAAGACCTGAAGCAGCGCGGCCTGCTGGACGAAACCCTGATCGTATGGGGAGGAGAATTTGGCCGTACACCTATGCAGGAAAACCGGAACGGAAAGACACAGCCCTTCATGGGTCGTGACCACCATACCGAAGCCTTCAGCATGTGGATGGCTGGCGGCGGCGTAAAAGGTGGCATCAGCTACGGGGAGACCGATGAGATTGGCTACTATGGCATCAAAGACCGCGTACATATCCACGACCTGCAGGCGACCATTATGCATTTGATGGGTATGGACCATGAGCGACTTACGTATCATTTTCAGGGCCGTGATTTCCGATTGACCGATGTCCACGGCAAAGTGGTGAAGGATATTCTGGCGTAGATTGTTTATATTGGAAAATTAGTTTAGGTTGGAAAAAAGCCGTTAACAAAAATGAGCGTACAGTATATTACTAATGAGAACGGAGATCAGGTAGCTGTAGTAGTACCTATTGAAGACTGGAAAAAGCTCAAGTCAGAGCACGATAAATTAGTGAATACGCTGCAGGTAATGAGCGGTCTCCAGGATGCGCTTCAGGAAGTAAGGCAAATCAGGGAAGGCAAAAGGAGCAAGGGAAAAACCTTAGGCGAATTTTTGAATGAAGTGTGAAGTACGGGTTACCGCCAACTTTGAGAAAGCAGTTAAGCCTTTACTAAAGAAATATAAGTCTCTTAAGCAGGATCTGATAGCATTAGAAACAAAATTAATTGGTAACCCAAGAACAGGAACGCCGCTTGGTAAGCAGGTTTACAAAATAAGACTAAGTATTACCAGCAAGGGAAAAGGTAAGAGTGGAGGCGCCAGAGTTATAACTTATTTGGAAGTTGAAGCAACATTTGATGAAGAAACTACTACCGTCTACCTACTCACCATATATGACAAGTCAAAAGTGAGTACGATTTCGTCTAAAGAAATCAATAAGCTGATAAAAGAAAGTAAGAAGTAACACACTATGGAACAAACAACCTCAGAACTGGTACTTTTTTTCGGGCGGTTTCACCCGCTCATCCTCCATCTGCCAATCGGCTTTCTGCTGATTGCTTTTGTGATGGAACTCATGTCCCGATACAAAAAATTTGAAGCTTACAAACCGGCCGTAGGTTTCGTCCTTTTCCTGGGCGCTATCTCAGCCGTTGTAGCTGCCGGTTTAGGCTTAATGCTTGCACAAGGTGGCGGCTATGGCGAGGACCTGCTTTCGCTCCACCAGTGGCTGGGCATCGGTGCGGCAGTGGCTGCCATCGTCTCACTGGTGCTGCACCAGATGGTACAGAAGCAGAAAAATCCAGCTATGGACAAAGCCTATGTCTCCACCATGTCCGTCATGATCGTGGTGCTGATGGCCGCCGGGCACTATGGTGGTTCGCTCACCCACGGTTCCGATTACCTAACCCAGTATATGCCTAATCCGCTGCGTACCCTGGCCGGACTGGAGCCTCGTGAAGAGAAAAAAGAAGTAGTCATCACCAATCTGCCGGAAGCACTGGTTTATCAGGATATTATCCATCCTATTATTGACGCCCGCTGTGTCTCCTGCCATAATCCGGATAAGAAGAAGGGCGAACTGATGATGCACACGGTAGCCGCCCTGCAGGAAGGTGGAGAGGACGGCCCCATCTTCATTGCCGGCAATGTGGACGAGAGCCACATGATCAAGCGTATTCTGCTGCCCGAAGATGATGAACACCATATGCCTCCCGATGGAAAAAGCCAGCTGAGCGACGAGCAGGTAGAACTGCTGAAATGGTGGATAGCAGAAGGGGCGCCTTTTGACAAAAAAGTGGCGCAGGTAAACGTAGGCGATGATGTGCAAAAAGTGCTGAATACACTGGTTGACCCTAATGCCAACAAAACTGAAGTGGAAATCCTGCTGGCTTCTGACATAAAAGCTGCTGATGAGCAGACGCTCACCCAACTGCAGACCAGTGGTGTACAGGTAATGCCGCTGGCCGAGAAAATAAACTGGCTACAGGCCCGAATTCCCATGGCCAAATCCGGTGATTCGCTGATACAAAGCCTTAGCCCACTGGCTGAGCAGCTTACCTGGCTGGATCTGGGCGATACCCAAACCACAGATAATG
The DNA here is from genome assembly GCA_964518125.1 of uncultured Porifericola sp. Classification (GTDB taxonomy): domain Bacteria; phylum Bacteroidota; class Bacteroidia; order Cytophagales; family Cyclobacteriaceae; genus Catalinimonas. The sequence goes on from CAZFFW010000072.1 coordinate 13,289, forward strand.
CCCTGGCCAGTTTACCACAGTTTAAGAATCTCACTCGCCTGCATCTGGAAAATACACAGGTCACCGATGCCGGACTGCAGCACCTCAAAGAGATGCCTTACCTGGAGTATCTCAACCTCTACGGTACACAGGTCACCGATGAGGGTATTCAACAACTGAAAGGCCTGAAAAATCTCCGTAAGCTATATCTCTGGCAAACCCAGGCGACGAAAGATGGGGTTGCCCAGCTACAGGAAGCTATGCCACAACTGGAAGTGAACATGGGTATTGAAAACTGGGGTGAAGTTGCCTCCGACAGCACTAAAATTGCTATGACTGATGACTGATGACTGATGAAAGTCATTTAATATCAATCTGCCTCGAATAGAAAGATAACACAAGCTGGGCTATGCTGATCGTTGATTCTTACTCTATAGCGGTGGTGATGCTCTTCATCACCATGCTATGCTGGGGTTCCTGGGCCAATACCCAGAAACTGGCCACTCAGAAGTGGCCTTTTCAGCTTTTTTACTGGGACTACACCCTGGGCGTACTACTTCTTTCACTGGTATTAGGGCTTACGCTCGGCAGCACCGGCGCAGAAGGGCGCAGCTTTCTGGAAGACCTTGCCCAGGCTAATGGAGAAGCATTGCGTTCAGCTTTTATCGGAGGTGTAGTCTTCAATATCGCTAACCTGTTACTCGTGGCGGCAATAGATATTGCCGGTATGGCCGTAGCTTTTCCCATCGGAATTGGCCTTGCGCTGGTACTGGGCGTGATCGTTAATTATGTGGCGGTACCAGTAGGCGACCCCCTCCTGCTTTTCCTGGGGGTGGCTCTTGTCACGGTGGCGATCGTGCTGGATGCCCTGGCTTACCGGCAGAAGGCCGGGGTTGTCAGCGCCACGACCAAAGGTATTCTCATCTCGCTGGTAGCCGGTACGCTGATGGGCTTTTTCTTCCGCTTTGTAGCCGCCGCTACCATACAGGATTTTGCCAACCCGGCACCGGGTCTGATGACGCCCTTCGGTTCGGTATTCGTATTCTCAGTAGGTATTTTCCTGTCTAATTTTCTCTGGAACACCATTTTTATGTACCGACCCATTTCCGGTGAAAAAGTCAGCTATGGGCAGTATTTCAGGCAGGGAAACGCCCGCTTGCACCTGGTGGGAATCCTGGGCGGGGTGATCTGGTGTGTGGGCATGTCGTTCAGCATGCTGGCCTCTGAGCAGGCCGGTTTTGCGATAAGCTACGGCCTGGGACAGGGAGCAACCATGATTGCTGCCATCTGGGGGGTATTCATCTGGAAAGAGTTTGCCGGCACCTCTTCCAAAACTAAACGGCTCATCGCCACTATGTTTGTCTTTTTCAGCATTGGCCTGGCGCTCATTATCCTGGCAAGGGTGAATTAATGACGGATGAATCCTGAATGATGGCGAATGATTTTTAAGTTTGTCCAGCATTTTTACTCATTGTTCATTCATCATAAAAAATATGCCTCGTCTTATACTCCTCAACAAACCTTTTCAGGTGCTCTGCCAGTTTTCTCCCGAAGGTGATAAGCAAACCCTCAAAGATTTTGTGTCTATCCCCAAAGTCTATCCTGCTGGCCGGCTGGATTACGACAGTGAGGGTCTGGTGGTACTGACTGATGCCGGTTATCTGCAGCATCTCATCAGCGATCCTAAGCACAAAATGCAAAAGACCTACTGGGCGCAGGTAGAGCGCATTCCTGACCAGCAGGCGCTGGAGCAACTGAAGGTTGGGATAGAACTTAAGGACGGCCTGACCCGACCGGCTGAGGTAAGACAAATGAAAGAGCCCAACATCTGGGAGCGCAACCCGCCCATACGGGAGCGGAAGAATGTGCCCACTGCCTGGGTAGAACTGAAAATCAGCGAAGGTCGAAACCGGCAGGTCAGGCGCATGACTGCTGCAGTAGGCTATCCTACACTTAGACTGATTCGTCAGTCAGTAGGCCCCTGGAATTTACAGCAACTGCAGCCGGGAGAGTGGGTGGAGGTCCCCTGCCCGAAAAACCGACAGGAACTGCTGAAAATGATAGAGAAAGATTAACAGAAAGCAGTATCTAATTGCTCCTTATTCACTTCTTAGTGAGTCTACCGGGTTTTGGGTAGCGGTGCGCATCGTTTGGGCGCTTACAGTAAGCAAAGCAACAAGAAGCGCTACAATTCCTGCAAGCAAAAATATGCTTATCCCCAGCGTATCGTGGTAAGCGAAATTAGCCAGCCAGCGGTCCATCAGTAAGTAAGCCAGCGGGGTAGCTATTACAAAAGCGATTAACACCAGTTTAGAAAAGCTGCCGGTCAGCAGCAGTAAAATCTGCCCGACGGAAGCGCCCAGCACTTTGCGAATCCCCACTTCTTTGGTGCGCTGCTCTGCCACAAAAGAGGCCATACCTACCAGGCCTAAGGCAGCAATGAACAGGGCCAACCCCGAAAATAAGAGTACTACCTGACTGAGCTTGTCCTCTTTAGCATACTGTTCATCAAAGCCTTCGCTGACCGTGAAAAAATCAAAGGGATAACCAGGCATGAGGTAAGACCACTGTTCTTGTAAATGGCTTAGCACTTCGTCAGTGGCTTTATCGTCGGCCCGCACGACCATGCTGTACCTCCGAAGCCCGGTGGTAATCTGAAAGAGGATGGGAGAAATAGGCTGATGCAGAGATTCAAAATGGAAGTCCTCTACCACGCCTATCACATATCCTTTTCGTGAGCCATAATTCAATTTTTTGCCTACTGCTTCTTCGGCGGAGGCCCAGCCTATCCGGCTTACGGCAGTTTCATTAAGAATGAACGCTTCTGTGGAATCGCTGGCGCGATTGACATCAAAATCTCTACCTGCTACCAGCCTGATGTCAAAAGAAGGGATGAAATCATGGTCTACTTCCACATTGGCCAGGCGATAATTGATGTCTTTCATCTCTTGCTGCACCTCAGCACTTGCTCCCATTGCATCCAGTAAGCTGCCGGAAGGTACCCGGCTGGTCAGCGTGACCTCCGAAATGCCGGGATGCTGAAGGAGGCGCGCTTTGAGCTGTTCGTACTGCTGGCCCACAGTCTCGTTGACCGGCAATACCAGCAGGTTTTTGGGGTCAAAGCCCAGCGGTTTGCTCTTTACGTAAGTAAGTTGTTTTTCTATCACAAACACCCCAATGATAAGGATAATGGAGATGGTAAACTGAAGCACCACCAGTCCGGAACGGAAGCCTGCATGCCTGCCACGGGGCACAGAACCAGCCTTCAGTATCTTGGAAGGCATGAAGGAGGAAAGGAAAAAAGCAGGATAGCTACCCGCTACTACCCCTACCACCAGCACAATGCTGCCCAGGAGCAGTACTACAAAAGTATTTTCAAGAATATTAACCGACAGCGACTGACCAACGAAAGTATTGAAGAATGGAAGGCTCAGTTCTACGATGATCAGGGCTACCGCCAGCGAAAACAACGCAATCAGTAGCGACTCAGACAGAAACTGACCTATCAGCAGATGCCGGCCAGCACCTACCACCTTACGCACCCCCACCTCTTTTGCCCTGCGTCCGGCCTGGGCAGTAGACAGATTGATGAAGTTGATACAGGCAATGATGAGAAGGAAACCAGCTATAATTGTGTACAGGTATATATAACTGATATTGCCATTATCTTCAATTTCTGAGTCCAGCTGAGAGTGGAGGTGGATATCGGTCAGAGGCCACAGGTGCAGGAAATCACGCTGAGAAACAGGCGTTCCGTCGGCTGCAGGAGAAAGATGCCTGTCTATGAAGTCAGGGAAGCGGGCTTTCAGGGACTGAGGATCGTAACCTTCTGCCATAAGCACATAAGTAGATACAAAGTTGTCTCCCCAGTTGGTACTCATGGCTTCTTCGCCAAAATAATTCTCCAGGGTGGCAAAGGAAGCCAACATATCAAATTGAAAGTGAGAATTGTCCGGCACATCTCGGCTAACACCCGTTACTTTTAAAGGAGCTTCAGTCGCGTACATCAGCACTTTTCCGATAGGATTTTCATCACCAAAATAGCGCTGCGCAGTACTTTCGGTGATCACGATGGAATTGGGCTCTGATAAAGCAGTGGCTGCATCGCCCTGCACCAGCGGAAAGCTGAATACCTGGAAGATACTGGGCTCGGCGAAGAAAAAGCGAGCCTCTTCCATGACAATATCTCTTTCTTCGTAAGCCAGCACGATCCGGTCATCATGCACCATACGAACCGTCTGCTCTATGGCTTCGGGAAAATCATTGGCCAGCATGGGGGCAAAGGGGGGAGCAAGGTGGCCCAGGTGCAAATTGGTTTCTCCGTTCTCATTGTGCCATTCGCGCGAAATGCGGTAAATCCGGTCGGCATTTTCGTGGAAGCGATCATAGCTCAGTTCAAACTGTACAAAAAGCAGGATCACGATACAGGCAGCCATGCCGACCGATAGTCCTAGCACATTGATCAGGGTAGTCTGCTTATGCCTGATGAGGTTTCGCAAGGCAATTTTAAGGTGATTTCTGAGCATAGCACTGTAGCATTAAGATAAAAAAATTACTCTTGAAAAAAGTATGCCACCACTATTGGAGCTTTACAGACCTGTTTTCAGTGATGAATATGTTCGCAGACGTACACCTTTTTTTTGATATCGGACAGTAGAAAAGTTTTCAATACATCCTGATTTTAAAAAATCCCGCCCCTTACGTATCTTAGGCTGCTTAAACCTAAACCTATCTGTTATGAGAAAACTCATACTTACTACGCTGCTGACGGGATGTGTACTGATTAGTTATGCGCAAAAGAAACCGAAAATCAACGCCCATAAAAAAGCGGTGATTGCCTCAGTAGAAGATAAATTTGAACAGCTGACCGAACTTAGCGATAAGATCTGGGCATACGAGGAAATTGCTTTCCAGGAAACACAGTCTTCTAAAGTACTAGCCGACTATGCGGAAGCGCAGGGCTTCCGGGTGACACGCGGCGTAGCCGGAATACCTACTGCTTTTACCGCCGAATACGGATCTGGCGAGCCAGTAATCGGTATCCTGGGTGAGTTTGACGCCTTGCCCGGCCTATCGCAAAAGGCAGTTCCTACCAAAGATCCGCGTAACGTAGGCGCTCCCGGCCACGGCTGCGGACACAACCTCTTCGGCGTGGCTTCCCTGGGCGCGGCTACCGCCATCAAAGAACTGATAGAGAAAGGCGAATTGGAAGGCACTGTTCGCTTCTACGGCACCCCTGCTGAAGAAAAGTTTTTCGGCAAACTCTGGATGGTACGCGAAGGACTGTTTGATGATGTAGACGTCTGCATGGACTGGCACCCTTCTGCCGAAACCAAGGCCAATGTGCAGAAAGGCCTGGCCCTGGTAGATTTTATTGTAGAGTTTGAGGGGCAGGCGGCCCACGCTTCCGGCGACCCCTGGAACGGCCGCTCTGCTTCCGACGCCCTGGAGCTTTATACCACTGGCATCAACTACTATCGCGAGCATATCAAGCCTACCGTGCGTATCCACTACCACATACAGGATGGCGGACAGGTGGTCAACGTGGTGCCCGACTACGCCAAAATCTGGACTCGCGTACGTGACACCAACCGCGAAGGCATGGAAAAAGTGTGGAAGCAGGTAGAGCGTATCGCCGAAGGGGCTTCCATCATGGCCAATGTAGACTATAAGATCAAGCTTGTTTCCGGCGTACACGAGGTGCTGGTCAACCGTACGGGAGCAGGTGCGCTGCAGGCCAACCTGGAGTACCTGGGACCTGTTGAATATACTGAGAGTGAGCAGGATTTTGCCAAAAAGATACAGTCCGCTACCGGTGCTGAGTTGGTAGGCATAGAGTCAGAGATAGAGCCCCTGGAAGAGACGCTGGAAAACCCCATGGGCGGCTCTACTGATGTAGGCGATGTCAGCTATGTGGTGCCGACCATTCGTCTGAGCGCGACCACTGCACCCAAAGGTACACCCTGGCATTCCTGGGCCGTAGTAGCCTGCAGCGGCATGTCTATCGGGCATAAGGGTATGCTGTATGCCGCTAAAGCCCTCTCCATGACCATGGTAGACCTGTACGAAAAAGAAAAGCTGCGCGAAGAGATCAAAGAGGAGTTTAAAGAGCGTAAGGGAGATTACGAATACAAAGGGATCGTTCCTGATGGCCCTCCTCCGGTAGATGCGGCGAATTGATAAAACGGGACAGACAGAAAATCAAAAAAGTGCGGCCGTAAGACCGCACTTTTCAATTTTTGGGTAATGATGATATTTGGGTATGGCTGATTATCTGGTGCTGATGGTTTTGCTGTAGGCGTAGTTTGTACCAGTAAGTGACAGGTCATATTGTCCTCTGCTCAGGTGAGACACATCCAGGCCCTGGGCAAAAATTTCCTGAGCGTTTACTTTAGCTTCGTAGATCATGTGGTTGTAGCGATCGTAGAGTTTCACTGTTACAGGGCTTTCCAAAGGATTCTGAAATACCACCTTGATCACGCCTGACTCAGTTTTGATTACCGGCTTAAAGTAAACGGTATTGGCAGAAGGGTTGATGTCAAAAGTTTCTCTGGTTTTACCTGCTTTGCTGACCACTTCAACAGTGTAAGTATTTCCTTTCACGCCAGAAAAGTCATACGTTCTCACAAAGGTGGGTGCCTGGTGAATCATTTCGCTGTGCAATACACGGCCCTGCTCATCTTTGATCTTCAGCAAAGTCTTCTGCTCCTCAACCAGGTTGTCTACACGTATCACGGCTTTTTTCTCACCATTCATGCTTTGTGCGATGGCCACTTCGGTATCTTTGCCATCATTATCGTTGGCGAAGGTGGCGCTACCGTGGAAAAGAGATACTGCGAAAATGAGGGCTAATGTTAAAGTTTTCATGTTGTTTCAAATTTTGGGTTAATGATGATTTCTTGGTTAATGTTCATGTCGTTGTCTGTCTAGTACTTGGCACAATGCCTGCCAATCTGCCGTGCCATTACTTTTTGCATTGGGTTCTTCAAAAATTGAATCTCATAAAATCTCTTTGCTAGGCATTGATTTCCAGCGATTTACATTTTCAAAAAATTTACAGATAAATATTTTTCGCTTTCATTTCAGTCGGTTCGTACTGAAGGTCAGAGCCAAAGGATTCTGTTCGGAAGCGTACAGTTGCTGTGCGTTACTGAGGCATTAAATGAGATTTGATTCTGTCTGGAGTACCTTGAATAGCAGGTTTGTGGTGAGAAGAAATAGCCTGGCTGCTGATTAAGTTATTGCTTATGATTTGAAATGATTGATGTTATACGTATGTTAACTTGTAAAAACCATGTCATCATACGTATGGAAAAGCTGACATTGAGCATCCGGAATAAGGAAAAGATAGATTGGGTTAAAAATTTTGCCAAAACCCATCATACCAGCGTTAGTAGCTTATTTGAAAGCTATGTCGACGCACTAAAGGCTTTTGATGAACAGGAGCTTCATATGAGTAGCACCTTAGATTCGCTCAGAGATCCGGGAGAAAGGCCGGGCGCAGAAGAGATAGAAAAGCACCTGACGCAGCGAAGGAAGCGCACCGCTTCTGAACGAAAATGATCATGAACAAGCTTTTCCTGGATACCAACATATTATTGTCGTTCCACTTTGCAGACGCAGAAAAACGGCAGCAAAAAGCCATAGATCTTATCTTTTCTGAAATAGAAAAAGGAAGCCGGGAGGGCTATATCAGCCTTGTGACCTTTTATCAGCTCATGTATTTCATTGACAGGAAGATCAACAATACCAAAACAGCAGCCCGGCGTGCTTATGCTTATCTCAAAATTCTGCAGCTTACCCCTTTTGATCCCTCCCTTGTATCTGCCCTGAATATTAATTTGTGGCCTGATTACGAAGACGGGCTTCAATACTTATGCGCACAGAGCGGGCAGTGTGATATCATCATCAGTACTAACAGCCAGGATTTTTTTGCCTCCGAAATTTTAGTCATAGATCCATTAAATTTCATCCTTCAGTACGGAAATCTGAAAAAGTAGCCGTTTTTGAACAGCTACTCACTCCGCAGCGACTTCACCGGGTTGGCGGTAGCCGCCCTGGCCGACTGCCAGCTGACCGTAAGCCAGGCGATGAGCAGGGCCGATGCGCCGGCCAGCACAAAGATTCCCGGGCCAATCTCAATACGGAAGGCAAAACCCGACAGCCACTGATGCATGATGTACCAGGCCAGCGGTACCGCCAGCAGAAATGAAATAATCACCAGTTTTGTGAAATCTTTTGAAAGCAGCAGGATCACGCTGCTCACAGAAGCGCCCATCACCTTGCGGATACCGATCTCTTTGGTGCGCTGCTCAGCCATGAAAGCCGCCAGTCCCAGCAGCCCCAGGCAGGCGACCAGGATAGCAAAGCCGGTAAAGACCGAAAAAACCTGCCCCAGCCGCTGTTCAGCCCGGAAAAGCGCGTCAAAATCCTCGTCCAGAAAAGTATATTGAAATGGCTCATCCGGTGCGTAGCGGCTCCATGTCTGCTCCACAGTAGCCAGAGTAGCAGCGGGATCACCGGCTGCCATCCTTACTGACATATTGGTACCTTCGGTGGAAAGCATCAGCGCCAGCGGACGGATGTTGTTGCGCAGGCTCTCAAAATTGAAATCCCTGATCACACCAATTACCTTGAAGGGCTGAGTCATACCGTAATCACCGCCGAAGTACAGGATATCTTCATTGAGGGGTGCTTCAAAACCAAAAGCCTGCACCGCTGCCTCATTGAGCAGCACTGCTGCCGTATCGGTAGGGAAGTCGCGGGAGAAATTGCGCCCCTGTAGCAGCTCTATTTCCATCGTAGGCAGATGCTCATGGTCTACATGGTAGGTAGAGATCAGGATGTCTTCTTCGGTGCCTTTTTTTCGGAAGATAGTGGTGTTGTTTACGCCCGGAGGCACGTTATTAGAAATAGAGGCATTCACCACCTGCGATTGTGAGACGAGTTCCTGCTTCAGTGCCTCCTGCTGCCCCTCGGGCAGGCGGTGGATGCCGCTGACGACCAGTACATTTTCCTTCTCAAAGCCCAGGTTCTTGCTGCGGGTATACTCCAGTTGCTGGTAGACCAGCAGCGTACAAATGATGAGCGTGATGGAGATGAAGAACTGGAAAACTACCAGCGCATTGCGAATGCCGCTGCTTTTCATTCCGGCCTTCAGCTTTCCTTTCAGCACTTCTACCGGACGGAAAGACGAAAGGTAAAAGGCCGGGTAACTGCCGGCGATCACGCCCACCAGCAGCGTAAGTGCCAGCAGGCTCAACATAAACCAGGGCTCGGCAAAGAGTGCGATGGAGATTTCCTTACCGGCCATTTGGTTGAAGGGCTTCAGCAATAGGAGGGCTGCGCCCAGCGCCAGCAGGGTAGCGATGATGCTCATCAGTACCGACTCAGTCAGGAATTGCCGGATCAGGTGGCGGCGCAGCGAACCCAGGGTTTTGCGTACGCCCACCTCTTTGGCCCGGTTGGCCGAGCGGGCAGTGGCCAGGTTCATGAAATTGATACAGGCCAGCAGGATGATAAAAAAAGCGATTGCCAGGAAAATATAAACATAAGTAATATCTCCATTTGGTTCCAGTTCATCACTAAGGTCAGAATACAGGTGGATGTCCGGCAGAGGCTGCAGAAAGTAGCCATATTTATTCCCCTGCGCCTTAAACGCTTCCAATGAAAGGCCCATAAACTGCTGCACTTCCGGACCTACGTATTTTTCTACCAGCCCCGTCAGTTTTTTATCTACAGCTTCAGCCGAAGCACCTTCGTGTAGCAGGAGGTAGGTCATAAAACTGTTATTGAACCAGCCTTCGCTGCGACTATATTCCAGCGTGCTCATGGAGCGCAGCATGTTGAAGTGGATGTGGCTATTGTCGGGCAGGTTTTTCAGTATACCAGTTACGATGTGCGGTGTCTTTTCGGTGTCTACCAGCAGCGTTTTGCCCAGGGCAGTTTCGTTACCAAAGTATTTACGGGCGATTTCCTCGGTCAGTACCAGGGAGTTAGGTTCTACCAAAGCGGTAGCCGGATCACCTTCCAATAGCGGGAAGCTGAATACCTCAAAAAAGGTAGAGTCTGCGAAATAAACTTTCTCTTCAGAGATAACCATATCTCCGTAGCGGACAACTTTCTCATCTGCATAAGGGAAAATACGGACAGCCTTCTCTACTTCCGGAAACTCATCAACTACCGTAAAAGCCAGGGGTGGCGTAGTATTGGTCGTAAAAATTTCCTGATCGGCAATCTTTCCGTTCAAACCAACCCGGTAAATCCTGTCGGCTTTGCTGTGAAAAGTATCATAGCTGAACTCGTGGGACACATACAGCAGGATGAGCAGGCAGGAGGCGATGCCGATGCCTAATCCAAGTATGTTGAGTGAAGTATAAAGTTTCTGGTTCTGCAGGTTGCGCAGGGCGATTTTGAGGTAGTTCCTGATCATGGCTTTGGGCAATTTTGGTTAGCGGGCAATGATGCTTTCTAACCACTAGATGCCCGAAGCGGGAAAAGGTTGCAGCTCGGCAGTAGGTATTATTAAAAATCCCCTGGAATGGGGGATACATTATTTTGTGTAACCAGATTTATATAAACGGCAGATATTGGGCTTATCCTTCTTTTTCAACTTCATCTTCATCCCTCATCTTTTGCTTCAAATAGCGAATGGCCGTATCAAAAAGGATGCGTCCGCTGATCAAAAAACGTATCAGCAGGTAGGTAACAAATACGATGACAGTATAGTACAGGGCGGTAAACCAGTGGCTGAGGTTAGAAAAGTCCATGTGCAAATTGTGGTTTGGTCAAGTTTGACTCCGTAGCATTCATGCTATTTCATTCATCATTACGCATCAACCATCACAAATCCATCTCCCCCATAGAAGGCGGTACCTGCTCGCTGGCCCAGTTCT
>CAZFFW010000073.1:0-9031 GCA_964518125.1 uncultured Porifericola sp.
TTCATCCCTGAACCATCATCATGCGTTTTTCCCGGTCAGCCGCATATTGCAGGCAGGCACGTATATCGTCTTCAGTCAGATAGGGAAAGTCATCTAAAACTTCAGCTACTGTCATGCCTGAAGCAAGGTATTCCAACACATCATATACCGTGATCCGCATTCCCCTGATACAGGGCTTACCGCCTCTTTTTCCCGGCTCAATGGTGATAATCTGATTATAGTGCATAAGCGCTTATTTTAGCTGCATCAAGATACAGCGCTTAAAGGATTTATTCAAAAGGATTATTTCCAACCTTACCCATTGTTTCATTCCTTTTCATGACCATATTATCCGCGACTGGCGGGCATTGGCAAACATCCGGCAATACATCCGGAATAATCCTCTGAAGTGGGAGGGGGATACGTTCAACCCTACCTCAGGGCTTTAAGCTATTTCATATCAGCGTACTGAAGTCACAAATTTTGACAATAAGGATTCTTCCGCTGTAGGATGCCTGTTGGCTCATTCCATCTCGTACAGATAGGGGGGGTGCTGAGGGCCAGGGCTTGTCCCAGGGGCGGGATAACATAGGAAATCTATTATTTGAGCACAAGAGATTTTATCAATTTTTAAGATAACCTATGTGCTTATAATAACCCGAAGCCAAGGCCTTTTCTAACGTTTTTGGGTCGTAATTGATGCTTTTCAGCATTTTGAGCATTACCTTCTTCAACTCCGGAAGGTATTGTCTAATGATATCAAAAGTAATTACCGGATCTACTCCCCGATAATCATGTGCCAGGCGGTTCCTAAAGGCAGCGATACGATGCCAGGGTATTTCAGAATGGGCACTTTTTAGGGATTCTTCCAGCTTTTTAGAGTCCTCTCCTACGGCAATTAATAGCGTGAGACAGGCATTAAAGTTCATCTGGTCATTGGCTTCCCAAAAGATTTCCGCGCGCTCATACGCCTCTGAATACAAAAAAACCTTTTCAATGGCTTCCAGTATGGAAAGACTATAGAGTAAGTTCTTATCACTATACATAAACCAAATCCTTCTCAGCGCTAAGCTTCACAATGGGGTTTATGTACCGATGATTAACCAGGTCAATTCTGGAAACCTGTAGAACTTCCCTAAGATATTCTTCCAGCAATATTCTCTTCTCTAAACCAAAGGTTACCCCCTCTTTGGGTACGTAGATCAGGTCAATATCGCTCTCCACGGTGGCGGTATCCTTCGCATAACTGCCAAAAAGGCCTATACTTTCAATGCCAAACTCAGTAGCCAGTTTTTCTTTACAGGCTCGTAATTTTTCTATGATCTCCTGTCTTTTCATGCCATATGGCTTCTTTTGGTTTATAATTCCTGCGCTTTAAAGTAGAAGCAGGATCATCCTTTACCTACGGTTCAACAATTTTCAGGTTTCTGCATTGGATAGTCCCCTGAGGAGAGTATTTAGTTCTATTAAGTTAAGGACCGGAGAAAGTGTTTACTAATTGTTTGACTACACTTTTGATATCAGCACAATCTACTAATATATTTTTCATCTGGCTCATTCCATCACATACAAATATAATGGGCTGGCTTCCGGCCAGGGCTTTTCTCTTGGCCGGTCTCGGTTGCGGGGCAGGGTTTCCCAGCGTAGCAGGTAGAGGCTGTCGCCTACGGTACTTTTTGTCATATTCACCTGATGCGCTTCCCGGAGGGCCTGGTCCAGGTGTGGGGGATAGGTAGCGGCCGGGGGCTGCTTGCTGAGCACCTGCAGGCTTGCCGGGTCCAGGATGTATGTCTGGTAGCCGGCAGTATCCAGCCACACCAGTTGCTGCAGTTGCTGTGCTTCCACCGTTACCGGCTGCAGGCGGATGCGGCTGTTGAGCGAACCCCGTCCGCCAAAGTCCCAGCGAAAATCATAATCGGTAGACTGGTAGAGCTGCCAGCTGTCATCCTCCAGTCGGGCCTGGTAGACCTGTGTGTTTCCGGCTTCGTCAAACTTATGGTAGCTGACCACACAGCGGCCTGCCGCATCAAAACCGATGACGGTATTGCCGTTGATCATACCCTGACCGGCAGCTACGGGGTCAATGATCTCACAGTTGTCCAGCGTGATGGGTAGCGTCTGCGGAGAGCCGTCGCTCTGCATCCAGTGTACCAGATCGCGGCTTTTGGCGTAGGAGAGGTCATGGTTGGTTTCGGCATCGGGTGTATCCCGCCACACCCAGACCAGGTGAAAGAAGCCGTCGGGACCCAGGATGGGGCCGTGCAGGTAAGCATTCATTTCCCCCTTTCCATCTACCAGCGGCTGGTCCAGCAGCCGGCTCCACTGCTGGCTTTGCGGGTTATAGCGGTTGTAGACCTGGTTGCCGTTGCCGCTTCCTCCTATGCGATAGGTAAAGATCAGGTCGCCCTCCGGGGCATCAAAGAATACGGGATAGGTGACCCGTACTTCATCCTCGCCGAGCAGGCTGCTGCGGCGTTTCAGGCTTTGGATATCGTAAGGCTGCGCCGCCTGGAAGTATACCAGCGTATCCACGTGCATATTGCCCGACAGGTGGAGGTGGCCCTGTGCGTCCAGCGCCATACGGATGTAATTGTGCGAATCCCAGCCGGTCACCTCATCCAGCTGCACCTTTTCCCAGGCAGCTTCGCCCAGCTTTCTTTTGGCTACGGTCAGGGTACGGCTGCTGTCGTAGTAGGCGGCAAACTGGTAGGGGGGAGCGGTAAGCAGGTCAAAACCTACCGGATGCCCGGCCCACACATGGTCCAGCAGCAGGGAGTCGTAGGCTATGCCGGTGGCGGCAGGAGGGGGCGCCTGGCAGGAAAGGAACAAAATAAGCAGCCCCTGGCAGGCAAATCCTATGGTAGCGGGTAAAGCATGTTTCATTCCTGTAAAGAAACATATTCAGGGGCTGAATCAAAGTCCTGCCGCATAATTTTCAACAGCGGCGCACTACTGCTGGCCGCTATCCTTCTCGGGTTTTTTGGCATCTTCTATACCTTCGTTGATGGTTTCAGTAGCTTCCTCGGCGGTATCCTCTTCAGGGGTTACAGCCGGTTGTTCATCCTGCTCTCCCGGCTCAAAGCTAAGGTTGATATAGACCGGAAAGTGGTCGGAGCCAATATCTGGCAGGACCTGCATCTCCCGCAGCGTAAAGTGCGGAGATACAAAAACGTGGTCCAGGGGCCAGCGGAACAGTGGGTAGCCGGCATGGAAAGTATTGTAAAAGCCCCGCCCGATGCGCGGGTCCAGCAGGCCGCTGACCTGCTGAAAAAGCAGCGTCGTTTTGGACCAGGCTACGTCGTTGAAGTCACCGGCTACCACCACCGGGTAATCAGATTTGGACACGCGGTTAGCGACGATCACGATTTCCGCGTCCCGCCGACGGCTGTCGCCGGCTTCGCCGGGTACCGGCGGCTTGGGATGTACGCCATGAAACTCCACCCACCGCCCGTTTTGCAGCTGTACATAGGTTTTCAGGGAAGGGATGTCCATGTCCAGCCAGTACATGATCTTGGTGTCGCGTAGCGGCAGTTTGCTGTAGAGGTGCATACCGTACGTATTACTCTTGGGGATTTTGATGGTATGGGGGTAGTCAGTCTCCAGCACAGCCAGCTGTTCTTCCCAGAGGCTGTCGCTTTCCAGGGTGAGCACCATATCTGCCTTCCGGCTGCCGACCAGTGTGATGAACTGCTGAAAGTCATGGTTATGCATCAGCACATTGGCCACCAGCACGCTGAGCTGCGCGCGGGGATCAGGTTCCGGTGCATCCGAATATTCCACCTGCTGCGGCGCCAGGAAGGTGTAGGGGTAGATATTATAGCTCTGGTACACCATCACGCCTATCAGTGCCGCCAGTAGCAGCCAGCCTCTTTTTCTTTTATGAAAAATGAAGATGTAGTACAGCAGCAGGCTGACCAGTGCCATGAAGAATACCTGCAGACGGGGGAAGTCAAACACCCGTACATACCACTCCTCGGCCGTCAGCAGCGGAATGAGGCTGAACAGTATACTGAGAAGTGCAAGGAGCTTGATGAAAAATATGCCGGCTTTGTTCATGCCAGAAAAAAATAAGGGTGTAGTGAAAATTATAGTTCATAAGAGTTGCTGGCCGCATTTTGTCAGGAGCGCTCCCGGATGAGGCCGCTGGCAAAAGCATCCAGCAGCTGGTGGAGGTCGCTGATCATATCGCGGAGCTGATCACCATCTTCTATGTCTTTTACCTTCTGCTTGCGGGCCGACTGGTTGAGGATGGTTTCGCTGTAGGCGATGTCCAGCTCTTCTGCGATGGCTTTCTTCTGCGACTCAAAAGGCTCATGGGCGATCAGCTGCCGCCCGTAGGCATTGTGCATCAGGGTATAGCCGGCGATTCCGGTCTGCTTCTGGTAGGCCTTGGCAAAGCCCCCGTCAATGACGATCAGGCGCCCGTCGGCCTTGACCGGGCTTTCGCCCTTGCGTACCGATACCGGCACATGGCCATTAAGGATAACCGCATCATCATGTTCCAGACCAAACTCCCGGAGAATCATTTCGCAGCTATCGGGGTCATCGCGGTAGGTATAGTAGTGGTCCTTGATTTCTTTATGGGTTTCAGGGTCGTGGAGGAAGTAACGCTCAAAAGTGGCCATCTTGTGCTTGCCGAAGATGGGGGAGAGCGGGCCGGCCCATAGGTACCAGGTGAGGTCTATGGCATAGCTTTTTTCTTCACTCCTGTCCACACCGGAGCGGGCGACCGTCATTTCCTGGTCAAAAAAGTCCATCAGCGCCTTGCCCTTCCTGCCGCCCTTGCCCAGGTCTACCACCTGGAAATCCCCGTCTTCCGTCATCGGGATACAGCCGTGGTAGAGCAGGTTTTTGTTGGTGACTTTGTACATGCTGCCTTTCTCAAAGAGCAGCTGGGCATGCTGCTGCAGGCGGCGGCTCTTGAGGAAAGAAGTTTTGAGGCGTTTTACCAGTTCCTGCTCTTCGGGGCTGAGGGCATGCGGGTCGGCTGGGTCAATGCTGGGCAGAAAAGTGTCCTGCAGGGGATATTCCCTGCCGTCCAGCTGTATGGTTCCTGTCTCAAAGTCAATCATATCCAGCAGCAGGCGGTCATTTATCCCAAACTCCGGTCGTCTTTTAATCAGCTGCCCTTCCAGCTTAAACTGTATGATGGAGATGGCCTTGTGCATGAGGCGGTTGAGCCACTGCTCCGACTCATTGAACATATCATCGGGCGATACTTTGGGGTCGAAGACGATGCTTTTGTCCGACTTGTAATGCTCTATGGCAAAGGAGGCCAGCGGCATGAGGTGGATGCCATAGCCTTTTTCCAGCGTATCGGTATTACCGTAGCGCAGGGAGAGGCGCAGCACATTGGCCATGCAGGCTTCTGAGCCGCAGGCGGCACCCATCCACACGATGTCGTGGTTGCCCCACTGAAAGTCCAGCGACTGCAGGCGCATCAGCTCGTCCATGATGATCTCGGCGCCCGGTCCCCGGTCGTACACATCGCCGATGATGTGCACCTTGTGGATAGACAGGATCTGGATGAAACGTGAAAATTCCTCAATCAGCTTTTCTGCCTGGTCCAGTGCGATGATGCTGGACAGCAGCTGGTTGTAGTAGTTATTTTTTTCGCCCACTTCCCGCTCGGCCACCAGTTCCATGATGATGTCGCTGAAGTCGGCCGGCAGCAGCTTGCGCAGCTTACGGGTAGAGTAGATAGAAGCGAAGCTGCGGGTGAGCTGTATGAGGCGCTTAAGCGTTTTTTTATAAAAGGCATCCAGCGACTCCTGTTCCTGCCGGATCAGCTCCAGCTTGCGGACCGGATAGTAGATGATAGAAGACAGCTGGTTGATTTCTTTTTCGTTCAGCTCTCCGGCATACAGCTCCTTGATCTTCTGCTTGATGATACCCGAGCCGTTGCGCATCAGGTGCTGAAATGCCTCATGCTCACCATGAACATCGCTGATGAAGACTTCCGCACCTTTGGTCAGGTTGAGGATAGAGCTGAGCATCACGATCTCTCTGGAAGCGGCTATGCGGTTGGGAAAGCTGCGGGCCAGTTGTTTGAGGTATTTTAGCTGATAGTCTTCCATAGGTAAAAAGTTTAGGTCAGGCGCCAGGGCAAGTTACTAAGTCTGCCGGCAATTTTTTGCTGAAAGGTAATGAACTTGTCCGGCGATTGGTAGCCGGTATTCCCCTCCTCCAGTAAGCTGTAGCACTGGCGGACACACGTGCCGCTATCCCCTTTCAGTAAGGATAAGCTTTTTCAGGCCCCGGCTGTTTAACTACTATGCCCTGTAGTGTAGCAGGGCATAGCGCCAGTCAGATGTGCAGGTCTGTAAATATGCCCGTACCAGTAGATTAAATGACCGATGCAATCAGCTACTCCGGATAAAGTGGCTCATAGGTGAAAGAAACTGTCATAACTACCTGAAGGGAATCCCTCAGCCCATAATTTTTTGCCTGCTATTGTCAGCTGATGTCTATAGATTCTCTATCTTGATAAGTCCAACTTACCATCACCTGGAAGTTGCAGCATTTACGTTTAGATCAGATGTTAAAATTTTTAAGTGGCTTCGTATTCTTCTTATTCTTCAGTCATACCCAGGCTCAGGCCCAGACTGCCGCCATTCGTGGGGTTGTATTTGATGGCAACAGCCGGACTTCCCTGGAATATGCCAGCGTGATCCTCTTATCTCCCCAGGATTCTTCCGTAGTCAGTGGAGTGGTCACCCAGGCGGATGGCTCCTTCCTGTTGGAGAATGTCAAAGAGGGGGATTATTACCTGCAGGTACAGTTTGTAGGCTATACCAGCCTGAAGGTGCCGGGCTTCCGGCTCTCCCGGGCCCAGCGCTACGATGTAGGGACACTCATGCTGCAGGCCAATGAACAACTGCTGCAGGAGATCGCCGTGACCGGCCAGAAAGCCGCCACCTACCATAAGATAGACCGGCAGGTCTACGATGCCGGGCAGTTTCAGTCAGCGGCCGGCGGTACGGCTACCGATGTGCTGCGCAACGTACCGGCCATAGCCGTCAATGCCGGGGGAGAAATTACCGTAAGAGGTGCTGCGGGCTTTACCATTCTGCTCAACGGCAAGCCCATACAGAGCGATCCCACGATCATCCTCAACCAGCTACCGGCCAATGCCATAGAGAATATTGAGGTCGTCACCGCGCCCTCTGCCAAATACGATCCGGAAGGGAAGGCGGGTATCATCAACATCATCACCCGTAAGGGCGCTACCGACGGGCTGTTCCTGCAATTCAATGCCCGGCTTGGTGCTCCCAGTATTGAGGATTATGACAATGCCGAAGCGGCTCCCCGCTACGGAGGAGATTTTACGCTGAATTACCGCAAAAACAAGTGGGACGTTTCCCTGGGAGCCAGCTACCTCCGCAATGATATTTCCGGCCGCCGGGTAGGGGACGTCTATACCATCCTGGGCGATACGCTCACCCGTTTTCCCTCGGATGGAGAAAGAAGCTTTGACGAAAAAAGCTACACTGCCCGGGCTACCATCGGCTATGCGGCTAGCGCCAGTGATAACTTCAGCCTGGGCTTTTTTGCCGGAAAGCGCAGCAAAGACCGTACGGCTGATATACTGTACAACAACAGCAAAGTTTACCTGCCGGAAGGGGAAAGCCTGGGGCAGATCACCTATTTTAACGAGAACCTGCGTATCCGCCGGGGCGACTTCCTCATCAGCAGCCTGGACTACGCCCATACCTTTGACGATCAGTCTAAGCTCAGCGCCTCTGTACTCTACGAGTATACCATGCTGGGAGGCCCTACCACCAACCTCAACCTCTCCTGGCCCGGCCTGCAGGACACCCTGCAGGACCAGTACAATACCAATGATAATCCACTCAATGGATTGCGCCTGCAACTGGACTACAGCCGCCCCCTGGGTGGCGGCAAACTGGAAGCCGGTTACCAGTTTCGCTTTCTGGACCATGAGGGAGACTTCTTCTACGAGGAGCGGACCATCGGTACGGATGAATATGTGCTCATTCCCGAGTTTTCCAGCCAGGTGGACCTGACCCGGAGCATACACTCAGTCTACGGGCAATATTCCGATAAATGGGACAAACTGTCTTATACCGCCGGTCTGAGGACCGAAGTGATGGACCGGCAGCTGATCCTGACCAATGCGCTGGTGGACGACACCTACGACTATGACTTTGTGCAGTTCTATCCCTCAGCCAACCTGCTGTATGACTGGACCGACGCCTTTCGCCTGAAGGCGGCCTACAGCCGGCGGGTAGAAAGAACCACTACTTTCAAGATGAACCCTTTCCCGGAGCGGGAGCACTCCGAAACCTTTGAGCAGGGTGATGCCGAACTGCTGCCCGAGTTCATAGACCTGGTGGAAATGGGCATGATCAGGGATTTTGGTAACAATTCCGTGTTTGCTACTGCTTATTACCGGGGGGTACAAAACCTGATTAACCGGGTCAATACCATTTACAATGATTCTATCCTGAACCGTATCTACTCCAATGTGGGGCAGGGGCGTTCGCTGGGGCTGGAAGCCGGGCTGGAGCTTAATCCTGCCGAGTGGTGGCAGTTCTATGCCGGAGGTAACCTGTACAATTACCGGATAGAAGGTGCATTTGCCGGTATGCCGGTCAATACCCGCAGCTGGATCTATTCTGTCAATGTGAATACTACCTTCAGGCTCTCGCCCACATTTAATCTACAGTGGACGCTCAATTATATTTCTGACCAGAATACGGCACAGGGCGAGGACTCCCGCTTCCTGTCGCCGAACCTGACGCTACAGAAGACCTTTCTGGATAAGCGGCTCACGGCCACCCTGCAGTGGCTCAACATGGATATGGGCCTGCTGCCTACTAATGAGCAGCGGATAAGTACCTGGAGCGGAAATGCAGGACTGCCGCCACCCCGGCAGGGCGAGACATGGCAGAACGGAGATTTCTACACCACGACCAATTATATTTACGAAGTGGATATGGTCATGCTCAACCTCAGCTACCGCATTAATCAGACGGCAGGCAGATCACGCTTTATCAAGAGCGAATTTGGCGATAAGGAGTTTTAGTGC
>CAZFFW010000073.1:9131-24138 GCA_964518125.1 uncultured Porifericola sp.
AAGGATGGCTGGTATCCTGTTTCACAAAAGGGGTCTCATGTGAAAATGAAGCATCCGGAAAAAGCAGGAACGATTATTTTCCCCAACCATGGAAGCCAGGAGATTGGAAAAGGATTAGAAAAAAAGATATTAAAAGAAGCAGGCTTACTATGAAAAAACTCAGGCCAAAAATAGTGGTGATAGTAGAAAAAACCCACACCGGTTATTCAGCTTATGCAGAAAAGTATCCTATTTTCACCACTGGCAAAACAGTAGCTGATCTTTTGAGTAACGCAGTAGAGGCTATTAACCTATATTTTGAAGAAAAAGGGTTTTTTGTAGATGCCTCCTGTATCCAGTTTGAAATTGACTGGCAGCATTTTTTTCAGGATTACAAGATACTGAATGCCCGCTTATTGGCTGAGCGTATCGGATTAAATCCCTCATTGCTTTCGCAATATATACAGGGAAAGAAAAAGCCCTCTACCAGGCAACAACAAAAGATTCTGGAAGGCATTCACCAGATTGGACAGGAGCTCGCAGAGATGAATCTTATTGTAAATCAATCCTGACTTAAGCTGCTTCTGCGGAAATAATGACTATGGCGCTTGGGACTCCTGATGCTTTTTTGAGCAGAAAAGAGTCCTGCTATCTAACTTTTGTACTAAGATACTTGTAGGAAGTAATTTTGTGGTAACGGCTTAGAAAGTCGTGGTTTATATAAATCATGATTTTGCAAACCCATTTGCCACTTCAGCCAGGTCCGCGCTGTCAGGAATATATCAAAAGTTCAAGAATTTGTGCTTGACGCAAAAGATGAAAAGTAAAGTAACGAGGGCTGCCTGTCATTGCCTCTTCTTCTCCCTCTGAGGCGCTGGTGTAACTGCTGCCCCAAACCCGACACTGATAAAAGAGCCGGTCTGCAAAAAAAGTATCGTAAAAGGAGTAAAAAATGCTACTCCTTTTGTGTCAAATCTGTTATTTTCCAGACTGATTCAATGTAAACAACCTAATTGTAACCGATGACAGTCACAGGCAGGGCAGGCCGCCCCTTTTCTCTCTTGCGTATTTTTAGCTTTTTCCTGGCTATTGTTTTTTATCAGTGCAGCCCTCCTGAAGAAGCAGGACTGGAGTTGCGCAAAGATGACCACATCATTCTGCTGGGCAATAACCTGGGCTCGCGCATGATGAACTTCGGGCATTTTGAGACTGAGCTGCAGCTGCGCTATCCTGACAGCCTGCTCTTTATCCGCAACATGAGCGATCCCGGTAATACGCCCGGTTTCCGTCCCCACTCCAGCCGTAACGCTCCCTGGGCCTTTCCCGGAGCAGAGCAGTACCAGGATGAACTGGCACACTTCTCCGGCAGCGAAGGCCACTTTGAAACCCCCGATGAATGGCTGACCCGACTGGGTGCAGATAAGATTATCGCTTTTTTTGGTTACAACGAGTCCTTCCAGGGGCCTGAAGGGCTGGACAACTACAAGGCTGAACTTGATGCATTCATCAAGCATACGCTGGCGCAGCAGTACAATGGCGACACCTCGGTACAGCTGGCCATTGTTTCGCCCATCGCCTTTGAAGATCTGTCAGACCGTTATGATCTGCCCAATGGTGAGCAGGAGAACCAGAACCTGGCGCTCTACACCGAAGCCATGCGGGAAGTAGCCGAGGCCAACAACGTTCATTTTGTGGATGTCTTTACCCCCACCCGGCAGTGGTATGCCGAGAGTGAGGAGCCGCTGACGACCGATGGCTCACAGCTTAGTGATGCCGGCTATGCCCGCTTTGCCAAACTGCTGGCCAACAAGGTGTTTGGTAAGGCCGAGCCCAAAGCGGAGGCACAGCGGGACATGATCCATGCGGCGGTACAGGAAAAGAACTGGATGTGGCACAACGATTACAAAATTCCCAATGGCGTCCATGCCTACGGCCGGCGCTACGACCCTTTCGGACCTGATAATTACCCGGCTGAAATCAAGAAAATACGTGAGATGACAGCCATCCGGGATGAGGCAATCTGGAAGGCTGCCAAAGGAGAGAAGATGGACCTGGCTGCCGCCGATGCCAATACCAGCTCGCTGCCGCCGGTAAGTACCAACTATAAGCCCAGCAACAAAAACGGAGACCCTGAATACCTCTACGGACAGGATGCCATAGAGCAGTTTCACCTGGCGCCCGGCTACAAGGTTGAGCTGTTTGCCTCCGAAAAAGAATTTGCCGACCTGGCCAATCCCGTACAGCTGTCTTTCGACAATAAAGGGCGTCTGTGGGTTGCTACCATGCCCAGTTATCCGCACTATAAGCCCGGTGATGCCAAGCCCGATGATAAGCTCATCATCCTGGAGGATACGGACAATGACGGAAAGGCTGACAAGCAGACCACCTTTCTGGACGGACTGCACCTGCCGCTGGGCTTTGAGATCACCCATCAGGGGGTATATGTCTCGCAGGGCACCAACCTGCTGCTCTATACTGATACGGATGGTGATGATCGGGCCGATACCAAAGAAATCATCCTGAGCGGCTTCGACGACCACGATACCCACCATGCCCACAGTGCCTATACTTCTGATCCTTCGGGAGCGATTTATATGGGTGAAGGTGTCTTTTTACATACCAATGTAGAAACTTCTTACGGCCCGGTGAGGGCAACCAACGGAGGCTTTTACCGCTATAACCCGCAGCGCCGCCGCCTGGAAAGAACCGCCCAGCTGTCGATCCCCAACCCCTGGGGTATCGCCTTTGACGAGTGGGGGCAAAACTTTTTTGCCGAAACTTCCGGCCCGGATGTACGCTGGATGATGCCCGGTACGGTGAAGTCCCGCTACGGTGTGGCTACCCACAAATCAGTCAACCTTATTGAGGATGCCCATCGGGTACGGCCTACTTCAGGCCTGGAATTTGTCTCCAGCCGCCACTTTCCCGATGAGGTGCAGGGCGACCTGCTGATCAACAATACCATTGGCTTCCTGGGTACCAAGCAGCACAAAATGGTGGACGACGGCACCGGTTTCCACAGTGAGCACCGACAGGACCTGATCTGGAGCGATGACAAAAACTTTCGTCCGGTAGATATGGAATTTGCCCCGGATGGCTCACTTTACCTGGTGGACTGGCACAATGTCCTGATCGGACATATGCAGCACAATGCCCGCGATCCCCTGCGTGACCATGTACACGGTCGTATTTACCGGATCACTTATCCGGGCCGTCCGCTGGTAGAGCCGGCCAAAGTAGCCGGTGCGAGTATCCCTGAACTGCTGGACAATCTCAAGCTTCCGGAATTCCGTACCCGCCACCGTAGCCGTAATGAGCTGAGGGGGAGGGACCCGCAGGAGGTGATGGCCAACCTCTGGAACTGGATAGACCGGCTGGACAAAGATGACCCCGACTACGAGCACCACCTGCTGGAAGCCCTCTGGGTAAGCTGGGGCCTCAACCAGGTAGATGAATCCCTGCTGCAGGAGCTGCTGAAATCTGAAGACTTCCGGGCCCGGGCGGCGGCGGCACGCGTACTGCGCTATGCCGGTCATCAGCTGGATAACCAGACCGAACTGATGCTGCAGGCAGCCGGAGACGAGCATGGCCGGGTGCGCTTAGAAGCTATCGTGGCAGCTTCCTGGCTGGACAAGGAAAGCGGGTTGGCCATCCTGGCGGAAGCCGGTAAAAAGCCGTTGGATGAGTGGATGATCCACGCCTACGAAACCGCCGAGGCACACCTCAACGGAAAATCCCTGGAAGAGAAAAAAGAAGAAGAGATCGCCACCGACCTGGAAGGCAAAGAGCGTGAGCTTTACATCGCCGGAAAGGAAATCTATGCACGGGAGGGCTACTGTATGACTTGTCATCAACCCGATGGAGCTGGCTTGTCGGCATCACAGTTTCCGCCGCTGGCGGGTACGCAGTGGGTGCTGGGCGACGAGGAGCGCCTGGTTAAGCTAACGCTCAAGGGACTGTACGGGCCTATCAAAGTGCTGGACCGGGAGTACGGCGGACAGGTACCCATGACGCCCTTTGGCGGCATGCTCAACGATGAGGAAGTAGCGGCTGTGCTTACCTATGTGCGGAATTCCTTTGGTAACAAAGCTTCGGCCATCAGCCCCGAAAAGGTGAAGGAGGTCAGGGCCAGGGTACAGGATAAAACCGGCTTTTATACGCCTGAGGAATTACTCAAAGAGCATCCTATGGAGGGAGAGTAGGTTTTTGCAGAGGTGTTATGGCCATTCTCCCAAAGCAGGTCCCCGGACTTACTATCTGCCGGGCTTGGTCCCGGGAAATGCCTGGAAGCAATCAGGTCTTTCCGCTGGATAGGGCCAACGCCTTTTGAGCGCTTGCTATGGTAAACGGCCTGCCCCCTGCTTTTCTGTGGGACACGCTCAATTTGATACCCTTTCCTACGCCTGTTCTAATGAACACGAATGCTTCTTCCATCAAAAGAACACAATTTTGAAGAACTGGATACTATTGGTTTTTTCAACACTTTACTATGCAGGCGTACAGGCGCAGGAGGTAAAATCTGATGTACTGGATACCTCGGTTCAGTTACAGATTCACGCTACCGGAGGAGATACCACACAAGCCTATATCCCCCTGGTATACCTGGGAAATCAGGAGCAGATTAACCTGCTGACTTCAGTAGCCGACTACCTGGTAAAAAACGAAAATCTCCCTCCCCTGTTGATTGTAGGTATTGATGCTTTTGGCAGTGCCGACTGGGATCAGCGTCTCACGCAGTATACCAATTACACAGCAGACCCTCTCCAAGCATTTTTGGCAGATGAATTACCCGCTTATCTGGAGCAGCATTTTGACACCCGGCCCTTCCGTATCCTGGCCGGGCAGGGGGATGCTGCCGCCTATGTCTTTACGGTCATGATGGACAGGCAGGATGTATACCATGCGTATATTTGTATGGCACCTGCACTGTACAAGCTCCCCCATCCTGAACTGGCGATGCGGACTTTTCTGGTAGACCATTTTTACTGGGACGATTTTTTGTACATAGCCCAGGGCTTCGGCGATGATACCCGGATGAAGGAAAGCCTGGAACTAAGCCGCTTACTCAATGCCCATTCCGTGGAGCGTCCCATTGACTATCACTTCAGGTTTTTTGACCATGTGAAGAACAATGCCCTGCTGCCCGAAGCCCTGCCTGACGCGCTACGCAGGCTTTTTGCTGACCTTGACCTCACCATCATGCTCAATTACGGCGGGGTAGCCTATCTCTGGGATAAGCGGGAAACTTTGCTGAGCAAATATGGCTACGACCCGCTAAACCTCCGCTTACCCCAAATTCCGGTATCCCGGGCCTTACTGCCTGTCGGACTGGAGCAGCCCAACATACTGGCGGCCCAATACGAATTACTCCGGCACCAGCAGCCGGAAAGGTACAGCTTTGGTAAAACTGATCTGCTTAACCTCAGGCGGTACTTTGAGGTGCATCAAAGGCAGGAGGCCGCTCGTCACGTACAGACCATAGTGGATGACAGGCGTTATTCCCTGCGCCAGCAAAAAACCAACAGCCTCAACCTATACGCCAGGTCTGAAGATCTGGCTTACGGAAGGCTGCTTCAGGTGCTTGATGAAAATGTAGCCGGAGCAGATGCACTGCAGGTAGAAGGGGCAGAACTGACGCATGAACCTCTGCAGATGATCAAATTTGACGGGAAAGATGATTATGCCATCATCCAGTCTGATAAACTTAACAATCTTACAGGCAGTTTTTCTTTGTCTGTGTGGATCAATCCTGCTTCTGCGGAAAGGTTTGAGGCTTTTATCTCACAGGCGGTAGAAGGCGATGTCAAATCTCACTGGCGGCTAGGTTTTGGTCCTATGCCGGAAACGCAGTGGGGGTTATCAGTGTGGAACAACGCCTGGAAAGACTACCTCATCAACCGGACTATCCCTTATAACACCTGGACGCACCTGGCGGTGGTGGCAGATCAATCTTTAGGACAGCTTACTTACTATATGGATGGCGAAGCGGTAGGTAAAGTTGAACAGCTTTTCCCGCTTTTCCCTACAAAAGAGCCGGTAGTGATTGGACGAAATAACTTAAATGGAGGTTATTTTGACGGTAGTTTGGCTAATTTGGAGATATACGACAGAGGGCTGTCTCCTGCCGAAGTGAGCACTATATTTGAAAAAAATTATAATAAATTTCAGTAAACTTTATTCCGCATAGATTTAAACTACAAACAACTACCGATAATGAGACATCTTCTTTTTTTCAAAAAAATTAATGGCCTGATGGCCCTGTTTATGATGTTCAACCTGAATGTAGCCTGTGCCCAGCAGGATAAGCAGTGGATCAGTTTTGAGGGGGGCCAGGGGCCCGGTGCGGGAAAACATATTGTACTGGTAAGCGGCGATGAGGAGTATCGCTCAGAGGAGGCGCTACCGATGCTGGCCAAGATCCTTTCTACCCATCATGGCTTCAAGACCACCGTTCTCTTCGCCATTGACCCCAAGTCCGGGGAGATCAATCCGGATTACCAGCATAACATTCCCGGCCTGGAGCAACTGGCATCCGCCGACCTGATGGTGCTTTTTACCCGCTTCCGCGAGCTGCCTGACGCGCAGATGCAGCACATTGACGAATATTTGAAGGCCGGTAAGCCAATCATCGCTATGCGCACTTCTACCCATGCTTTCCACTACGAAGACAATATGGACAGCCCCTACGCTAAATACAGCTTTAACAGTAAAACCGCCGGCTGGGAAGAGGGCTTTGGCCGGCAGGTGTTGGGCGAAACCTGGGTAGACCACCACGGGCACCATGCCTACGAGGGTACAAGGGGCCTGATTGATGGAATACAGCAGCGCAAGGGGCATCCTATACTGCGGGGCGTCAAAGACATCTGGGGGCCGACTGACGTCTATGGTACCCGCGAACTCACCGGTGACCCTGAAGTACTGGTGTGGGGACAGCCTACCAAAGGTATGACTGCCGATACCGAACTCAACTGGGAAAAATCAGTGATGCCCGTAGCCTGGACCAAAACCTTTAGCAACGAAAGCGGCAAAACCAACCGGATATTTACCACCACCATGGGCGCTTCGGTAGACCTGCTCAGCGAAGACCTGCGCCGCCTGCTGGTGAATGCAGTGTATTGGGGGCTGGAAATGGAATCTCAGATTCCTGAGGAGAATAATGTGGCGATTGTGGGAGAATACAATCCTACCATGTTTGGGTTTGGCGATTACCAGAAGGGACGAAAGCCAACTTACTATAGCAACAAGAACTAGCGCTGAGCAAGTCTTGCCCGCTTCCGCCCCGCCCGACTTATATGGTCGGGCGGGGCTTTTTTAATGAATCAAAGCCGCTTCTTTCTCAGGAAGATACGGATGAGCGGAAGTAATTGTAGGCATAGGAGATTCCCAGCACAAAGACCGCCGCCAGTATACCCAGCAGGCTGTTGATTGGTGGATTAGCCGAAAGCGATAGCCTGATCAGGATAGTGGCAAAGGCAAATGATGAATAACGAAAGATATTGTAGTACTTGGAGGTATAGCGCAGAGAGTACAGCAGTATCAGCACATCGCTGAAGATCAGGATATAGTAAAAGGTGTTGATGCTGAGGTCATAGGTTCTTATCCGAAACCACTCCTCTATGTCATATACCCCGAGCGCAAGGAATACTGTAAGCAGCCCCATGGCAATCCACTGTTTGAAGCGGATAAATGCCTGTTGCTCCTGGTCGGAATAGGTAATTCGCTCATGACGCTGGATCTTGTAGTAAAAGCCCAGCAGGAAAAAGATAACCAAAGCGCCGAAAGCATCATAGAACATGTGGTAAAATTCAGGATCGTAGAAGCTCTCCCGGCTTACTTCCGAATACTGATGCCCAAATTCCTTAAAAGCAGAGCGTAGCAACACAATGGATAAAATTTCAAACTGCTTACCCACACTATCAGCCACTGAGCGGGGGAGGACAAAAATCAGTCCCATAACCTCTATGAGCAGCAGGGCAGTAAAGGCAATGTCCACTGCCAGGAAAAAGCTGCCATCATAGGCAAACAGGCCCAGGCGGCCCAGGGCAGTAATGACGAGCCCCACAAGAAAGCAGAAGATCAGGAAGTTACTGGCAATCCTGGTAGCAAACTTCGTGTGCCAGAAATGCTCTATCTTGGCAAACCAGACAATCATAAGATAAGGGAAGATGGTGAAGAGGCCTTGATACAGGTAAAGCAAATTTTAGCCCCCAGTGTTTTGGTTAGGTTCATAGATTGCGTATTAAAAGAGTTCTGTTCTGATAAAGCCACCAAAACTGTTTTCATTGGTTTTGCCCGGGCCGTAGAAGTCAATATCCGATCCAACGCCAAATTGGAAGTTCCTGTAGGAGGCGCCAAGCCTTAACCAAATATAGCTTCGGTCATGAAAATCAAGCTTGGTATTGTGGTTATACAATCCCTGGAATCTTGAATAAAGCCCCCAGTCTTTTGTGAATTTAGGTTTGAATTCGAATAATCCGAAAGTTTCAAAATTATAGGTTTGTGTCAGGTCAAAACGAGGTAATACCACCATTAAAACCTGTCTGTTGGCAAACAGGTACTGAAGTCCCGCCGAAGGCCTGAACCCTGTCATATAGTTCATCGTTACGCCTGCATTTACGGAAAGGCCTTTCCATATATCGGCAGTTACAAAAGACTGGGCGATATACTGATTCTGTTGATTGGTCGTAGCATAGTCTCCCACGAAATTAGTCACGTTAAAGAAGCCAAACCTGCTTTTGGGTGAAAAGTGCTTACTGACGATCATCTGGAAAACCAATCCTTTATTACCAGCAAATGTCTCGATAGGAACGGGCGGGCTCATTTTTGGCGGCTTCATCTCGAGGCTGTCTGAATGTTGAGCACACAAAGTGTTTGCTGAAATAATACCTGAAAAAATTAGCATGATAATTTTCCTCATCGTCTATAGCTGTTTTTATGGGGTGAACTTTTAACAAAACTCTTTATTGATGGAGAAACATGCAATACATTATCCTACCAGAAGTCAGTAGCGCTGATCAATAGAGAGAAATAATTTTGTGTAGTGTGTTACCGACAAAACGAAACTATTCTTCATGCAGGAAAGCCGCGAAGATTAAATTACAGGAATTTTATTAAAAGAAACAATCCGGGATAAGCGGGACAAGGCAGAAATTTGCTCCTCGGTTTGCGGTAGATGGTGACCATACCGGAACGTTCAATTTCCCTGGTGATTCACCTTTTCAGCGATGAGGCTGGCTTACCCTCCCTGAGGCAGGTCTGCAGACATCTGTGTAGAAGTTTCATCAGTTATTAGAACCGGGCCAGAAGACTTTACGGTTCTCAGAGCCGGGAAAATGCTGTATGACCAAAGAGGCAACTGCACGAACGGTGTCCGTATAAGTATCAACTGCCGGCCTTGCCGGACCTGCGATAATCCACTGCCCGCAGCTTACCCTGCGCATCGCGCACCTGGGTCTCCATATTCGGCACGATATCGGTATTCTGCGCCGATGCACAATACCAGTTTTCGCCTTTTCGGTGTACCACAAATGTAAAAATATTGCTGCGAACACCCGGTTCAGCGACTTCTTCAGTAGGGCTCTGGCCACTCAGGCGCATTTTGGCATGCACTACAGCGATATCCTCAGACAAGTATTTTACCTGGGTACGGATAAGTTTAAGCGTAGAATCCCGGAAGATTGTCTTTAGCCCGTAAGCATGTGCCTTTTCTATCGCCTGACGATCGTGCCACCATAAGCCGGTGACATTGACGAATTCGGCATCCTCATCAAAAAGTGAGGCAATGGCTGCGGCATCCCGCTGGTTCCAGGCTGCCACAAAGTTGTGCGCTATACTTTCAGGATGACCTGCCGTGAGATATGTCATATGCCTGTTAATGTTTTGCAGTAATTGATTTCTGGCTTTGTCGCAAAGCGAAGTTTTCCCACCAGCGGCTGTCGGGCTGTGTCATAGCTGGCAGCATAACGGTTTCTCCTATCCTGGGGGTAGTAAGGGCCACACCCAGTCGTTTAGCCTCCCGGCTGGCCCGCTCCACCGGATCAGTCCAGCTATGGAGCGAGAGCGTAAAAGCGCCCCAGTGGATGGGCATCATCATCCGGGCTTGCAGGTCCAGGGCCGCCTGCACACTCTGTTCGGGCAGCATATGGATTGCTTCCCAGCGCAGGTCGTACTGACCACACTCTATCATGGCAAAGTCGAAAGGCCCATACTGCGCACCTATTTCCTTGAAGTGGGGGCCGTAGCCACTGTCACCGCTGAAGAATATCTTCTGATCAGGCGTACAGATCACCCAGGAGGCCCAGAGAGTTTTGTTCCGGTCCAGTAGCCCCCTGCCGGAGAAGTGGCGGGCCGGAGTGCAGACCAGTGTCAGGTCGTCCAGTTGTATATCTTCCCCCCACTTCATCTCATGGATTTTGTCAGCGGCTACGCCCCAGGCTTCAAGATGCGGCCCCACGCCCAGGGGAACATAAAAGTGATCGGTTTTCTCCTTCAGTTCGAGGATTGAACCATGGTCCAGGTGGTCATAGTGGTCATGAGAGATGAGCACCGCATCAATGTGGGGGAGTTGGGAGGCGGAGATGGGTAGTTCCCCATATCGCGGACCGCCCAGCCAGGAAATGGGAGAGGGAGATGGCCCCAGCATGGGGTCCAGTAGTATGTTCTTTCCGGCGGTTTCCAGCAAAATGGCCGAATGCCCCAGCCACCGCAGTTGGGTGGTGCCGGTGCTTTTTTTGGCTACCTCCGCTGAATCTATGGACTCTGCCGGCAGCGGCACCGAAGGCTTGCTGTCAGGCGTGCCCTGGATAAACTCCAGGCTTAGTTTGGCATATTCAGCGAGACCCAGGTCCATAGAGGTAGGAATCTGGTTGACGAACTTACCCTGCTGAAACTGCGGAGACTGCTTATATCGCTCCTTTTGGGCTGCGGTGGCTTTGCCGCCAAATACCGGACTGATATTAAGAAAAAGCACTCCGGCAAGTATGAAAATTCCGAGGCTACCCAGGATAATGAATCCGATCATCTTCAGCATATTTGGTCAGTGATATTGGCTATATACCTGTGCAGTCTCTTTGCGCAGGTGTTTATTGCCTTCGGTAGTACATTTTATCAGGAGGGAGCGGTAGCTTCGGTATGGTACAGACAGTAAAAAAAGCGTCACGCACCATATCAACCGCTAATATCTATCGCCAAAGATTCATGCTGATACTTCCCGCTGCCCACTGCAGGTAAAATTTATTTTTGGCGTACTTGGCCCTCAATTCAGCAAGTTTGATCTGGCTGTCTACCAGGCTGGTTTCCCGTTTGTTGATCAGGAAGAGGGTGCCGCTTCCCTGTTCAAACCTTTCTATTTCTGCTGCGCGTAATATCCGATAATTGCTCACTTTACCTGCCTGAAACCCAATCTGTTCTTCCAGCGACTGCCAGTCATTAAAGGCGGCTTCTACCCGGGCCAGGATTTCCTGGTTGGTAAAGAGCAGGTCGTAGCCGGCATCCTCAATTTTTGCATTGTACAGGTCCCTCTGGCCTCTCACATTTCTCAAAAACAGGGGTTGTACAAGGCTTATTCCTATTTTATGGTTATCGTCTACGAACTGAGGATCATACACTTCAGGAGGAGCGAAGCCGGTTTGCAGCACATTGATGTTCAGCTTGATCTTGGGCAGGAAAAGATCCTGGTAGTATCTCCGCTGTATTTCCAGCTGCCGGATTTTTAGATCAAGCTTGGCGAGCTCCGGATGATTTTCTGATGCCTGTACCAGCAAGCTGTTCAGAGAATCTCTTTGAATGGGTTCTGTTTCCCAGCCCCGGGTGGAAGGAATGACGTTTTCGGGTATTTCCAGCGGTTCCAGGTTTTCAGTCCACAGGTAGGTGGACAAAATCAGCGAAGTATTATTATACGATAGTAGAGCCTTCTCATATGCTACTGCAAAATCCTGCACCAGGATTTCTGCTTCTACGGTATCAACGGCTGGTATAGCGCCTTCAAGAGCCTTTTCACGAGTAGCCGACAAGCGGAATTCGGCAAATTCCAAACCTTCCCGGTTATAGTCCAGCGTTTCATAAGCAAGGGTCCAGTCCCAGTACTGCTTGGCGGCTTCCAGCAGGAATTTGTTGATGGCTTTTACCTGCTCTGCTTCTGCCAGATCTTCCAACAAGCGTGCCTGCCGGAGGGTGGCCCTTCTTTCGTCTATGATCAGTCCCTGGCCGAGGGGGATAGAAAGTCCCAGCGAGGTCAGTCCCTGCGCGGTAGTCAGATCCTCGGGGTTGATGTTGGGACCGCCATTATTTTCATAACCAGCCAGGATATCCACGCCATACCAGAGCGGAACCCTCAGGGTATTTTCCCAGATGCTAAAGTAGTTGCTGCCCTTAAAGCTCTTGCGGTAGTACCTACTCTCCAGCACCGGGTCAAAAGCACTCCTGGCGATCCTGATTTCCTGCCGGGCAGTTTCGGATAGCAAATCTGCCTGCCTGATCACCGGGTGGTTGGCCACAACAAGTTGCAGGTATTCTCTGAACTCCAGCACCTCTACCGTGTCCTGGCTAAGCGCTGACTTGGGGCAGCATAAGGTACTGATCACTGAAATAAATACAATTAGCCTTTTTAAGATCATTCGTGCAAAAAGCTTAAGTTTAAAAAATGGGAACTGCTGTTTCGGCAGAAAAAAAAGGGTCATCAGACACGATCATCCCCAGTCTGGACCGTTATTTCGGTTTCAACTTTTTGAGGAATTTCTGCTCTTTCTTAAAAGTTTCTTCTTCCGAAAGCTCCCCTGGATACTCGGGCGGGAATCCGTTAATTTGTCGCCAGACTTCAAACCAGATGGGTACATCCCGCAGCATCATCCAACCCAGGGCGCCTGCTCCAACTTTGATTTGCCCGGGCCATTCCTTACCTCCGGCCTCCGGTACTACCAGTATCCTGAATTTTCCTTTGTCATTGGCTACATCATTGATCACCGCTACGCGCCCGCCGAATGTACCATAGCCGGTATTTGGCCATCCGGAAAATACCACCGCCGGCCAGCCTTCAAACTGCAGGCGAACCGCTGTCCCCACGTCAACCAGCGGTACGTCTATCGGGTCAATGAAGAGTGAAACGGCCATGTCGGGATTGGCCGGTAAGATGCTCACCACCGCCTCGCCTTCCTTGACGGTTTCGCCGATACCGGATACCATGGCATTCACCACATGTGCATCCTGGGGCGCCACTATATGCAGAAAATCTTCTCTTTCCTGCACATTGGCCAGTTTGTTTCTCAGCTTGGAGATCTCGCTTTCAATGTCCGAAGCGTAAGCCAGGGTTGAGCTCAGGTCTGCTTCGGCTTTGGCGATTTTGTCCATGTACTCGGCCTTTATCGAACTCAGTTCAATCCGGGCATTGGCGAGTTCCTGTCGGGCGATGGTCAGCTTATTTTCGGCGGAGACTAACTTCTGAAGTGTTTCCTGCAGTTTGAGCCGGTAATTCTCCTTTTCCTGCTCAGAGGCCAGCCCATCTTCAAAAAGGTTCTCGTAACGCTGGGCCTGCTGCCGGGCAATTTCATAGGCGGTTTCCGCTGCCGAATAATCAGCCAGTTCGGTCTCTATCTTCTCTTCTGCCTGTAATATTTTGTTTTCGGCCTTTTCCAGACTCAGGCTCAGGGCTGCCTGTAGTGCATCTATTCTCTCCCTCAGGGCATCAGCTTTAGCCCGGGTAGCTTCCAGCGCATCATTTTTGGCCTCCAGCTGTTCTTCCAGCCGGGCCAGCATCTGAGGGTCCAGATACTCATTTTTCACCTCGGAAAGCTGTAGTATCGTATCCCCCTTCTCTACAAACGCCCCTTCATTGACGTACCATTCCTCCACCCTTCCGGCGATGGTGGCATGGATCGTCTGCGGCCGGCTACCCGGCTCAAAAGTAGTGACATAGCCGTAAGAGCGTATATTCTGGGTCCAGGGCAGGAAGAGGGTAATGATACCGATACCAAGGATGCCGTAGCTCCAGTAAGCCAGGGTGCGGGGCAGCGTGGAAGCTTTCAGTAGCTTGGCGCTGAAGTACCCGCTGGCAGGAGGAGCGTGCCCATTCTGCTGCTCTTTACTTTGTTTTGACTTAAAAAGGCCTGTGTTTTTTATCTTTTTAATTTTCATCTACCAATTCATTTATTGCATTCTCATGCGTCACTGACCGATAATCACCCTGGTATACCAATCGCCCATCCTGTAAGAAAAGGTTGTTGTCACACCGCTTCATCACCTCCGTATCATTAGATAATATCATGACGGTCCAGGTCTGTTCAGTGTCCAGCAGCCGGTTCAGTAGCCTTTTCTTTTCTTTTTTTTCATTT
The DNA here is from genome assembly GCA_964518125.1 of uncultured Porifericola sp. Classification (GTDB taxonomy): domain Bacteria; phylum Bacteroidota; class Bacteroidia; order Cytophagales; family Cyclobacteriaceae; genus Catalinimonas. The sequence continues at coordinate 23,435 of CAZFFW010000073.1, forward strand.
CCCAGCAGTTTGTCATTGAGTATCAAAAGTCGGGGCCTGCTGACAATACTCCTGGCCATTAGTATTTTGTGTGTGATATTTTCAGGCAGACGCAGGCTACCCGAGATGATCTCCGTATCCATGCCTTCGGGCAGGCCTCCGATAAAATCTGAAAGGCCGACCAGCTCCAGTGCCCAAAGCAGGTCATCTTTGGTGATCTCCTGCCTTCCCAGGGTGATGTTTTCAAATATGCTGGCGTGGAATATCTCGTTATCGTACAAATTGTTAGAAATGATACTATGCAGGCTTGTCTTATTGATATCGTTCAGAGAAAGTCCGTTGTAAAAGATGGCTCCTTCATAATCCTCCAGCAGCCCCAGCAGCACATGGATCAGGGTAGTTTTACCGGCATTGTTGAAGCCCGAGAGGGAAACTTTTTCTGAGGGGCCGATCTCCAGGTCAATACCCCTGAGACTATAGGTATGGCTACCCGGATATTTATAATTAAGATTGTTTGTTCTTATAGATAATCCTTTTTCCTCATCAGCAGGGTCAAAATCAAAGCCTTTCAGGTGCTCCATGGGCAGGGTAGTGACCTGCTCCAGTTTGACAGAACTCGTCAGCAGGTCATAAATTTTATCCAGCTTGCTGATTACTTTTTCTACAGCACTCATGATCAGGATGATGACGATTTCTGAGGCAACAAACTGGCCGATGTTAATTTC
>CAZFFW010000074.1:0-23922 GCA_964518125.1 uncultured Porifericola sp.
CGATACCGGCTAAAATTTAGTATTTCCATCTTTTATTTATTTTTCACTATTAATACTATTCCATGTTGACACAATTACAACTACTCAACGGGAGGTGGAATTCTTATGTCTGTATGATTCTGCTTTTCCTGCTGCCCGCTGTCTTTTCGCCAGCGCTGGCTCAAATTAATGTCAGTGGTAAAGTCACTGACCAAAATAATGAAACGCTGCCCGGGGTGAACGTCCTGGTAAAGGGCACTACTACAGGTACAGTTACCGATATTGAAGGTAACTATACCATCCGCGTCCCTAACAGTGACGATGTACTCATCTTTTCTTCCATAGGCTATACTGCCCAGGAAGTCCCTCTTAATGGTCGCTCAACCATAAACCTTACTTTGCAGGAAGATATCCAAAGCCTGCAGGAAGTGGTAGTAGTAGGCTATGGTACACAGGAAAAGGTAAACCTGACTGGTGCTGTTGGGGTAACCGATGGAGAAGTCCTTAAAAACCGCCCGATTGCTAATGCTGCCGAAGGTCTTCAGGGCGTAGTACCTAACCTGAACATAAACATCAGGAATGGTGACCCCTCAGAGCCTGCGGATTTTAATATCCGTGGTTTTGAATCTATCAATGGTGGTGCTCCCCTGGTACTGGTCGATGGTGTACCCATGGACATCAACAGAATTAACCCTTCTGACATTGAAAGTGTCAGTGTGCTGAAAGATGCTGCCGCCGCTGCGGTATACGGATCACGTGCCGCTTATGGTGTTATACTGGTTACCACCAAAAAGGGTAGTGGGGAAAGAATTAGTGTCAATGCCAGCGCTGAATACTCCCTGGCCAAGCCTATCTTTTTTATTGATCCCGTTACAGATCCTCATCAGTATGTACTGGCGCGGAATCAGGCAAGTATGCGTACCAATGGTGCCCCGCAGTACGACCAGGATTATGTAGATGGCACGCGCCGCTGGTCAGAAAACCCTACACAGGAGAATGCCTGGGGTGTGCAGAATGGACAACTACGTTTTTACGGGTACAATGAATATGTAGATCGCGTCATTACGGACTTTGCTCCTCAGAAAAGGTATGATGTAAGCGTTTCTGGTGCGACTGATAAATCTTCGTTTTATGCTTCTTTTGGATTTATGGGTCAGGATGGTTACATCAACAACGAAGAAAAAAACAGCAACTTTCAGCGTTACAATACGCTATTGAAAGGTTCCTTTCAGGTCACGGATTGGTTGAGCCTGGACAGCCGGGCCCTGGTAACTATAGAGCAGGACGATAAACCTCACTTCTACAACTGGGATGTGAATATCAATACCTCTGCGCGTCAGAGCCCTATTGATCTTGTTCAATTTCCTGACCTGCCCTTCTATGTTCAACAGGGTGATCGGGAGGAATATGAGCAGTACATCGGTATGTACTTCGGTGGTACCAACTTCCTGCCGTATCTGGAAGACGGAGGTCGTCAAACCTGGAACCGTAATGATATTATCCTGACGCAGGGCGCGACCCTGAACCCGATTCCAGGATTGAACGTCAGAGCTGAATTTTCTGCCAATTTTACTAATCGGAGTGAGCAGGATGTACAGAGCAAAGTGGACATTATTGCCAACAGTGACCTGGTGGGAGGATTGATCATTGACAATGGTTTCAGTGGAAACGACTGGATATTTAATCGTACTGATAACGATCAATACTACGTCATCAATACTTACGCTGACTATACCATTGATCAAGGAAAGCACTTCCTGAAGGGTATGGTAGGTTTCAACCAGGAGTGGGGTCGTTGGGAACAATTTTCCACCCGTGCCTACAGCCTGATCACCCCCGGTATTACTGATATCAACGCTACGGTGGGTAACCAGGAAGCTTTTGGCTCCAAACAACATACTGCACTCCGTGGAGGTTTCTACCGGATCAATTACATCTACGATGATCGTTACCTTATTGAAACCAATGGTCGTTATGATGGCACTTCCCGTTTCCCCAAAAATGATCGTTTTGGTTTCTTTCCTTCAGTTTCTGTTGGTTGGCGTATCTCTAACGAAGGCTTTATGGCCGGAACTTCCGGATGGCTAGACAATCTGAAGCTGCGCGCATCTTACGGTCAATTGGGTAATCAGTTGTTATTCAACGGAAACACTCCTATCTATTATCCTTACATAGCTACGTTGGGTTCAGGTAATTCGCCGTTCATGATGCAATCCGGATCACGCACACCATTTGTATCAGCCCCTGGCCTGGTTAGCCCCACCTTAACCTGGGAGACAGTGATATCTCAAAATCTGGGATTGGACTTTACCATGCTTAACAACCGTCTGGATGTGAGCTTTGATGTGTACACGCGCGATACCAAAGGAATGCTCACGAATGTAGAACTTCCCGCCATTTTAGGAACGAATGCTCCCCGCGAGAACTCTGCTGACTTACGTACGCAGGGTTGGGAGTTGTCAGCTGTTTGGCAAAATCGCATTAACAGTAACTGGAGTTATGATGTAACCTTAGCACTGTCTGATAATATTTCCAGGATCACCAAGTATGACAATCCCACTGGCGCATTGAATGAATACTACGAAGGCCAGGTCGTTGGTGACGGCGGCGGAGAACGTTGGGGTTTTGAAACCGTGGGTATTTTCCAGTCTGAGGATGAAATTGCCAGTGCGGCTGACCAATCTCCTCTGGGTGCCAATTGGAGACCCGGTGATATCCGTTATGCCGACCTGAATGGTGATGGTGTGATCAACCGTGGAGACAATACACTGGAAAATCCTGGTGACCAGCGCATCATCGCTTACGAAAACCCGCGCTATAACTTTGGTGTTAACAGTAATCTGCGCTGGAAAAACTTGTCACTCAATGTATTCTTCCAGGGTATTATGAAGTACGATTACTGGCCACCTAATGGTAACTGGGTAGCATTCTATCCCTTTAATGCCGGTCACGTGGAAAACTACTACCTGACCGACTCCTGGAGCGAGACTAACCGAGATGCTTACTTCCCTGCACCACACATCTCTACCAATACCAAACAAAATATCCAGCCACAGACGCGCTTTGTTCAGGATGCTGCTTATGTAAGACTTAGAAACCTGACGCTAAACTATGACCTGCCGCAGAGCCTGGCCGGAAAAGTTGGCCTGCAGAATGCCCAGGTATATTTTTCCGGTTTCAATCTTTGGGAATATACCCGTATGCGTAGGCCCCTTGACCCTGAAGTAAGACCTACGCTTACTCAGGAGTATTACAAGCAGCGCCGCTACTCCGTTGGTGTGAGAATATCCCTTTGATGACCCAAAATTTTAGATAAGATGAATAAATATATCTTTATTAACATACTATTGTTAGCCGTGTTTTTCAGCGGCTGTAACAACGATTTTCTGGAAAGGCAGCCGCTGGATGAAATCAGCAACGATGCCTTCTGGAATACCGAGAATGATTTAAGGGTGTACAACAACAGCTTGTACTCCATGGCCCGGAATGACAATGATGTGCCGATTATGATGGGTCACCATGATGGTTTCTGGAGTCAAGCCTGGAGTATATGGTATTTGTCGGGTTTTTCTGATGACACTGCCCCACGCCACCCCCGCAGTGATCCATTCCAGTTGGTTCGTTCTGGTAAGCACTTTGTTCCCGACGGCCCCTTCTGGTTTGGTTATCGTGGATGGGACTTTGTACGAGCCATTAATTTCGGGCTGGAGAACTACGACAAAGCCGACGTAACCGAAGCTGTCCGCAATCAGTATATCGGGGAAGCCCGCCTATTCCGTGGCTGGTTCTATGCTGATAAAGTGTCAAAATTTGGTGATGTTCAGTGGGTAGATCGCACGCTAAACGTTGATGATGAGGATGTACTGAATGGAGAACGCGACAGCCGAGAACTGGTAATGGACAATGTACTGGCTGACTTGACCTTTGCCGCCGAAAACATGCCCGACAACTGGGGCGATGGTGCCGCACCCGGCCGTATGAACCGCTGGGCAGCTCTCTTGGTAAAGTCCCGAGTCTGCCTGTTTGAAGGTACCTGGAGAAAGTACCATGGTGGGTCTGATGCCGATCGCTGGCTGCAGGAAGCCGCTGATGCTGCGGAAGAGCTTATTACAAGTGGGCCTTATTCTCTCTATAGTACCGGAGATCCTACTTCAGACTATAATGCTATCCACCGGATGACAGATCTATCGGGTAATCCTGAAGTCATCTACTGGAGAAGGTATCAGCTCGGTATCTATACCAATCACGTACAAAGCTACCACAGAAGCTACGTCGGCGGTGCTACCAAGAATATGGTAGAAGATTATCTCTGCAGTGATGGTTTGCCAATCACGCTATCACCGCTCTATCAGGGTGATGAAGTGTATGAGAATATCTTTGAAAACCGTGATCCCCGTCTTCGCCAGACCATTCTTCATCCTGATGATGTGGGTATTTATATGTATGGCAATATTGCTCCCGACGTAGCCGACTATCCCAAGATTCAGGGACAGACCAAACCGGGACAGGCATCTACCACGGGATATCACATCATCAAGGTATTTGAGAATAGTGCATCTTACGCAACTTACAATACCTCCGCAACCCCGGCCATTACGCTTCGCTATGGAGAAGCCCTGCTGAACTATGCAGAGGCCAAGGCCGAACTGGGAACCATCACCCAGGGCGACCTGGACATGAGCATCAACCTGTTGCGGGCAAGAGTAGCCATGCCGCCTATGTCCGTAGATGTGCCCATGGATCCTCGTTACGCCAATGACGGAGTATCTGCCCTGATTGCAGAAATTCGCAGAGAGCGTCGCATAGAATTGTTCATGGAAGGCAGCTTCCGCTACGACGATCTGCGTCGCTGGGGTCTGGGAGAAAAGTTGAGAGAGAAAGACCTCGGAATGCGTTGGGATGCCGCCAACAGCAGTCGTTTTGACCCTACTGGTGAGTCTACCATAGGCGTTACTGAAGTGGATGGGGTTCCTTACCTGGACGTTTACGCCGGTACTGACTATGCCGATCCTGAATTTGATGAGAGTAAGCATTACTTGTGGCCTATTCCGATCAGCGCCATTTCCCAAAACCCTAATCTCGGACAAAATCCTGGGTGGGGGGGCACTGGAGCACAGTAACCTAAGTTTTATATGACTCAGAAGCCTGTAATTGAAAAATTACGGGCTTTTTTTCTGCTAATTTTTTAACTTGAAGTTCACAGCAACCTACCAACTGCGCTATTATCTACTTGATCATAGCCTTAAATGAAGGATCAATGTACAGCATATCAGGCTTCCAGTTCTTATTATTTATATTTTTTCCTCTACTAAGCATTGGTCAAAATTACGAGCACCCTGGCGGAATGCACTCCTCAGCACAACTGACCTTTGTAAAGCAACAAATCCAGCAGGAAAATCAGCCCTATCTTGCTGCCTACCAGCAACTCCTGGCTTTAGCCGATGAAGCCCTAGACCATGAGCAGCACGCGCTGAGTGATTTTAATGTCCCCGGATTTTACATTGATTCTGCCCTCCATCGGGCTAATTCCCGCTCTTTACAGTCAGATGCCTTTGACGCCTATGCCTGTGCCCTGGCCTACCAGCTCAGTGGCGAAGAGAAATATGCCCGGAAAGCGCTGGCGTTTCTGATGGCCTGGGCCAGCATCAATACCAATTACTCCAACCATGACGGCAGCCTGGTAATGGCATACTCCGGTACCGCTATGATTAATGCCGCAGAGCTGATGCTACCCTACCCTGGCTGGCAGCAACAGGAAAAAGAGACCTTCTTTCTCTGGGCAAAAAATGTCTACCGCAGATCGGCCAACGAGATCCGAGACCGACAGAACAACTGGGCCGACTGGGGTAGGCTGGGCTCTATGCTGGTGGCCCATCTGCTGGATGACCAGGATGAAATGGATGAAAATATCAGCCTGATCAAAAGTGACCTCTTCCACAAAATAGCCCCCGATGGTCATATGCCGGAGGAAGTCAGAAGGGGTAAAAACGGCATATGGTACACCTACTTTTCCCTGGCCCCCATCACCGCTGCCTGCTGGGTGGCTTATCAGTCTGAGGGTACAGACCTTTTTGCGTACGAAAAAGACGGAGTTTCCCTTAAAACCGCTTTAAACTACCTGTACTACTTCAACCAGCATCCTGAACACTGGACATGGCAGGAAAACCCCAGAACCGGTACAGCAGACAGCTGGCCGGGGAACCTGTTTGCCGCCATGCGTGGTATTTATGATGACAAAAGATTTGGCCAGTACGTGGCTGAAGCTGAACCACTGGTGTATTCCAAACATCATTTTGCCTGGACGTTCCCATCTCTCATGCCATCTGTAAGGGAAGGCATACACCAGGCTGACGCTGACCTTGAAGCGCTCAGGGATAATTTCAGGGCCGAATTACGCGCTTTGCCCCTGCATGATGAGGCTATTCCTGAACTTGTAAACAGCCTCGCTGAAGGTGGTAGCTGGCCCGATATCAATTACAAGGATGTATCCAGGACGGGTTTTGAACATAGTGAGCACCTGAACAGGATGCTGGTTTTGAGCTCCGCTTATCAGCAGCCGGAATCTGACTATTTTCAGGATCCGGGGGTAAAACAAGCCATCAGCCAATCCCTGGATTTCTGGCTGGAAAATGACTTCATCTGCGAAAACTGGTGGTGGAACCAGATCGGTACGCCCGACCGCCTGACCAATGTATTGCTGGTGATGGATGATGCACTCAGCGAACAACAATTACTGAAAGCCGCTCCCATCATCGGTCGGGCTGACCTGCATGCCTGGGGTGCCAGGCCGGGGGGTGACCGAATCAAAATTGCCAGAATTTATGGCAAATACGCACTCTTTACCCGAAGTACAACCACCCTGCAGGAGGCGGTACGGACCATGAACGAAGAAATACATTTCGCCTACCAGCGGGGCGACTCTCTGGACCGCCGGGGGCTACAGACTGATTTCAGCTTTCACCACCGAAGCGACAGGGTAACCTCAACACTTTCCTACGGCCTTGGCTATGCAGATTCATTTGCGGACTGGGCCGAAAAATTAGCGGGAACCTCCTACCAGTTTTCTGATGATGCGATGCATTTACTGGTAGACTTTTTTCTGGACGGTATCTGCAAAACTTCTGTCTACGGGAAGTACCCGGATCCCGGAGCCAAAAACCGAAGCATCTCCCGTAGGGGCACGCTGAAAGCCTTTGAACCTGACCTTCCCAGAAAATTACTCAGCGCAACGGAATACAGGGCGGCAGAAATGGAACAAGTCGCTGCGATACGGGAAGGAAAGGCTGAAGCAGAAATGGCATTCAACAAGTTTTTCTGGCATACTGAGTATATGAGCCATCAGCGGCCTGCCTATTTTACTTCGGTCAGGATGTTTTCTTCCAGGAACCACAGCATGGAAGTACCCTACAATGGTGAAGGCCTGCTGAACCATCACCTGGGCGATGGTGCCAATTTCATTACCCAGAGAGGTGATGAATATCTGGATATTTTTCCGGTCTGGGACTGGCAGAAAATACCCGGCACTACCGTAGTGCAGAAACCTGCTTTGCCCGACGAAAATGACATACAGCAAAAAGGACTCACTGCCTTTGTTGGTGGGGTGACCGATGGAAGTTATGGAGCGGCCGTATTTGACTTCAAAAGCTCACTGGATTCCCTGCAGGCCCGTAAAGCATGGTTCTTTTTTGATGATGCCTACGTCTGCCTGAGTAGCGGTATCAGTGCTGAGGAGCCTTATCCGGTAGCTACCACGCTCAACCAGGCTTATCTGAGGGGAGATGTTTTCTGGGCGAAAAGAAAAAAGCCCTTATTGCTTAAGAAAGGGGCCCATCAGCTACGCAAAGCAGGCTGGCTTTACCACGACAGTATTGCCTATATCTTCCCCGAATCCGCTACTGTTCATCTGGAAAACCAGTCAGTCAGCGGCAGCTGGAAAAGGATCAACCGTCAATTTGACTCCGCCGAGGGTACCATCAGTCACGATGTATTTAAACTATGGCTGGACCATGGAGTAGCACCCGAAAATGCCGGCTACGCCTACATCGTAGTACCGGGCATTGCACTGGAAGCAGTTCAGAATTACCGGCAGAACCAGCAAATTTTGATATTAGAAAATTCCGAAAAATTGCAGGCCGTCATGCATCAGGCATTGGGCATGATGCAGCTGGCTTTTTATGAAGCAGGCTCTTTCCAGCTGCCCGATGGCCGACAACTCATCATGGAATCTCCCGGACTGCTGATGCTCAGCTTTGCGGATGACCAGCTTAAGCAGATCAGTGTATCCGACCCGGGCAGAAGTATGCATTCACTAAGCTTTAGTATTGCTGAAGTGCCACCTATTACCGGCGAGAACTTCCGGATTACCGATAATAGCGAAAGCGGGCTCAGCAAAATCAGCATACAACTTCCGCAGGGTGAGTATGCCGGAAAAAGCGTTACGATAGCGCTGGAGTAAGACTTGAAGATTTACCAACAACCTAAAATCAATATTTTTTATGCTTACCAACAATCAATATACTAAGAGATCAGGCAAACTGGTGGCAATGGTTTTGATAGGGCTTTGCTGCTTGCTTAACCATGCATCATTTGCGAAAATAACCAACGACAGCCTTAGCCAGCAAAACTATTTCAATGATCCCGTACCGCTGGAGAACCCCATGAACGAGCGGTACCTAAAAAGAAAATTGCGCAGCAAAAGCCCCCGCCTGGTCCTTACCCCCACCCTTGAAAAACAACTGCAAAAAAAGCTGGATTCGGATCCGGCAATCGCCAATATGTACCGGGCTATCAGGATCAACGCTGATCAGATCAGGAAGGAAGATCTGCTTACCCGGAAGATGGAAGGCAGGCGCCTGCTGGACGTATCCCGGGAGATGCTCTACCGGATGAATATGCTGGGAATGGTTTACCGTATGGAGAAAGATGCTGAGGTACTGCAGAGGATCAATGAGGAGGTAATGGCTGTCTGTAATTTTACTGACTGGAACCCTTCGCATTACCTGGATGTAGCAGAAATGTCGCTGGCCGTTGCATTGGCTATTGACTGGGCAGGAGAGGATTTGCCCGCAGAGACTGTCCAACTGGCAAAGAATGCCCTGGTCCAGAAAGGCCTGCTTCCCAGCTACAATGAAGCGGGTAATACCGGATGGGTAAGGGGCTCCAACAATTGGAACCAGGTATGTCACGGAGGTATGCTCGCCGCTGCCATCGTCACGGCTGAGGATAACCCTGAACTAGCAGCCCGAACCATTAGCCGGGCGCTGGAAGGTATGCCTTATGCCCTGGAAGAGTACGGCCCCCATGGCGTATATCCGGAAGGCTCTACGTACTGGAGCTATGGCACCAGTTTTTCCGTACTGACCGCCTCCATGCTGGAAAGTGCTTTTGGCACTGATTTCGGTTTGTCAGAATATCCTGCTTTCAAAGAAAGTGCGGACTTCCGGCTGTTGAGTATGGCGCCATCCGGCTGGTATTACAATTTTGCCGATTGCGGTGACCGGCGTAGCGAAAATGGCGACCTGGTGCTGGCCTGGTTTGCGGCCAAAACCGGCAATGCGGTGTATTACGAAAAGGACAGGTTTTTACGAAATCCGGAAGAGATGGGCGAACTGTCCCGTTATGCAGGAGCCGGCCTGGTCTGGATGTCTCAGTTTGAAAGCACTGACGAACAGCCCCTGCCGCTTGCCTGGAAAGGCGATGGTGCCAATCCGGTAGTTATCTTCAGAGGAGGTGAGCAGGATGCGCGGCAGTATTATTTTGGTGGTAAAGGTGGGCGCGGCACGGTAAACCACGGAAATATGGACGGTGGCTCCTTCGTATTTGAGCTGGATGGCGTACGATGGGTGGTGGATCCGGGAAACCAGAGCTACCATGCGCTGGAAAAGACAGGCTTTAATCTGTGGGGAAAATGCCAGGAGTGCGAACGCTGGACGCTGCTGACCAAGAATAATTACGGGCACAGTACGCTGACTGTCAACGACAAACTCCATGTGGTAGATGGTTTTGCTTCCGTTGCTGACTTTCAGGAAGGCAGCAATCCTGAAGCTACCATTGACTTATCTGCTGCCTTTGGAGAAGATCTCTCATCTGCCAGCCGCAGGTTTGTGAAAGAAAGCGATCATAGCCTCCTGCTTGAAGATCGCTTCACCATCAATGAAAACACTAAAAATGTCACCTGGCAACTGATGACCACCGCCGATGTAGAAATTACCGATGAGGGTGCACTACTAAAGCAGGATGGTGAAGAATTACAGATAGAGAACCTGAGCCATCCCGAGCTTCAGATATCCGTGGTACAACTGGACCCACCTCCGCTGGAACTGGACCGCAAAATAGAAAACCTAAAAAGGCTTGAAATCCGGATGCCAGCCTACTTATTTGAAGATGAGGAAGTTCTCTTGCAGGTAAGGCTCTCAGGCAAGCCTTAAACATACATATTCAACCCCGCAGTATTTTTAGTTTTCTGCGGGGTTTTTATCATTCATCCAAACAGCTATTTTCTTAGACTAAGCAGGTACTTTTTTAATAATGACTCCAGTGAATCTTTTTCTATAGGTTTGGTGAGGTAATCATTCATACCGGCTTTAAGGCATTTGTCCTTCTCACCTTTGATGGCACCTGCCGTCAGGGCGATGATAGGTCTGGTACTTCCCTCCTTTTCTTCCAGCTTCCTGATATTACGGGTAGCTTCATAGCCATCCATTTCCGGCATTTGTATATCCATCAGCACCAGGTCAGGTTGCTGATCGCGGTATAATTCAACTGCCTCTCTGCCATTCCTGGCTTCCAGTATTGCTGCATTGGGAAAAGTTTTTTTGATGAGCCTTTTGACCAGCATCATATTCATTTCCACATCCTCAGCCACCAGTAATCTGAAAGGACTTTCAGTGAGTGCGTTTTCCTTTTCCCGGTAAATATTAGGGGCTGCTGTGCTTGATACGGTTTGTTCATCGGATTTGCTCAGCGAAGCCAGTGCCTCATACAATTCATGGGATTTGAGCGGCTTGATGAGCTTTTTCATGTAGCCTAATTCTTCCAGCAGATCGCGTCCCACCTGTTCATCACTGGCACTCAACATCAAAATCAAAGGTAGCTGGCTGATATCTTTTTTCAGGTCATCCCTTACTTTGAGCAGTGTTTCCAGCCCGTTCAGAAAAGGCATCTGATAATCAAGCAGAATAGCGTCGTACTTATCAGCATACTGCATTTGCCCCAAAGCCTCCAGCCCATTGGCAGCGGTAGTTACCTGCTTACCCCAGGCTTCCAGTCTAAGTTTCAGCAATGCAAGCAGCCGGGGATTATCATCCACAATCAGCACTTTTTCAATGTCTGAAATTTCCTGCAGATCGCGGGCTGCATCTTCTTCAAAACTGCTGTTCAGGGAAAAATAGAACTTACTACCTTTCTCCACAACGCTTTCTACTTCTATCCTGCTATCCATTTTTTCGGTCAGCATGTTGGAGATCACCAGACCCAGTCCTGTACCGCCAAATTTCCGGGTAGTACTGGTATCAGCCTGGGAAAAAGCCTTGAATAATTTCTGCTGATTTTCCGGGGAAATACCGATTCCGGTATCTTTTACATAAAATGTGAATCTTCCGCTATCCTCATTTTTCTGTTCAAAAGACAACCCGAGTTCCACTTCTCCCGATTCGGTAAATTTTACGGCATTGGACAGGAGGTTGACCAGTACCTGTTTGAGCCTAAGCGGATCTACCCAGGCAAAGCGAGGGATATTCTGAGGAATATGCAGCACCATTTCAAGGCCCTTTTTACTGGCATTGTAGCGAATAACGTCAGCTGTCTGTTCCAGCAGTTCAATGATATCAGACTTAATGATCTCGAGGTCCAGTTTGCCCGCTTCAATTTTAGAGAGGTCCAGGATGTCATTGATAATGCCCAGCAGGGACAGTGCCGAAGTATTGACGTTCTGGGCATAGAGCCTCTGCTCATGGTCCAGTGGGGTGTTCAGCAGCAAATCAGTGAAACCAATGATGCTGTTCATGGGAGTACGGATCTCATGGCTCATATTAGCCAGAAATTCGCTTTTGGCATCATTGGCTTTTTTTGCCTGCAGGGCCATCTCTTTGGCCTCTCTGGTAGCTTGCTCGAGAATATCGTTGGTATCCAGCAGCTTCTTTTCTACCAGAACTCTATCCTGAATGCTTACCAGTATCTGGGAAAATACCTTCAGCAGCTTCTGCTCGTAATCAGAATAATGGTGGTGCATTCTTACCGAATCAAAGCCCACAAAACCTACGCAATCTTTGCCCCGCATCATGGGGACTGCGATCAGACTTTTGATTTCCTGCGGTTCAAGGATATCACGCAGCCCACCGGTTGGTAGCGCCAGCACATCGGGTATCAGCATCGTTTGTCCTACCAAATGGCATTTCAGCCAATCGGGTACATATTCCAGGGGAATATCCTGTAGTTCTTCCAGCTGTGGTGTGATTCCTTCATTGCACCATTCGTAGGTGTTGGAAGTAGTCTGGCTTTCAAAATCATACGCAAAAATATAGCTGCGGTCAGCAGATACATATTCGGCAATATCCTTCAGCGCCTTGCCTATTTCCTCATCTACTTTGGCCAGCGGAATATTGATATACTTGGAAGCGATATCAATGAGAAAATACTGCAGACTATTGGGATTACTACCGGAATCTTCGTCGGTACTACCCACCTCGAGAGGTGCTTCCTGCAGGAGCAGGTGGACAGCTTTTTGATCCTGCCACCTATCCTGCCAGCCGGTAAAGCGGATATTGACCCAAGTATCTCCGGCTTTGCGTATCGGAAAATCCCTGTTGACTACATCAGCAGTCGTGGTGTTGCCCAGCCACTCCAGAAAATTTTGCTGCTCATCGGTACGGATAAAATGCAGGAATGAAGCCTGTTCATATACATGCGTATTGGTTCCGATCAGGCGGGCCGCTGCCTGGTTGTAGGTGATAATTACGCCATCCGGTTGCATAATGACCACCGGCTGGGCAGTGTGTGCTATAAAATTTGACAGTGGGTTCTGGCTTATTTCCATGTACTTGATGGGGAATACTGATAATGCTTACTAAATCAAATTTTCACCAGGTATTCAGACATGAAGCATTATGTGAATTTCTTCAATAACCTTGAGACGTACCCTATTCTGGAAATTTACGCTGTTTCAAAGGAAATCTTGCTGCCATGATGCTGAAAACCATCACAAATATAGCAACAATCCGAGAATTATGAATAAAATAATACTTTTTATTAAATTTTTGATAAATAAGTTTAAGTAAATGCTATAAAGCTAATGCAATTCTGGCTACATTTTCTACGCAAAAAGGCAGGTAACATACTAAAAAGGCCATCAACCTTACTTCTTCATACTGTATTAATCAGACAGTACGCCAGCCAGGCGGTACAGGCGAACTTCGGCCAGTTTAGTCTGGTAGTATAGTCTGTTGATCCGCCTGCGCGCATTGATCAGGTTTAGCTGCGCCTCACGAAACTGTGTGGTATTAATTTGTCCCAGCCTTAGTGCAGTCTGTGAACGTTCAAAATTCAGCCTTGCGGTTTCCAGGTTGTCCTCTTCCTTATCCAGCAGGTACAGACTGTTCTGATAGGTGGCAAAGGCATTCAGCACATCCCGGCGGATCTGCTGACGGGTAAAAGAAAGCCTTTGCTGCTCGTTTTGCGTGCTTATTTCGGCATTCTGTATTTGGGTAGATCGGACGTTGGCATCAAAGAGCGTATAATTAAGCGATATACCTCCCTGGAAACCAAGTTGTTCCTGGCTGGCGATGAAGCCAGCTTCGTTTTCCTGACGGTTGTAGCCGTACGAACCATTGAGGTTTAGTCCGGGATAGCGGGCCGCGCCGCTGATTTTTTCATCCAGACGGGCCAGGTTAAGGTTGTACTCCGCTACCTGCAGATTGGCATTGTTCTCCAGGGCTTTTTCCATGATGCGCTCAATCTCAATGCTGAGGTTGATATCAAAGTTATCGTTGACAATAAAGCTGTTGGTAGGTGCCCTGCCCATCAGAATGTTCAGGTCCCGCTTGGCATTGTTGAGGTCAACATATGACTGGGCCAGGTTAACACTGTCCGTATTGAGGTCTACCTTGGCGTTCAGCACATCCAGTTTGGTATCGCCGCCGTAGCGATAAGCGTTTTTGGCCCTTTGGTATCGTTGCAGTGAAATTTCAGCCGACTGCTGGTTAATTTCATAATTTTCACGCAGACGGGCGATCTGCAGATACGTCTGCACCAGTTGAAAAAGGGTATTCTCTACCGTGAGCCGGGTTTGAATGTCGGCCCTGCGGCCCAGTTCCTGCAAACGGTCATACTGGTAGAAACGCGAAAGTCCGTCAAAAAGGGTATAGCTAAGCTCTACTGCAGCATTATAAGTGGTGGAGGCGGCCCCCTCACGGTCTATGGGCGGCATATCCCCGGCAAATTCAATATAGGTATCCTGCACACTTTTCTGGTAGGCGCCGGTCAGATTGATCCTTGGCAAAAAACCAGCGTTTCCGATAAAAATATTATTTTCGGCCTGGTTCGCCTGCTGCCGGGCGATGATGATATTGTGGTTTTTTTCCAGCCCCAGCATCAGCGCCTCATCCAGCGATAGGGTATCAGCACCTGAACTGACCATATCCAGGCTCAGAGAATCGTCCGCCGTCAAAAAGTCCCTATCCTGCGCATGCACGCTCAGGGAAAAACCAACCAAGAGGAAAAAAATGCTGAATCTATTCATACTGATGCTTTTTTTGTTCTTCACGTACTGCATTCTCCACATCTTCATTTTTGGGGCGATGTCCTTCCCAAAACCACTTAAGGTAAACCTTCAGGCGGTTGCTGCCCATCAGTGCGGCAGGCAGAAACAACAGCATCAGAAAAGATCCCACCAACAGGCCATAAGCCACCGTAACGGCCATCGGTATCAGAAACTGGGCCTGCAGACTCTGTTCAGTGATCAGCGGAGCCAGGCCGGCGATGGTGGTGATGGTAGTCAGGACAATTGGCCGAAAGCGGGCATGTCCGGTGTGGTCAATCGCTTCATTATATGAGAAACCTTCCTTCAGCCGATCGTTCAGGGTATTGATGAACACCAGGCCATTGTTGATCAGGATACCGATCAGGGCCACTACCCCCAGGCCGGACAATATGCTAAAGGGCAGGTTATGGATAAAGTGGCCAATGAAAACACCAGTCAGCGAAAATGGGATGACCAGCAGCAGGACCGCCGCCTGAGAAACTGAACGGAAACTGATGATCAGGATAGCGATCATGGCGATCAGGATGGCAGGTCCTACCGACTGAAAAGAGCCTATGGTCTTGCGGGTTTGCCGCACCTGCCCTTCAAAGGTGGCATCCACACTGGGATACTGCGCAATAATACCGGGCAGTATATTTGCCCTGATATTCTGAATTACATCAGGAGCGGATACGTCCAGGCTGGACACATCGGCTTCCACCTTGATTTCCCGCTGTCCGTTCAGGTGGTTGATGGCAATAAGCCCCCGATTTCGCTTCATTTCTACCAGCTCTTCCAGCGGGTACTCACCGCCGACCGTATTCGGATCATTGCCCTGGGGAGGCACCCTGATCCTGAGTTTTTCAAGTTCACTCAGGTCGCGCCTATCAGCCATATCGTAGCGTACCCACACTTTTACTTCGTCTATACCCCGTTGCAGGCGCTGTACCTCCCGGCCAAAAAAGCCATTCCTCACTTGTCGCATCACCTGCTCCACGGTAAGCCCCAGCAGGCGCGCTTTATCAGTAAGCTGTAAATCTATCTCCGGCCGGTTAGCTTCATCAGTATCCGTAATATTTTTCAGGGTAGAAAGTTGTTCCAACTCGGCCTTCAGCCGTTCTTTAACATCCCGCAGATCATCCAGGTCCTCGCCTGACAGGGCAATGGAAACCGGTTTGCCGAAGGGGTTCTGGGTTTCATAGGAGACCTTTTTTGCATCAGCAAAAACGCCTGCCTGCTCGCGAATGCGGTTGGCAATATCAAAGCTTTTGATCTCCCGCTGTTCTGCAGGCACCAGGTACACATTGAGACTACCCTCATTACTGCCCGGCCCCAGGACCAGTTCGGTATTGTCCACTAGTCTCTTAGGACCATCTTCCTCATCCTGCTGTGAAGCAGTAAATTCTTCATTGACAGCGATAGCCGCCTCCTCAATCCGCCTAAGTCTGTTCAGGGTAACACTATCGGCGGTACCAGCCGGCATTTCCAGGCTTACATTGACGGCATTCCGTTCTACATTGGGGAAAAAGGTAACGTTCACGATCCTTCCCCTGAGCAGGCCAAGGGTCACAATGAACAGTGAGAGCACAATAAGGGTGGTAAAAATCTTGTTCTGGGTGACAAACCTGATGGAGGGGGCGTAGGTAGCGTCCCTGGTTTTTTCAAAGAAACGGATGGTTTTTTTATTGACAATATTTTTGCCTACTCCTTTTTCCTTAAGCGCCTTGGAATGGCTAAGGTGGGAAGGAAGAAAGAGGGCCACTTCTATCAGGGAAACCGTGAGAGAAGCGATCACCACAAAAGCAATATCTGAGAAAAATTCTCCTAACTGACCTTCTATCAGGAAAAAGAAGCCAAAAGCTACTGCCGTGGTCAGTATGGCTGATACGACGGAGGGTAGAACCTCCAGCGTACCATCCAGGGCTGCCTGTAGCGGCTTCTTTCCGTCTTCGTAATGCTGGTAAATATTTTCACCTACCACTACCCCGTCATCCACCAGTATACCCAGCACCAGGATCATCCCAAAGAGGGATAGTACGTTGATGGTGAGTCCGTAAAAGCTGGCCAGAATGAACATCCCCAGAAAGGATACGGGTATACCAATTGCCACCCAGAAAGCCACTCGCAGGTTCAGAAAAAGCCCCAGCACGATGATGACCAGCGCGGCACCGAGTAGGCCGTTCTCCTGCAGCAGGCTGATACGCTCCTGCAGGTTTTCGGTACCATCTTCAATCATGATGGCCTCAACTGAGGTACTGCGCTGATTGAACTCTTCCAGATAGGTTCTGATGGAAGCAGCCGCATCCAGAATATCCTCTTCATTGGTGGTATTGACCACCACTACCACGGCCCTTTGCCCATCCAGGTAGACTCGGTCGGTGTTTTCCGCCCAGGTATCACGGACACTCGCCACATCTCTCAGCCGTACCACTGAACCCTGCTCAGTAGCCTTGACGACAATGTTTTCCAGGTCGTTGGCGTAGTATTCCTTGCTATCGGCGCGGATAGTTATTTCAGTAGTCTTGCCCCTGATTTTTCCACCGGTGACGTCTACATTGCTGGCGGCCACTTTACGGGCTACATCCTCAAAAGTGAGCTCATAGGCACGAAGGTCATTTTCCCTCACCGCAATCTCTATTTCTTCCTCGGTAAAACCGTTCAGCTGTATTTTGGAAATATTGTCTTTGCGCCTCAGGTCATCCTCTATGCGCTGGGCGGCCTCTTTCAGGGATTTCAGCGGCACGTCTCCAGTAAGGGCAAATCGGGCGGTAAAGTTGACCGGTTCTCGCTCAAATACCACTACCCGTTCAAGGTTGGGTGGGAAGGCATTGATGCGGTCTACTGCGTTTTTCACTTCCTGTAAAACCTGGTCAGGTTGGGCATCTTCCAGTAATTCCACCTCTATGGTAGCCGTGCTGTTGGTAGAAGTAGAGGTAATACGGTCTACCCCGGTAATCCCCTGCAGATTGTCTTCAATTTTGAGGGTGATACCTTCTTCTACTTCTTCGGGTGATGCTCCCGGCAGTATGGCTTCTACCACAATAAACTGTACCCCCTGCTCGGGAAAGAAAGATGACGTCAGACTTCTCAGGCTGATCAGTCCGAAAATGGCGATGAGCACAATGGCCAGGTTGACAAGTATTTCGTACCTGACAAAAAACTTGATGATATTCCTCATTAATTCATTTGATTTTGCGCTTCCTGTACTACTTTCGTTCCCTCAAATGATGCCAGGTTGTTCTCCGTGATAACAGTAGCCCCCTCATCAAGGCCGCGTACAATTGCCGTAGTATCGGAGGTTTTGAGCGTGGTAACGGCCTGCAGGACGGCTGTGGAATCCCGGAGTACGAATACATTTTCGTCATTGACCAGGATATCTCTTCTCAGTTCGGTAGCATTGTCAAACAGGCGCCCTTTAATCCTGCCTTCCATGTACATGCCGGCTTTTAGCGAGGGGTCAGCCAGCCGGACAAACAGCTTAACCGTCTGGGTATTGGTTTCTATCTGATCATTGATGCGGACAATCTCTCCCACATAGTTTTTGCCCATGTTAATGGCGGAGAGCATTACACTGTCGCCTACGGCTACGTAGGGAATTTCGTCTGTGCTGACAGCAGTCTCCAGTTCATACACGCCAGAACGGATAAACTCACCCAGTTTCTGCCCTCCCCTGACGAGCGTTCCCTGGTTGATACTGGCTTCGGTAAGCGTACCGGTAAAGGGAGCGTAAATACGGTATTTATCCAGTCGCTCCTCGGATTGCAGAATATTATAATACTGGGTATATACCTCTCGTGCGGTCAGAAACAGTTTGATCCGCTTAGATTCCGGTTCTGGTAGCTCAGGAATGGGGTCGTTCACATCAAAATTGAGCAGGTACTGATTCCACTTTTCTGATGCTTCGGGAAAGTCTATTTCCAGATCGGGAATAACGGAAGCCAGGGTGTTTACAAAGCTGCTTTTGGCTGCCCTGAGACTCTGCCGAGCTTCGCTATCGTCAATTCTAAGCAGCAGGGCTCCTCGGGGGAAAGTATTACCCACCTTAAAATCAATTCGGGTAGGCTGCAGCACGCCACTTACTTCAGCAAAAATATCAATGCGGTCTTCTGCCTGCAGTCTTCCGGTGATGTCAATATATGCCTGTACATCACCTACTGCCACCTCTTTCGTAGCTACTGCCCTGGCACGGGTGCTTGTTTCCTGTTGTCCTTCAGACGAACTTTGTTGGTTGGCCTGTCCTGCCAGCAACTGACTGAGCAGTACTGCACCAATCAGGATAGCCACCCCTATCGCCAGGATGATCTTTTGTCTTTTTTTCATTTGAAAAAATTTAAGAAAGAGCCATGCATCATTGCATGCACCTAAAAAAGTTGAGCTATACAAAACCAACTTCCTGTCAGGGGCATTGTTTTTAAAAAATCAACGACTAAAATTTTTTGCCTTAGGATCAGGCTTGCCAAAACAGCGGGATAATAGTAAGGGGCAAACAAATACCAGTACAGATTATTATCTATTACAAGCAAAGTAAGAAGACAAACTAAACAGTAAATAAAACCAAGCTTTATGAGACATATCCTGATCAGTAGTTTCGTATTTTTTGCCCTGCAACTGCACGCCCAGCAAAGCAGTTTATTTGTACCACTGGAAATCCAGCAAGCTTATGAAAACGGCACACGTTCCCGCGACGGCAGTCCCGGACCGGAATACTGGCAGAATATGGTGGACTATGACATCAGCGTCAGCGTAGACCCGAGCGACAGATCCATAAGGGGCAGTGAAGAAGTGACCTTCTACAATAACAGCCCGGATACCCTCAGCGCCCTGGTGATCCGTCTCTACTATGATGTCTTCCGGGAAGGCAACCCTCGCTCCATGCGGGTCAATACCGAAGATATCGGTGAAGTTGAACTTTCCAATATCAGGATCAACGGCGAGGAATATACCCTGGATGGCAGGGCTGTCAGGAAGAACGGCACTAATTTGATCATTTCCCTCAGAGAACCGCTCCCCTCACGGGAGTCGCTAACCTTTTCTACTGACTGGCAGCAGAAAGTACCATTAACCCTGCGCCGTACCGGAGCAATAGACAGTACCTCATACTTCATCGCGTACTGGTATCCGCAGGTGGCTGCCTATGATGACATATTTGGCTGGGATGTGATGGATTACACCTTCAGGACCGAATTTTACAATAATCTTGGCAATTATGATGTGGAGATCAATGTACCGGAAAATTTCACTGTTTGGTCTACGGGCGTACTGCAGAACCCTGAAGAAGTACTGCCGGAAGCGGTCCTGGAACGCTATAATAATGCCCGTGAGTCAGAAGAAGTAATACGAATCATCAGCGCCGATGACCTGGAGAATGGCATGCGCTACCGGGCTGGCAAATGGCATTTCAAGGCCGAGGAAGTCACTGACTTTGCTTTTGCCATGAGCGACCATTACCTCTGGGATGCTGCCATGCAGGAAGTAGAAGACCGTAAGGTGCTGATCAGCACTGCTTTTCCGGCAGCAGAAGCCTCCGCTTATGCTGGGGTTACGGAGATTCAGCAGAAGACCATGCGGCACTTTTCGGAAGATATTCCCGGAATTCCTTACCCTTATCCCGCATTTACGACATTTATTGGCCTGAGAGGGGGCGGTATGGAGTTTCCGATGATGGCCAATAATGCCGGTCCGGGTATGGGCGTTACCATCCACGAAATGTTCCATACCTATTTTCCCATGTACGTGCGCGTCAACGAAAGGCGCTTTGCCTGGATGGATGAAGGCTGGGCAAACTACATCACCGACCTGGTGGTCAACCGTTATTTTGAAGAAAATGATGTGCCGGTATTTATCGGGCCTAAGCTATCCATGCAGTCGGTCTTTGGATCGTACTCTGACCTGCCGCTGATCACCTCTTCCCAGTTTATGGACAATTCTAATTACGGCTATGCCTCCTACCCGCTGCCCCAGTTTGTCTACGCCACGCTGCATCACTATCTGGGTGAGGAGACCTTCATGGAAGCCTTCAGGACCTACATCAGGCGATGGGCATACAAATCCCCTACTCCTTATGATTTCTTTTACACCTTTGAAGACGTTAGTGGGGAGGATCTGACCTGGCTCTGGGAGCCCTGGTTTTTCCGTTACGGATATGCCGATGTGGAAGCCAATCAACTTGAAAACGGATCCCTGGAAGTAAGCAATAAAGGTAAACGCCCGGTGCCGCTGACGCTGGATATTACCTATCAGGATGGTAGTAAGGAGCAAATCATACAGAACGCCAAAATCTGGGAAAGACAGGATGTCGTCTCGGTGGAAATTCCCAGGGCCAGTGAAGTTCAATACATCATCGCCAACCGGCAGGTACCGGATATTGATGAACTCAACAACTTTTATCCCTCCCTGGACAAAGTGTACGCTTCTATGAATGTGGATGAGGATATTACCGGCATTTACCAGGTAAACGAGTATCCGGTCACTGCCGAGATCAGCATGAAAAATGGTGCATTGTACATGAACATACCTGATGCCGGATTAGAGGCTTATCTCCTGCCGCTGGAGGAAAATCGCTACGAGAGCCTGGACGGGGCGGCGGTCCTGGAATTCCAGCAGGAAGATGGCAAATACACCGGAATGAGCATGGGCATTATGGGTCAGACCCTTACTGGCAGTAAACAGTAAATCAAACATCCATAAAACAGCCAGTCGGTAAATCGGCTGGCTGTTTTTGGTTTTTTCTGCAAAAATCCATCACCTGAGCAGGGCCAAAGCATAAGGTTTCAGTTCAACCAAAGATTGCACTGTTTTCCAGTCGGCATTTTGCATAAAAGCATGATCAGTAGTAAAAGCCATAAAACTGTCCTCGTCAAGGAATAGACAATCATAGCTATCCTGCCACGCGTTCACTTCCACCTTTTGCAAATACGGTTGCAGATTCGCCAGTAGCATATTTTTTTGCCCAGCATACTCCCATACCAGGCTAATCACCTGTAATTGATCTGTACTTTCGGAAGCCAATATTCGCACTGGCTGATGTCGCAGCAGCATATAAAACACCCAGTACATAGGGTAGAGCATCTCTTTGAAAGCGCCGAATTTTTCGGGTAGCAATGGCTCATGCTCTCCCTGCATGATGCCGCGCATACCCAGGGTTTCATAGTAAGTCACTGACGACGCTTGCTGTTGGCTGAGATGGTGGATACTTCCCAGCGTCCAGCCGGCTGCGAATAAAGACATCTGACGGCTGTCTACCTGTGGAGGAAGCTCAGCAGTAGCGGTGTGGGGTTCAGGTCCCGTAGCGTTGGGATTGAAGCGCATTTTCAGGCTTATGGGCGATATGTGCACCGGCCTGGTTTCAGCGAAAGCACGGGAACTTTCAATAGTAAAAGACTGCGCTTCAAGGGTTTCTATAAGGGACTGATTATCAAACTGATGCACCTGCGGATTTAAAGAATAGCTAAGAAAATCAAGTCCCTGGGGATTTACCCGCTCCCGGTTTAGTTCAGTAAAAAAACAGTCGGTTCCGGCTCCCACCGGCACCTGCGGAAACATACTTTTAAGGTCGGGCAGTACCTGTGACAGCAGGTTATCGGGTGTACATTTGTGCTCCTGCGAAAAAATCAGCAGCTGCCTGATTTCCGGCCTGTCCGACTCCAGCAGATCTTTCAGATTGCCAAGTTCTCTACCGGTTTCTATGCTGAAATGCAGCGCCAGTTCCAACGGCAAGGATAGCTGGGACGACTCTTTTACTGCACGTTTCCACTGTGTTTCAAGGTCTTTATCAGACAAACGGACATCTACCCGGTAATGGGTAAAATTTAACCGGCCTAGTAGGTTAATGTCCTGCTCAGCGAGTTCTGCTATTTCCGAGGACTGACCTATCCCTATCGCCGGTAAAGCATAATGCTTATCCTTTACGCTTACCACCAGTTTTTCCTCAAGTGGTGGTTGGGAAGGAGCTTCGGAAAGTAGTTGCAGGCTGACCTTTTGATACAGCTTAGTACCTTTTTCCACCTTTACCGGAAAAGGTAGATGCAGGGGTGTACTATAGGTTTTAAAAGAAGAATCAGTCCAGTTCCGCTGATCCTCCATCTCAAACACCTCACCTTCAAACGACACTTCCGCCCAAAGCCCTTCCCCCACATCCCAGGATAATATCTTCATATCCATCATAGGCTGATGCGGGGAGATCAGTCGGGGAAAATATCCTTCTTCCTGTTCATCATCTGACTTTGTCAGGCGAAATGGCAATCCGGCAACTTCAGGAGGGTGCAGTACATTGAACCCTATCCGGTTTTTCCTGAAACTGCTCAAAGCCTCACCTTTCATCTCAAAACTGATTGTCCCATCGGCTGTACCTTGAAGTAGATAGTCAGCCTTGAAATGGATTTCTCCCTGACGGTACAGTGCCTGATAGCTGATTTCAAAATGATCATCTGCCTGTTGCAGCTTTTCTCCGCTGATGATGGGAACTACCGTACCCCAGTTATGATCCCTCACCGCAGGATAAATCATCCTGATAATTTCATGCCTACCTGCACGGAGGTAACGTAAATATCCTGCTTCGTACTGGCAGACAAAAGGTCCGGCCTTCAAGAGTATTTTTTCAGGAGGACGATGTTCGTTACTACCGTAATACATTTGTTCTTTGGAAAAATCACTGTAGGTCATGCTTATTAAGTTGTTTGAACAGATGTTCAGTATCAGGTAATGGCTTTAATCTGCTGCATTACATTATCCCATTCAAAAATATCTTTCCAGTCATCCTTGAAAACCAGCGGTTTACCAATTTCAATGGCTTTCATAGCGGCATCGGAAAACTGGCCTCCCGGTAGTTGACCAAAAAGCAGCGCCAGTTCAATATTGACATGACCGAGAAAGAAATCATAGGCAGCTTCTTTGGGTACACCTTTGGCCACTACGGTATCCACGGCTTCTTTCATGATGGTTACTACGGCTGCGCAAAAAGTTTCTGATAAGGCCGGCTCCAGCAAACCCATCTGCTCTATGGTGACCCGGTGCGCCCTGGTGACTGGACGATACATCGCTACTGCCAGTGACTCCCCTACTGCATACTCTTCTTCCGGCCCCTGGATGAGCGCGCAAACGATGGACTGTTTAGCAGCTATACCCCCAAAATAATCAAAATGCGCTTTACTATTGGGTTCCCAGTTGAATACTGATGGATGGGAAGGGTGCGCCGCAAAATAGGTCACATC
>CAZFFW010000075.1:0-23917 GCA_964518125.1 uncultured Porifericola sp.
CCGGCGTGCCCAACACCATGTAGAGTTTTCCATCCTTCTCTACGATGGTCGGGCTCATGCTGGAGAGCATGCGCTTGCCCGGCGCGATGGCATTGGCCTCACCGCCAATCAACCCGAAAATATTAGGGAAGCCCGGCTTCAGGCTGAAGTTATTCATCTCGTTATTGAGGAAAAACCCCGCTCCATCTACCATCACTTTGTTACCAAAATAAGCGACCAGCGTGGTGGTAATGGAGACTGCATTGCCTTCTTTATCTACAATGGAAAAGTGGGTAGTCTCCAGGCTTTCAATTTTATCTACGCTACCCGCTTTGATCTCCTGCGATGGCGTGGCCTGCTCCATGCTGATGCTGGCATTGCGGGAGGCGATGTAGCCCTCATCCAGCAGCATATCTATGGGTACATCGTAGTAGGCCAGGTCGCCCATGTGCTCGGCCCGGTCGGCATAGGCCCGGCGCTGCAGTTCGGTCATCAGGTGGATAGACTCGGGAGTATTGTGGCCGAGCGACTGCATATCGTAGGCGTTGCTCCCCTTGAGCAGTTGCACAATGATGATGCCCCCGCTGCTGGAAGGCGGCATGGATACGATGTTGAAACTATCGCGATAGGTGCCTTCAATGGTTTCTCGCCATACTGACTCATAATTCTCCAGGTCCTCCTGCGTAATGATGCCTCCGCCCTCCTGCATTTCTTCCACGATCAGCCGGGCGGTTTCCCCTTTGTAGAAACCATCTTTCCCCTCGTCTCGGATGCGTTCCAGGGTGGCTGCTAAATCTTTTTGTACCAGCGTATCGCCTGCCTGCCAGGCCGAATTCCGGATCAGCACCATGTCTTCGTCGTTCCACTTCCGGAAGTTTTCCATGGCGTCGTTGAAGGTAGAGGCGTCGTACTCGGTGACGGCAAAACCGTTACTGGCCAGGTCAATGGCGGGTTGGATCAGTTCTTCAAAGGGCAGAGAGGCAAATTTCTGGTGAATCTGCTCCATGCCGTCTACCGTACCGGGCGTACAAGCAGCCAGGTGACCGTAGAGGGCTTTCTGGTTCATGACCGAATCGTTCTCATCCAGGAACATATCACGGAAAGCCGCCGCCGGAGCAGTTTCCCGGAAGTCCAGCGCGCCCTTTTCACCTTCAGCGGTACGGTACACCATATAACCGCCACCGCCCAGGTTGCCCGCCTTGGGCAGCACCACCGCCAGCGCGTACTTGACTGCTATCGCTGCATCAAACGCATTCCCGCCTTTTTTCAGTACGTCCAGCCCTATCTCAGTAGCCAGGGGATGGGCCGTGACTACCATGCCATTGGCTCCTACCACTCCTTCGTTTTCCTGCCGGGGCAGCATGTCCTTTTGTGCCAGCTCATTGGATTGCGTGCTGCAAGCAGCCAGAGCAATAAGTATTGAGCAAAAAAGCAGGAGGGAAAATCTATGCCGAAGGAGGAAAGCTTGGTTCATGAGCTGAGCTGGTTTTCAGGCGAATATAAAGCACAATAAGGTTTATGACGAATTATTATCGTTAATTTTGATTTGTAGCAATATTTTATACTTTTCTATCCCTAATTCACCTGCTCTTTCTCACTTTATTTCTATAATTAAAATTTATCTTTTTCATAAAAACTTTCTGCCGAAGGTAACTATACTTTTTATTCATCGTAATATTGCAATATAACATAAACAAAAATGGGCTTAACCAAAACCGATCTTTATACCGCCGAACAAAATGACCTGGCGCAACTGGCCAAGGCCTTTGCGCATCCGGCACGTGTCGCCATCATCCAGCATTTACTCAAAGCCAATCAATGTATCACCGGAGAACTGGTACTGGAAATCGGGCTGGCCCAGGCGACCATCTCCCAGCACCTGCGGGAGTTGAAGGCCTCCGGTATCATACAGGGTACGATAGAAGGTACTTCGGTCAACTACTGCATCAACCCGGTGCGCTGGGCGGAGGTAAAAGGCCTGTTCAACTCCCTGTTTGAGCAGTATGGGTCAGGCGATAGCTGCTGCTAAAAAAATTTACCATCATTCATCGTAATATTGCAATAAAATAAAAAGCCTTATAAAAGATTAACTTCAAGCTAAAGCGATAGAAGCTATTGTAAATCAGGGCGTTAATACTTTCAACTTGTAACTTTAAACTTCAAACAAATTAATATTATGAGCACTTCAGAAGACCTCAAAAAAATCGTCCGCGACAAATACAGTGAAATTGCCCTGCAGGACAAAGCGACCAATGCGGCTTCCTGCTGCGGTTCGGGTACGCCTTCCAATAAGGTCTACAACATCATGATGGACGACTACACCGAAGTAGAAGGCTATAATCCCGATGCTGACCTGGGACTGGGTTGCGGACTGCCTACTGCTTTTGCACAGATCAAAAAAGGCGATACTGTCATTGACCTGGGCTCCGGTGCAGGCAACGACTGCTTCGTGGCCCGTTACGAAACCGGCGAAACCGGCAAGGTGATCGGGATTGATTTTACCGACAACATGATCCGTAAAGCTCGAGCCAATGCTGATAAACTAGGCTTCAATAATGTAGAGTTCCGCTACGGCGACATAGACGATATGCCGGTTGCTGATAACGTAGCCGATGTGATCGTCAGTAACTGCGTACTCAACCTGGTGCCCAGCAAAGAGCAGGTGATCTCCGAAATCTACCGTGTGTTAAAACCAGGCGGACACTTCAGTATTTCGGATATCGTGCTGGTGGGCGAGCTACCCGAAGCCCTGCGCAAGGATGCCGAGATGTACGCCGGTTGCGTAGCCGGGGCCATTCAGAAAGAAGAGTACCTGGGCTACATCCGCGAAAAAGGTTTTGAGAACATCACATTGCAGAAAGAAAAGACCATACAACTGCCGGATGATATCCTGGAGCGCTACTTATCGGCTGAAGAAATGGATGCTTTCAAGAATGGCAACGTGGGTATTTTCAGCATTACCGTCTTCGCGCAGAAGCCCGGAGCGAAAGAAGCAGCCAAACCCAAAGTAAAGCTGTCTGATATTCAAAATGACTGCGCTCCAAACTCGGGCTGCTGCTAATTATACCTGTAACTTTGGCAAAGCTCAGAGCTTTGCCAAAGTTCTAACCACTTCTCCCCCTGGCACAAGTCTGCGACTTGGGCCTTATAATCAGATCAAGTCTTTGACTTGAAGACAGCGGAAAGCATCCGTTTATTTTCAGGTCCTGATTGCAAACTCGGGCCATCTAACTGCACTGAGATGTATGCTAAAATCAAACATTATATCAGGGAGGTCACAGCTTCTTTTTCAGACATTCCCGCTGAAAGACGCAAGCTGCTTGACGGTCTCGCCGAAAAAATCCGTGAAGCGCATCAGTTGGGCAATACAGCTCGGCTCACTTTCATCTGCACCCACAACAGCCGTCGTAGTCACCTTGGGCAGGTATGGGCAGCGGTAGCGGCGCATTATTTTGGGATGCAAAATATTGAGACTTATTCTGGAGGGACAGAAGCGACTGCTTTCAATCCAAGGGCAGTGGCTGCTTTGGAGAGGGTGGGCTTCAGGATAGAAAACCTGGGAGGGGAGAATCCGCATTACCGTCTGTATTTTGCGGAAGATGTGGAGCCTCTCCTTTGCTTTTCTAAAAAATATGATGACCCGGCCAATCCTCAGAAAGACTTCATCGCCATCATGACCTGCTCCGAGGCGGATGAAAACTGCCCTTTTATCCCCGGAGCAAAGCATCGTTTTTCACTGACCTACCGCGACCCCAAAGAGACTGATGGTACTCCCCAGGAAACCGACCGTTACGATGAGCGCTGCCGGCAGATTGCTACCGAAATGTGTTACCTCATGCGGCAGCTTTAGGCGCTTTGTACTGCCGCTACAAAACGCTTCAATTTTTCTGCATCCAGTTGGCCATCAGTACGCACACCGCTGCAAAGATCAACGCCAAAGGGCCCCACAGCACGTATGGCCTCCTGCACATTCTCGGACTTTAATCCACCGGCCAGAAAAACCGGTACATTTACCGCTTCTCTTATTTTTCGGCTGAGAGCCCAGTCATGTACCCTGCCGGTGCCGCCCAGTTCTTTAACTTTTAGCGCAGGATTACCCGAGTCAAGCAGGATGGCATCTACCTCTGGTGCTACAAGCAGCGCTTCTTCTACCGAGGACTCATCCACCACATGAATCACCTGCACCAGCTTTATTCCGGGCAGAGCCTCCCGGATATGCTGATAGGTGCCACTGGTAAGCGAATCCACAATTTGAATAGTGGAAGTTCGTGCTTTTTGGTGATGCCGGATGATTGCTTCGGCAGTTGTTTCACTGGTGAGCAGAAAAGTAGCAATAGGAGGAGGGACCTGCTTGGTAATTTTTGCGATTTCCTGATCGCTGATCACTCCCGGTCCGCTGGGCATATGACCTACCAGGCCCAGCGCATCTGCGCCTGCTGCAATAGCCTGCTTAGCTTCTTCCTGGCTGCTGATGCAGCAGACTTTGATTCTGGTCTTCATTTTCTAACCAAATTGATTTTTGACAGTTCTTTTCTGAATGAAGCTCACTTCTGTACCCGAAAACTGGCTCGAGCGCCTGGCATTATGGCTGGGAATAGCGCCTACTCCTCTGAGTGATACCCATTTAGCCTTTATGATGGCCCGCACCCTGATGGTAGCGGCCAAAGCCGGTATTTTTGAAGCTTTACAAAATGGTCCGGCATCTCCATCATCCGTAGCCGATTATTGCTCTACCCATCCTGCCGCCACCCATAAAATGCTCAACAGCCTGGTACACCTGGGCTACCTCAAATACAAGCAAGACCAGTACGCGCTTACGGCCCTTTCCCGCAAATGGATGCTGCAAGAAAGCGAAAGCTCCGTCTATGACAAAATGATGCTGCAGTTTATAGAATGGAAGCTGGTAGAGCATTACGATAGCTATCTGCAAAATGGCCTTCCTTCCGAATTACACCAGGTTCTGGACGAAAAAGAGTGGAAGCTATACCAGCAGGGAATGCGAGCTATGGCCCGTATCTCCGCTGGTGAGGTGGCACAGCGTACTCCTTTTCCCAAAAAAGCCACACGCCTGCTGGATGTCGGCGGGTCACATGGCTACTATTCAGTAGCATTCTGCAAAAAACATCCTCAGTTACAGGCTACCATACTGGATCTGCCGCAGGCCATTGCCCATGCGGCACCTCTGCTGAAAGAAGAAAATATGGGCCAACAGGTACAGCATCAGGCAGGCAATGTGCTGACCGAAGATCTGGGCGAAAATCAGTGGGACGTAGTTTTTGTTTCCAGCCTGGTGCATCATTTTACCCTGGAGCAGAATATGGTGCTGGCAAAAAAAGTGGAAAAAGCCCTCAAACCGGGAGGGTTGTATATCATCCAGGAATATGCCAGGTCTGACAAACCGCGCAGAGGTGACCACCTTGCCCTGCTGGATTTTTTCTTCGCCGCCACCAGTGAATCCGGCACCTGGTCAGCCAGGGAAATGAAGCACTGGCAGAAAATGGCAGGGCTGAAACACCACAAAACCCTCTGGCTGCGAACCATCCCCCGGCACGCACAGATTGTAGGGAAAAAAACAGCATCATAAAGGTGACCGCCACCCTCTTCTGTTATTATAAAGGTGTGCAACAGCAAAGTTGATTCACCTGCTGCAGATCGTTATCCCGGCAGACATTAACGGCCGTAGTTTGCGAAACCTAAAATAAACATTAATTTTAGTCTCCTTAATTTTTTGTTGAATTAACACAAGCTAAAACCTATGAAAACGATTAAAGGCCCCGCTGTATTTTTAGCACAGTTTATGAGCGATGAGGCTCCCTTTGACACTTTTGAAAATGCCTGTAAATGGATGGCCGAGGCCGGTTACAAGGGCGTACAGGTCCCTACCTTTGACCCTCGCTGCATTGACCTGGAAAAAGCTGCTGCCAGCAAAGACTACTGCGATGAACTGCAGGGTAAGGCCAGGGAAGCCGGCGTTGAAATTACCGAGCTGTCTACTCACCTGCAGGGGCAACTGGTAGCGGTACATCCCGCTTACGATAAGATGTACGACGCCTTTGCTCCCGAAAGTGTGCATAACAATGAAAAAGCCCGTCAGGAGTGGGCGGTCAATCAGCTTAAAATGGCTGCTAAAGCCAGCCGTAATTTTGGCTTCAATGTGCACGTTACCTTTTCCGGAGCCCTGGCTTGGCCCTATATGTACCCCTGGCCTCAGCGTACTCCCGGCCTGGTAGACACTGCCTTCAATGAGCTTGCCAAGCGGTGGAAGCCGATCCTGGATGTTTTTGATGAAAATGGCGTAGATCTATGCTACGAGATACATCCCGGCGAAGACCTGCACGACGGTGTTACTTTTGAGCGTTTCCGCGAAGCTACCGGTAATCACAAGCGGGTGAATATGCTTTATGACCCAAGTCACTTTGTGCTGCAGCAACTGGACTATATTGACCATATCGACATCTACCATGAATTTATCAAGATGTTCCATGTAAAGGATGCAGAGTTCAATCCTACCGGACGCTCAGGTATCTACGGAGGCTACCAGGATTGGATAGACCGGCCCGGGCGCTTCCGCTCTCTGGGTGACGGACAGGTTGATTTCAGTACCATCTTCAGTAAGCTTACCCAGTATGACTACGATGGCTGGGCGGTGCTGGAGTGGGAGTGCTGCATGAAACATCCTGAGCAGGGTGCTTTGGAAGGAGCTCCTTTCATCGCTGACCATATCATCCGCGTGACCGAAAGGGCATTTGATGATTTTGCCGGTGGTAAATCAGACGAAGAAACTAATAAGAAGATACTGGGATTATCTTAATCCGAAATCATTAACAAGACAGACAGATGAAAATGAACACCAAGCAATGGATCACAGGAATGACCATGGTCACCCTGCTTATTACCGCATGTAGCCCTTCCTCACAGGAAGGAATGGAAGCGGATGCTGACGGAAACCCGGATTTTGAAACCCCTAGTAGTGAACCTGGTGAATGGGAAGATATTACTTCTACCGAAAACTGGCGTAATTACCGTGCCGATACCATCTCTGCTATGTGGCAAATGGAGGATGGCCAACTGGTACTAACCGGCGGTGGTGGTGGTGATCTTGTGACCAAAAAGCAGTATGACGATTTTGAACTTGAGCTGGAATGGAAAATCTCGGAAGGTGGTAACAGCGGCCTGTTCTTCAACGTGGTTGAGGCAGATACGCTGGGAGCTGTTTATCATTCGGGCCCTGAATATCAGCTGCTTGACGACGAGCGTCACCCAGATGCACAGTATCGTAAGCATCGCACGGGAGATAATTACGACGTGCAGGAAGCTACCGCCGAGGTGGCTAATCCTGCCGGCGAGTGGAATACTACCCGACTGGTGGTACAGGGCGATCAGGTGGAGCACTACCTGAACGGACAGAAGATCGTGACCTACGAACTTGGCTCCTCCGCCTGGGTAGACTCTGTGGCCAACAGCAAGTTCACCCAGTTTCCGGCCTATGGCAAAGCTGAAAAAGGCCACCTTGCCCTGCAGGACCATGGCGACAAAGTCTGGTTTCGCAACATACGTGTGAGGGAGCTGTAAGTCTTTTATTACCTACCTTATTCACAAAAAGTATCGGAAGAACCGGTACTTTTTTTTGTTATATGTGTTGAACAGACACATTATTTGTCAAGATATCCTCAAAGTCAATGATTTTCAGAAACTAATTTTGATATCTTTATAGTTTCATACCTACGTTAGCCTTATTTTAGTAGTTCTGCATATACAATAACCGCTAGTGACCTCTTAGACTTTTCTTTAAATTACCTAAATGATGACACGTCAAATAGCCCGATTACTTTCATTTCGTTCCTTTTTCTTCCTGGTTTTTGTTGCTTTTCTCGCATCCTGCGGGGGCGCCCGCGAACGCAAGGTGCTGGTGTTTTTCCAGCAGGACGGCAGTCTGCCTGCCGGTATCAATGTGGTTCAGCAGATCGGAGAGCAGCATAATTTTGCCGTAGATACCAGCAGCCAGGCTTCTTCCATTACCGAAGAAAACCTACAAAACTACAGCGCAGTTGTTTTTCTGGGCGTTCCCGGAGATTCTCTGAACGTATGGCAGCAGACCGATTTTGAACGTTTTGTGCAGGCCGGAGGCGGATATGTCGGTATTAATTCCACCATCAACACCAGGTATAACTGGCCCTGGTACGAAGAACTCCTGGCAGAAACTTCCAGGTCAGAAGTGCAGAACCCTGAGTACCAGGAAATGCCGGTTGAGCTAATGGCTGCCAGAGAGGGTGAGGTCCCTGAGGGGATCAATGTATGGTCAGGTGATTTCGACGGTGGGCAGGCATTTTATATTTCCGGTAAAAAAGTCTCTACTGCCCTGGATGATACCCAGGTGCAGGAATATCTGCAGCAGGGAATTGAATATGCGATAGGCGATAATTACATTGATTATGATCTGGCACGCTCGCTGAGAACCCCTGACGAGAATCGTTTTGTAAAACAAACACTGGTTCCCGGCCCGCTGGATGAGCCTACCGAACTGGCCGTTTTGCCTGATGGTAAAGTCATTTTTACCGAGCGCAAAGGTGCCGTCAAGATGTATTATCCCGAAGACGGCAGCATGAAAAAGATTGCACAAATGAACGTGCATACAAAATTTGAGGATGGCCTGATGGGTATTGCCAAAGACCCGAACTTTTACTACAACAACTGGATATACATGTATTATTCTCCGGTTGGAGAAGATACTGTGCAGAACCTGTCTCGCTTCCTGCTGCTGGATGACAGCCTGATTATGTCATCGGAAAAAATTATTCTACAGGTACCGGTACAGCGCAGAGAGTGCTGCCACACCGGCGGTTCTATCGCTTTTGGTCCTGATGGCTTACTTCACCTCTCTACCGGCGATGACACCAACCCTTTCCAGTCTGATGGTTATGCACCAATTGACGAGCGCTCCGGCCGTTTTCCCTTTGATGCCCAGGCCTCTTCCGGCAATACCAACGACCTGAGAGGTAAGATACTGAGGATCAGGGTACATGAGGACGCTACTTATTCTATTCCTGAAGGAAACCTGTTTCCCGAAGATGATCCTCTCAGCCGCCCTGAAATTTATGTGATGGGTACCCGGAACAGCTACCGCATCAGCGTAGACCAGAAAACTGGTTGGGTGTACTGGGGAGATGTAGGTCCTGATGCCCGTACTGATGGGGAACTGGGCACCAAAGGCTATGATGAAGTAAAGCAAGCCAAAAAAGCTGGCTTCTATGGCTGGCCTTACTTCCGCGGTAATCGTCCTTACCGGGATCATAATTTTGCTACCGGCGAAGTTGGGGACTATTTTGATCCTGAAGGCCCTATTAATGACTCACCCAACAATACCGGTCGTACCAAGCTGCCTCCTTTCAACAAATCACTGGTCTGGTACCCTTATGATGAGTCCTCTGAATTTCCTATCGTAGGTATTGGCGGTCGTAATGCCATGGCCGGTCCGGTCTATCACTATGATATGTACACCCATGCCCAGCACCGCTTCCCGGAATACTACGACGAAAAGCTATTTATGTATGACTGGATGCGCAACTGGATCATCGCAGTAACCCTGGACGAAAATGGTGATCTACAGAGACTGGAGCCTTTCCTGGATTCTTTTGATTTTAGCAAAATCATTGATATGGAGATGGGCCACGACGGTAATCTTTATATCCTGGAATATGGCTCTGACTGGTTTGCCGCCAACCCTGACGCTACCCTTTCCCGCATCAATTATGCAGAAGGCAACCGTGCGCCTGTAGCCCGTATTACTGCTGACGAGACAGTGGGCGCAGCGCCCTTTACTGTACAGTTCAGCGCTGATGGGAGTTTCGACTATGATGAAGGTGACGAACTGAGTTACGCCTGGTCCTTTACTGGTGCCGAGGAAGAGTCAGAAGAAGTAGCCCCATCATTCACTTTTGAAGAAGCTGGTATTTATGATGTAAAAGTAACTGTCACCGATGGAGAAGGCGATAGTGATGTGCAGGATATCACCATCAGAGTAGGTAACCAGCGACCTGAAGTAGAGATCGCTATGTCTTCCAACGCCTCTTTTTACTTTGACAATGAGCCTATTGAATATAGTGTCAAAGTAAGCGATAAAGAAGATGGTAGCCTGGGAAGCGGTATCAGCCAGGAGCAGATCGGATTCAGCTTTGCCTATGCTACTGACGGGGCAGCAGCAGATGACCTGGGGCACAAATCTTCGGTTAGCGGACTTTCCCTGATTGATAACAGCGGCTGTAAAGCCTGCCATGCTTTTGAAAAAACCTCTGTAGGACCTGCCTACCAGGATGTAGCCAAACGCTACGAAAATACTGAGGAGAATAAGCAGATGCTGGTCACTAAAATTCTGAAAGGTGGCGGCGGAAACTGGGGAGACCGGGCCATGCCTGCCCAGGCGGTTAACGAAGAAGAAGCTAAAATTATCGTAGACTACCTGATGACTCTGGATGCGCAGGGCGCTCGTCTGCCGCTAAGCGGAGTAGTAAATCCTACTGAGCACATGGCTAACCCCGGAGGTAAGTATGTTTTCAAAGTAAATTATACAGACCAGGGTGGAGAAGTAGTTGGTCCCTTGGCTGCGTCAGCGGTGCTGGAATTGCGTAACCCTAAGGTTGAGGCAGAAACGTACGATTACCGCGAGGGCAGTCGCCTCAGGGATACCGAAGAATTCAGCTACATGGGTGACCTGAGAAATGGCGGATATTTTGGTTTCCAGAATATTGATTTGAAAGGCATCGAGGCTATCCGTATGAGAATAGGTGCTAATGCTCCGGGCTTTACCATCAACATCAGGTCGGGTAAGCCTGATGGTAAACTCCTGGCCTCGCAGTCTATTCCTGCTACCGGTGAGGTAGCTGAGTTCCGTGAAATCAATGTGCCTCTGGCTTCTGCTCCTGCAGGAAAAAATGACCTGTATTTTGTAGTAACCAGTGAAGGCGAAACAGGCAGGGCCCAGGCATTTGTAGACTGGGTATACTTTAGCAAGGGAGGAAACCCCAACATGGCTATGAAATAATGGCCGGTGGCCAAAAAAAAGAAAGCCAACTCTCTGACGGGAGTTGGCTTTTGTTTTTCTACCTTATTCGTATCAGATAATCATTCCGGCGCCTACCGTTTCGTTGGTAAATTCATCAATCAGGATGAGGCTACCGGTGGTACGGTTCTTTTTATAACTGTCAAAGATCAGGGGAGAAGTAGTGCGGATCAGCACCCTTCCGATATCATTCAGCCCGATTTCCTTATCGTCTTCAATCCGGTGCAGGGTGTTAATATTTACTTTGTACTTCACTTCTTTCACCACACAGCGGGCGTCTTTGGTGGTATGCTTGAGGGCGTACTTTCCTCTGGGCTGCAGTTTTTTCTCATTCAGCCAGCACAGCATCACCTCAATGTCCTGTCCCACATTCGGCTGGTTATCCGG
The DNA here is from genome assembly GCA_964518125.1 of uncultured Porifericola sp. GTDB lineage: Bacteria > Bacteroidota > Bacteroidia > Cytophagales > Cyclobacteriaceae > Catalinimonas. The sequence continues at coordinate 11,423 of CAZFFW010000075.1, forward strand.
TTTGCAGATCATATCCCCGCGAGTGATATCGATGTCATCTTCTAAAGTCAATGACACGGCCATAGGAGGGAAGGCTTCATCGAGAGGCCCATCCATGGTTTCGATGGAGCTTATTTTTGTAGTAAGTCCTGAAGGCTGTACAATAATTTCGTCTCCGGGCTTGAAAACACCACCGGCTACTCTACCGGCATATCCGCGATAGTCATGATACTTATCAGACTGTGGGCGAACCACTCGCTGAACTGGAAAGCGGGAATCTACAAAATTGTAGTCACTGGCAATCTGTACGTTTTCCAGCGTATACAGCAGACTGGAACCTTCGTACCAGTCCATATTTTCAGACTTATGTACTACATTATCTCCCTTTAGCGCACTGATGGGAATATAGCGGATATCGGGTATATCAAGTTTGGAGCTGAAGTCTTCAAAATCCTTTTTTATTCTTTCGAACACCTGCTCACTATAGTCAGCCAGATCCATTTTATTAACACATAGTACCAGGTGCTGTATGCGCAGCAGAGAGGCAATAAAAGCATGACGGCAGGTTTGCTCCACCACTCCATGTCTGGCATCTACCAGTACAATTGCCAGGTTAGCGGTAGAAGCACCGGTCACCATATTACGGGTATACTGTATATGGCCGGGAGTATCCGCAATAATAAATTTTCTCTTAGGCGTGGCAAAATACCGGTATGCCACATCAATGGTGATCCCCTGCTCACGCTCATCCCTCAGACCGTCGGTGAGCAGCGCGAGGTTAATATTTTCATCGCCACCACCCAGGCTAGCCCTTTGGACCGCATCCATCTGATCTTGAAAAATGGCTTTGCTGTCGTACAAAAGTCTACCGATCAGGGTACTTTTGCCATCATCTACACTACCGGCGGTAGTAAAACGCAGCAGGTCCATATTCAGATATTGTTCGTTTACGTCTTGTTGCACTTCTTGATTCATTGCGCGTATTTTTTGTCTTTTGGAGAATTTCTTTTAGAAGTAACCCAGTTTTTTGCGGTCTTCCATGGCTGCTTCGGAACGCTTATCGTCCGTTCTTCCTCCTCTTTCTGTCACTGTAGCTGCTGCTACTTCCTGGATAATAGAATGCAGGTCTGATGCGCCTGACTCCACTGCCCCGGTACAGGTCATATCACCCACTGTTCTGAAGCGAACCTGTCTTTTTTCGTATGCCTCATCTTTTTGTAATATGATATGCTCAGACTTTGCCAGTATTACGCCATCTCTCTCCACTATCTCACGTTCGTGTGAGAAATAGATCTTGGGAATAGGCATATTTTCGGCGGCTATATACTGCCACACATCCATCTCCGTCCAGTTGCTGAGGGGGAATACACGGAAATGTTCTCCAACATTTTTCTTACCGTTAAATAGATTCCAGAGTTCCGGACGCTGGTTACGCGGATTCCACTGTCCAAATTCGTCCCGATGAGAGAAAAAACGCTCTTTTGCCCGGGCCTTTTCTTCATCCCGACGGGCGCCCCCAAATGCAGCATCAAACTTATGTTCCTCTATGGCATCCAGCAGGGTAACTGTCTGCAGGGCATTACGACTGGCGTTAGGCCCTTTTTCTTCTGCAACCCTTCCCTGGTCAATAGAATCCTGTACGCTGGCTACAATTAACTTGGCGCCAACCTCTTTGACCAGGCTATCTCTGAACTCAATAGTTTCGGGAAAATTATGCCCGGTGTCTATATGCATCAGAGGAAAGGGAAGCCTGGCTGGCCAGAATGCCTTTTGGGCCAGGCGTACCATACAGATGGAATCCTTTCCACCTGAAAAGAGTAATACAGGTCTCTCGAACTGAGAGGCTACTTCGCGCATGATGAAGATAGCTTCTGCTTCTAACTGCTTAAGATGCGTTAAGCGATAAGATTTCATAACTCTATTAAGTTAAGCTTGATTTCAAAATTTATAAGGATGTGATCTCCAATATTTTATTTACCAGTTGCTGATGGCAGACTTCGATACTTTCCCGGCCAGTTGGCAGTCTCAGGTCAGGGCTTTTCGGCTCCTCAAAGGGTGAACTAATACCTGTAAACTCTTTGATTTCGCCACGACGGGCTTTGGCATATAATCCTTTAACATCGCGTTGCTCACAAACCTCCAGCGGACAGTCGATGTATACTTCAAAATAGGCATCACCAATGATGTCTCTGGCCATCTGCCGGATACTTTGCGTTGGGCTGATCAGCGAGCAGATCGTAATGATACCACAATTGGCAAAAAGCTTGGCTACTTCAGCAGCCCTGCGGATGTTTTCACGCCGCTCTTCCTCGCTAAAGCCCAGGTTACTGTTGACTCCGGTGCGCAGATTATCTCCATCCAGTAGCATGGTAAGCTTTTTTTCCTGGTGAAGCGTATTTTCCGCTGCGCGGGCTAAAGTGCTTTTCCCGGAACCCGACAGGCCTACCATCCAAATAACTTTCCCTTTCTGGTGTAGCAAGCTTTCCTTATGGCTTTTCTGAAGGATCGTATCAAAAATAGGATAGATATGCTCCAATATACTCTAAATTAAATTCTGAGTAAAAATAGTTAAAAAAGTATAAATAAACAGGCTGTCAACAAAAGGGCTCGGCATTAAATGCCTTACATGAGCTTTGCGGAAACGAATCTGTCTTTCCCCTGCATGTCTTTTTTTAGTAAAACCTGGGAAAAACCGTAGCCCTCAAGCAAAGCGACAATATTTGCGCCATAAAGTTCGTTTATTTCAAAATAAAGCTGCCCACCCTTTTGGAGCAACTTGTTCTGTGTGCAAAGTTGGGCAATTCTATCGTAAAAAATAAGCGGTTCCTCATTACCTACAAACAATGCAGCAGATGGTTCAAAGTCCAATACATTTTTTTTCATTTCTGCAGCTTCGCTTTTCTGCACATAGGGAGGATTGCTTACAATAATATCATATCCGGCGCTACTTGTTTCGTGCTGCAGGATATTTCCCAGCAGCCAGTCGATTTCCGCTCCATGACGTATAGCATTAGCTTTGGCTACTGCCAAAGCTTCCTGGCTGATATCCATAGCACTTACCTGTGCACTACGGAGTTCTTTCTGTAGTGTGATGGCAATACATCCACTTCCGGTACCAATATCAAGTAAGGTCAGCCCCTCGTGCTGCCGCTGCTCCCGTATAATCAGGTCGGTAAGCTCTTCTGTCTCACGGCGAGGTACCAGTACTGCCGGTGACACATAGAAGGCACGGTCATAAAAGTAGGTCTCACCGATGACATACTGAATAGGCTCGTAGTTGATAATCCTCGTAATCGCTGCGTCAAGCATACTCTCTGCTTTATTACTTAACTGCAGCTGGCGGTCCAGCAAAACGTCGTTTCTTTGCTGTCCGAGATAGTGCTCCATCAGCATCATGGATATGTGCCTGCACTCTTCTATAGTATAGATATCTGATCGCTTTTGGTAAATTTGCTCGCTGACAGTGCGGTACAGCGCCCCGGCGCTACTCAGTTGTTCTTTCATACGATATTCATTTAAACACCTGCCATGGCCGAAATCAAAGACTTCATTGCTCGCTGCCTGCAATTGGCATCCTTCAGTTTGGGTAAGGCTTCTCCTTTACCGCTGGTAGGATGGGTTCTGGTGAATAACCACTGGCAGATTGTATCAGAAGGGTGGCTTCCGGAAAGGCCAATATTATCAAATTCTGTTTTTTATGACAACTCTACCCCTCAGAACAGCAAGGGCAGCTATCTGTTTTTAAACCATCCTGCCGGGCTTCCATCAGAATTTGCAAAATTGTTGCAGGATCATCCTATTCAGCAGCTATTTTTTGCGGCCAAACTAGTGGACGCCGACAGAAAGTTGCTGCAGCAGGCAGGCATCTCAATAACTGATGCATTGGCTGAGGAGGAAGAAGGTTTTATCAACCGGCGGTGGTATACCTTCACTTCCCGCCATCGTCCTTATATTATTCTGAAATGGGCAGAAACATCAGACGGCTTTGTGGCACGGAAAAATTTTGATTCCAAGTGGATCAGTAACCCACGCTCTCGCCAGTTGGTGCATAAATGGCGCAGCGAGGAAGATGCCATACTGGTAGGAACTAACACTGCCTTATATGATAATCCCCGGTTAAATGTAAGAGACTGGTCAGGGAGAAACCCTTTGCGGATTGTCATAGATAAACATCTCCGGCTGGATAATAAGCTGCTGCTTTTTGACGGTTCGCAGCCCACACTCTGCTACAATTACAGCCTTAATCAGAAAGACAAGCTTACCGAATGGGTACAGGTTGATCCATCATTTGATGATCTATCATTTTTCGGATGGCTACTGCATGACCTCTATCAGCGGAATATTCAGTCTCTGATCATTGAAGGTGGATCACAGCTGTTGCATTTCCTGATTGCTCATCAGCTTTGGGACGAAGCCCGTGCTTTTGTATCTCCCTCAGTTTTTGGAGACGGGATAGCGGCACCAAAGATACACGCAAAACTTCTGGATGCTTCCTCCACCATTGAACAGGATCAGTTGAATATCTACAAAAACGTGAACCCTTAGAAGCTAAACAGAAAGTAGAAAAATAGCCCTACCCACAATATATCAATAAAGTGCCAGTAGGTAGTCAGCATTTCCAAGCGGATGCGCTGGTACGGGTTAGTGACCATGATGAGGGATTTGACTGGGTCCCGGGAAATGGTGCTTACCCTGGTATAAGTCATGGTCAGGAAAACCAGTCCTGCCGCCAGGTGTAGTACGTGCAGCCCTGAAACTACATACAAATAAGCTCCTGAGTCCTTGCCGCTAAGGTGAATACCGGAGCGGTTCATTTCATACCAGCCAACGTACTGGCTGATCGTAAATGCCAACCCAAGCAGCAGTGTGATCTCTAATGAGCGCCTGACTGCTTTCATGTCGTCCTTTTTGAATGCCGGAAGCACTTTTGAAATGAAAAAACTGGAAAATAACAGCAGTACCAGGCTAATAATGAAAGACTTAGGCATAATGAAATTAGCAAAATCTTCTTCCGGACGGCTAAAGGTATAGGCCGTAACCATAAAAAGGAATATCAGGCTGCTGCCAAAAATGGAGAGATAAAGCAGCATCTTGTGAGGATGTATCTTCTCAAGGCGGCCGATGGCCGTTTCTCTCTTCTTCTCCTCGGTATTATTTTTATTCTGCTGTTGCATATCAAAAGAAGGGCTATTCGGTTAATTACTTATGAAACATAATATCTAAGATGTGGTTCTGATATTTTTGAAATTAATAAAGACTCTACAGCAAATTATATAATTTCGGACATTCATTCATCTAATTTTTCTCAGTGTGCAAACCCAGCGTTTTGTTGAACTTTATACCAGCGATAGCCTCATCCACACCTTGGCCAGTCAGGTCAAAAATAATCCCGGAGAATTTGTCCAGATCAAAGGGTTAGTAGGTAGCCTGGATGCAGTCATTGCATCGGCCCTTTATCAGATACACGCGCAGAATCATGTATTTGTTATGGGTGATAAAGAAGAAGCTGCCTACTTTCATAATGATCTGCAAAATATAAACCAAAAGCTGGAAGTCCTTCTTTTTCCTACCTCTTACAAAAAACCATATCAGCTGGAAGAAACGGAAAATGCCAATGTGCTGATGCGTGCCGAGATTCTCAACCGAATCAATAACCCTGTAGGAAAAGGTGAGCTGATCGTTACCTACCCCGATGCGCTTTCTGAAAAGGTGATCAACAAACGCTCGCTGCAGCAAAACACATTTGCAGTAAAAATAGGGGATAAGCTCGATACCCAGTTTATGAGCGAACTGCTGATCTCCTATGATTTTGATAAAACCGACTTTGTATACGAAGCCGGACAATTCGCCATCCGTGGAGGTATCGTCGACATCTTCTCTTATGCCCATGAAATGCCCTACCGGGTAGAGCTTTTTGGCAATGAAGTGGAGAGTATCCGTGTGTTTGATGTGGAAAATCAGCTATCGCAGGAGAATGTAGAACGCCTCAGCATAATTCCCAACGTACAGACCAAACTGCTGGAAGAGGCACGGCAATCCTTTATTGATTTTCTCCCGGCAGATAATACCAAAATATGGTTCAAAGATTTTGGGCAGGCACAGGATATCGTCGAGACCTTCTTTGCGAAAGCGGAGGAAAGTTTTGAAAAGATGACGAGTGCAGCAGGAGGGACCAGGGTAATCAATAAGCCGGAAGTTCTTTTCGAGACCAGAGAAAGCTTTACTGCCAGTATTGAAAAATATACTAAAATTGAATTTGGTAATCGATTCTACAGCAAAACTAACCAGGTCTTTGAGCTACAGACGGAGCCGCAACCTTCCTTTAACAAAAACTTTGAGTTGCTGGTAGAAAACCTGAAAAGTCTCCACAACCAGGATCTTCGGATTTTTATTTCTTCAGACTCAGAGCACCAGATTGAGCGGCTGAGGACTATTTTTGAAGAGCTGGATCATAGCGTCGCATTTGAGCCTCTACCGATTGCTTTCCGGCAGGGCTTCATTGATAAGACTTTACAACTTTGCTGTTATACAGACCACCAGCTATTTGACCGTTTTCACCGATACAAAGCACGTGCTGCCCACGCCAAATCTAAGGCGCTTACGCTCAAAGAACTACGCTCACTGAACACTGGCGATTATGTGGTACATATTGACCACGGCATAGGCCGCTTTGCCGGTCTGGAAAAAGTAGATGTAGGAGGGAGGGAACAGGAAGCTGTTCGCCTTGTCTACCGGGACAATGATCTGCTTTATGTCAGTATCCATTCCCTCCACAAAATATCTAAATACAGCGGACAGGAAAGTGTTCCTCCGGCTATCAGTAAATTAGGTTCGCCTGAGTGGGACAATAAAAAGAAAAAAGCCAAGAAGAAGGTAAAGGATATTGCCAAAGACCTGATCAACCTATACGCCAAGCGCAAAGCCTCTCCGGGATATACCTTTAACCCGGATAACTTCCTGCAGGCCGAGTTAGAGTCATCCTTTATGTATGAAGACACACCTGATCAGGCTAAAGCCACCGAAGATGTAAAATCTGACATGCAGCAACCTTATCCTATGGACCGTCTGGTATGTGGTGATGTTGGCTTTGGTAAAACAGAAGTTGCCATTCGTGCAGCATTCAAGGCTGTCAATGATGGCAAACAGGTGGCTGTACTGGTGCCTACTACCATCCTGGCGATGCAGCATTACCAGACATTCAAGGATAGGCTTGCCAATTTTCCCATTACTGTAGAATACATTAATCGCTTCAAGTCTACCAAAAATATTAAGGAAATTCTTAAAGAAGCAAAGGAAGGAAAAATTGACATACTCATTGGTACCCACCGTATTGTCAATAAAGATGTGGTATTTAAAGACCTTGGACTGATGGTCATTGATGAGGAGCAAAAGTTTGGCGTAAAGGTAAAAGAGCGGTTGAAAGAAATGCGGGTAAACGTAGACGCTTTGACCCTTACCGCTACACCTATTCCCCGAACGCTGCATTTTTCGCTGATGGGTGCCCGTGACCTCAGTATTATCTCAACAGCTCCCCCTAATCGCCAGCCGGTTACCACCGAAATTCATACTTTCTCAGAAGTCTTGATCCGCGATGCGATTAGCTATGAGATCAGGAGAGGTGGCCAGGTGTTCTTTGTCCATAACCGCGTACAGAATATTGAAGAAGTTGCTAATATTATTCTTCGCCTGGTGCCTGATTCCCGGGTAGCCATTGCACACGGGCAGATGGATGGCTCCAAACTGGAGAAGACCATGCTCAGGTTTATTGATGGGGAATATGATGTACTGGTTTCTACCAATATTATTGAGTCGGGTTTGGACATATCAAATGCCAATACCATCATCATCAATAATGCACATATGTTTGGCTTATCTGATCTTCACCAGATGCGGGGTAGGGTAGGGCGATCTAACCGTAAAGCCTTCTGCTACCTGCTGGCACCACCCACGATCGGGCTTACCGCCGATGCCCGTAAACGCCTGAGTACACTTGAGGAGTTTTCAGAACTGGGCGATGGGTTTAAAGTAGCCATGCGTGACCTGGATATTCGTGGCGCCGGCAACCTGCTGGGTTCAGAGCAAAGTGGGTTTATATCCGACCTTGGGTTTGATATGTACCATAAAATACTGGATGAGACAGTGCAGGAGCTGAAGGAAACAGAGTTTAAGGACTTATTTACCCGTGAATTAAGTGAATATGTAAAACCTTTGGTACAGGACTGTTCTATTGAAACAGATTTAGAAATTCTGATTCCGGAAGAGTACGTTAACAGTACTACTGAGAGGTTGAGCCTATACTCCAAACTGGATAATATCAAAAACGAAGATGAGCTTCAGGCTTTTAAAACAATGCTGGAAGACCGTTTTGGCCCTATACCGGAGCAGGTACAAGAGTTGATTTCTACAGTACGCCTACGCTGGAAAGCTGAAAAACTTGGTTTTGAGAAGCTTACTCTTAAGAGCAGTACTGTCAAATGCTACTTTGCTACCAGCGACCGGCAGGATTACTTTAATTCTGACACTTTTGGTAAAATATTACAGTATGTGCAGCAGCATCCCAAGTCCTGCCGTTTGAAAGAAACTAAAAAACGACTTATTTTGGTTATTCAGGATGTAGACAATACCTATCTGGCCATTGACATTCTGGATAAGATGCTTTGAAAAACAAAAAACTTGTTTGCTTGTATAATTTGCAGTACTTAGCTGTCGTTAGACACTCAGTAGGAGTCACACAAGCATTTCTTGCTTATTTCATATTTTTACTTACATACATCAAATTTTAATAGCATGTAGCTGTTTATTTTTGATAAATGTTGTCAATTTAGTGCCGAATTTTTTCTGCTTGACTCTTTGATTTAGCATACAAAAACAGTAGCTGAAGAGCTTAAACTTAGAATATTAATAAACAGGTGTTATGATGAAAACTTGGAAACTGGTCAAAAGCACATTAATTGCGTGCTGTGGCGCTGCTGTTCTTGCAGCCTGCGGAGACAAAACTCACCCCACCAGTGTTAATCCCGGGGCATCCAGCTCTGCTACAGGCATTGAATATGATGTAGAGGGTAACTTCTCCCTGGAAGAATACCGCGGTCAACCTGAAGCACCCAATATGGTGTACATTGAAGGCGGCCGTTTTGTCATGGGTAGCTTTGAAGAAGACCTGATGGGTACACGAGATAACCTGGAAAGAACGGTAACCGTAGCTTCTTTCTACATGGATCAAACAGAGATCGCTAATATTCACTGGCTGGAATATCTGTTTGATATTAAGCAGGACTCTACCACGGAATTTTACCGCTCTGCTCTGCCAGATACTGCTGTATGGCGTAGAGATCTCGCTTTTAATGATCCTTATGTAAATCATTATCTGAGATATCCAGGTTTCCGCTACTTCCCGGTAGTAGGTATCAGCTGGAGACAGGCTAATGATTACTGTGCCTGGAGAACTGCCGTGGTTAACGAAAAATTGATTGAAGAGTCCGGACTGGACATTAACATTCCTGAAGGAGGTAGAATCCCTCTTGAAACTGGCGTAGTGCTTCCAGATTTCCGACTGCCGACTGAAGCAGAATGGGAATATGCTGCTAAAGCGCTTATTGGTACTCAGTACCTGGATGAGAACCATACCAATCAGCGAATATATCCATGGGATGGTCATTCCACTCGTAATCCTTATGGCAAGCAGATGGGTTACTTCCTGGCTAACTTCAAAAGAGGACGTGGTGACTATGCTGGTATTGCCGGTAAACTGAATGACGGTGCTATGATCACCGACTACATCTACGAGTATCCGCCAAATGATTTTGGTCTGTATAATATGGCGGGGAATGTCAATGAGTGGGTAATTGACGTTTATCGCCCGCTTTCGTTTCAGGACTTTAATGATCTGAACCCTATCCGCCGAGATGGTACCATTGACCCGGAAGAAAGATATGACAGTAAAAAACACCCCAGCTTTACCGGAGATTATAACTCTATGATCACTAACGAACTTAGAGTATACAAAGGAGGGTCATGGGCTGATGTAGCCTACTGGTTATCTCCCGGTACGCGCCGCTACCTTGAGCAGGATTCTGCTACTGCTTCAATTGGTTTCCGTTGCGCTATGATTCGTGCCGGTACCAACTACTAGTAGTAAGTATTATAAGCTTTACATATGGGGCCTGGCTGATTTATCAGTCAGGCCTTTTTTATTCTGCTGCTGCCAGGGCAGCGACATTTACCTCCTTGCAACCTGCATCCAGCAGCAACTGAGCACATTGCCCTATTGTAGCGCCGGTAGTAATCACATCGTCCACAATCAATATCTTTTTCCCTATGATCATGTTTGGGTCTGATACAGCGTATATATTTTCTGTATTATTAAACCTTTCGATTCTTCCCTTTTTTGTTTGAGTACTTGTATTGACAGTCCTGACCAGCACCTCATCTGACCAGTTTATCTGTAGACCTGTAGCGATACCTTTAGCAATATAATCCGCCTGGTTGTACCCCCTTTTCCTCTTTTTGGCAGGGTGCAGCGGGACAGGCAACACCAGGTCCAAATCAACACCTAGTTTGCTGATATTTTGTCCAAACCATTTGCCGGCGAGTTCACCTACTTCGGGAAGGTTCTTGTACTTAATCTGGTGGAGAAGCTTTTGCACACCACTTTTTTTGCTAAACTTATAGTATGCCCATACATGCTCAACCTTTACAATACCTGAAAATTTTCTGTTCAGGTTTTCGTTAGCAATAGTAAGATCATACCTGGGCATCGAAGCTGCATAACTAAGGGATATATATTGTTCACCTTTAGCCAATGGTTCGCCGCTGATCGCACAGCAGCGAGGAAACAGGAGAGAAACAAAATCATTGATCATACTGATTCGTATAGTTTATTTGAAGATATCATTTTGAGTTTGCTATCTATCACCTCTTTTATGATCAGGCTTACAGAAGTAATATTTTGAATTTCCGAATTGAATAATTTATGTATAAAAAAGACTTGGCGTTAGAAAGAAAGTGGTATCAACTGATGAAACAGGTAGAGCAGTTGATTGGAAAAAAACCAAAAGATTTGAATGGTGTCCTTTTTCTTATAGGCATACAGGAATTAGGCAAGGGGTACCAGAATTTTTCCAAAGAAGAAAAACAGGACCTGATGCATATCGCTATTTGTAAGGTTTTGTCTTTATCCGGCTTCTATGAACTTGAAGGTACAGACGAAGAAGGCTGGCCTCACTGGAAACTGGTGAAGAAGCTACCTCACTTTGACTTACTTGAGCAGGAAAAGCTTCTTAAAATGCATATAATTGACTATTTTGATCAAGAACTAGGCATAGAGGTATAATTTTCCATGAGAATCATTTCTTATAATGTAAATGGCATTCGTGCTGCGATTAATAAAGGGTTTATTGACTGGCTTAAGGACAAAGATTATGATGCAGTATGCCTGCAAGAGATAAAAGCAAATCCCGAACAGTTTGATACCACATCCTTTGAAAAATTAGGATATCATACATACTGGATGCCTGCGGTAAAGAAAGGCTATAGTGGTGTTGCAATTTTGACCAAAACTGAACCCAGGCATGTTGCTTACGGTTGTGGGATGGAGCTATATGATAGTGAGGGGAGGGTAATCAGGGCTGATTATGAAGGCTTTTCCCTTATGAGTGTATATATGCCGTCCGGTTCCAGTGGTGATATACGACAGGACTTTAAAATGCAGTGGCTGCACGATTTTAACCGTTACGTAGAAGTTTTGCGACAGGACTTTCCTAAACTTATTATCAGTGGGGACTATAATATCTGCCACAAACCTATAGACATTCATGACCCGGTAAGAAATAAAAATTCATCTGGTTTCTTACCTGAAGAACGACAGTGGGTAAGTAATTTTTTAGAAACCGGCTTTATAGATACTTTCCGGTTCTTTGACCCCTCACCCCACCAGTACTCATGGTGGAGCTACCGGGCAAGAGCCAGAGAAAAAAACCTGGGATGGCGTATAGACTACCATATGGCTACTCAGAATATGGAAAAACACCTGGCAGGGGCTGCTATTTTACCGGGAGTCAAACATTCTGACCATTGCCCGATTTTACTTGAATTGAAGGACATTTAGTGTTAGCTATGTAAGCATTGTACCTTATGTGAGTACTTAGACCGAACTATCTGTCATACTTTACTGGTTTTTTATTTTTAACCGCAACTATATCTTTAAGCGTATGGCATCTGAAGCGAATATCAGCACAGTAGTTAAGCAGCTCAGGCTTTACAAGCGTAAGTATTACCTGAATAAGTTAGCCAGAGGAGGTATTTATTTCGGCGCTATCCTGCTTACTGTTTATCTGGCTATAAGTTCACTTGAATACACCATTCGCCTGAACACCATTGGCAGAGCCACATTATTTTTTCTGTTTATAGCTGTTTTTCTTTTTATGCTTTACAAATGGGTCCTAGATCCTCTTATCCGTATTGGTAACAATAAAAAGCAGATCAGTGATGAAGAAGCTGCCCGTCAGATCGGTCATT
>CAZFFW010000076.1:0-23775 GCA_964518125.1 uncultured Porifericola sp.
AGGATTTACCGAAAACCCGCCCAGACCAGTCACTAAAGAACAAAAACCCCCTGCCTATCCGGCAGGGGGTAAAAGTTTAAGCAATGCACTTCATGTTACTCTATAACTTCACCGTATTGGTAATTGAAGTTGTAGTTAGAAGTAGACTGACCTGGCTTAAAGCGGAAGTTATCATCCTGACTTTGTCCGTTGAACACATTCTCAGGCTCATCTTCAAAGAAGTTGATCTGATCCATGTAACCTGCACCTGGATTAGTGATTGTCCAGCCATTAACTTCACCATTGGAAATATCAATAATCATAGTTGCACCACTACCCATGCCTGTAGGAGACTTAAAGATAACCGTTGGTGCGGTAGCATAACCTGAACCGTAGTCATCAAAATCATCAACAAAATCAATTCCACCCTCTTCAGTCAGAAATATTTCATCAGAAGGAAGTATAGCAGCACGCTGCTCAATAGGCAACACTGTGATGGTAGGCGCGGAGGCAAAAGGACCGGCAAATGTGCGTACGGTATCACCATTATTGTCATTAGCCTGGATTACACCTCCAATTATTACAAATTCATCACCCTCATTTAAGCTACCCATATTATTAGGAGCACAACAATCGGTAATATCGTCATCCGCTACAGTTACAAAAACATCTCCACCTCCTACATCATCAATGGCAGTACCAGAAAAAGTAAGCCCGGGAAGGAAGCTATAGCCAGAACCACCATTGGCAACAAATATATCGTAGTATGTCACAAAGAGCAGCTCAAATGTAGCACCAGTACCGGCAGGCTCAGTTCCAAAACCAATCTCAGTTATCTCATCAGCAGTAGCAGGAGTAGGAGCACCGGGAGAGGTTACGTAGAGAGCACCATTATCAGTAACGCTCCAGTCAAGAATTCTTCCGTTAGCATCAACATCATCTACTTCTACGTATGCGTAGGCATCGTTCGGGTTTTCATCACCATCTACGCCAGTAGCAAAAGTAAAAATGTCACCTACTTCATAACCAGTACCTCCATTAATTACCCTAACTACACTCTCTGTAATATCTGTAGCACGTGCCGCTGAACCCAAGGCAAAGCCAGTAGCAGCATTACCTGTAGGAGCAGATACTTCCGCCCATATACCAGGAAGGTTAGTATCAATCATAGCTCCACCATCACCATACTGGTCAGGGTCAAAGCGTACGGTTTTACTTACCAGCGCAATGGTATCGCCCTGCTGAGCGTAGAAGGACTGTGTACCATCGTAAGGTAAGAATTCGATATTGGTACTAACCCCGCCTCCGTCATCAGTAAGCGCATTAGGGATCACAAGCATGTATTTACCGTCCACCCCTGTGGTATCAACAACAGTAAAATTAGAGTAAGAAATAGTCTGGATTTCGCCTTCTCCTCCGCATCCGAGACAGATGCCAAAATCATCCATTACATCACCTACACTTAGTGTAGCTCTTACAATAGCACCTTGTACTACTTCAGCATCTTCAGTAGTAGCATTTAACTGAGCATACACTGTACCTGATACCTGAGAAGCACCGGCGGCCACAGTGGTAGGCAGCAGAGGAATAGTAGTTTCTACATTGTTCTGGGCCAAATCAAAGTTAGATTCTCCAAGGCTCGTCGCAAAAGTAACTGTCGTATGGTCAGGAGCACTTACTGTGACGATGGCCTTGCCAATACGCATGTCACCAAATATGGCCACACCACCTACACCAGCAGTTTCGGTACGGCTTACACCACCCTGTACTACAGTAACCGTAGCGCCGGGAGCAAAAGCTTCACCTTCTGTACGAGCATTAGTGTTAACAGTACCAGCAGCGATTACAGATACTGAGTAATTTACAACAGGCCCGAGTCTTTCCAGTGAATCCTGGTACATTTGAAAAGCCATCTGCTGCGCTGCATTGAGTTCGGCAATGTCAAGGGCATTGTCAGCGTCAAGTTGAGCCAGGGCAAGCGCATTCTGGTTGTCCGCATTGTTGAGTGCTTCCAGAATCTGGCGTTGTTGCTCCAGTGCCTGTTCTTCTGTGAATTCGTCTTCGCATGAAGTAAGTACCAGCCCGGCAATTAAAGTCAGGCTCAATACGCTAAAAAAGAGTTTTTTCATTGTGGTAAGGAAATTTGATTAAGATTAAGAATGGTTAAATACTTTAGAACTACAGGGTAAAACCTATGGAAAATAAAAAGCTATTGGCAACAATATCGGTGGCATCACGCAGCAGATTGAAGGCATCATACCCGTTATTAATAGGGCTCAGTCCCAAGCGGTAGCGGGCATCAAAGTACATCAGATGATCACCTACGGCTACTTCTGTACCCAGGCCCAGGTTCAGCCCCAATTGTATAGAGCGAAACTCCGAACGTACATTTTCAATACCATCACTGGTAACAGGAAAGTCTCCTACAAAGAAGGTGTAGTCCTGCGACTGCCGCGCCGCCAGGTTAAAGCCAAAAGAAGGCCCCACGATCAACTCCGGCTTAAAGCCCGGCAACAGGCCGGGAAGGCCCGCCCGGATCAGAATGGGAATTTCTATGTTGTGCAAGGTCACATTACCAGTAAGTAAAGTGTTACCCCCCAGTACAGACTCTTTGAGTTCCACACGGGTGCCGCCCTGCTGCATATACAGCAGTTCGGCTGATACGGTAAAGATGTCGGTGATCGGGTAGTTGACAAAACCTCCCACCGCTACGCCCGTCACATGACCGGTATGGTCACGGTCTTTGGTGGGAAACTCGTAAAATCCGCTGGAGGTCAGACCAATCTTTCCTCCGTAGGTAATTGAAAGTCTCCCGCCGGAATCGGAGCCGGAATCGGCATCCTGGGCAAGCACCATTGGCCCCCAGCCTATCATAAGGCCAAGTATCCAGGCAAGTCGCAGGGGATATTTTATCCCTTTTGATGAGCAGTTTTTCATGAGATAGTAATTCCTTGTGTTGAGAAAAAAGTAGAAGATTTTATACCTAAGTATAGATGGAAATATATGGCCCTCTATACTGAAATAACCGGCTGATATGGATGATATCAACATTTATTTCATGTAAAACACGGGAATTACTTAGTTATAAAATGCTAGATATTAAGTGTGACCTCACTCACACAAGAAAAAAGCGATGCTAACTACTAAAAGGGAAGATTAGAGGCGAAAATCAGGTTCAAAAATTCAGTTTATTGATAGACTGATTGCGAATCATATGAGGAATGGGAACAGAAGTAATAACGATTATTCTTTGTATAATTATATTAAAATTTCCTTTTCAGAAAAATACATGGGAATAATCATAAAGCCCACTTTGCGATTTTGCAGAAACAGGTAAACAGGAAATTAAGAATGGTACTATATATATTTTCAGAAAATATCATTGCTGAAAATTTGACCAGTTTCATAAATAATGCTAAAATCAGCATTCGCTGATGATATTTCTATAATATCCATGTTATCATACATCAAAAAACCTTCCTTAGCTCCTGACAAATATTAACAAATTGAGCATTCCAATTTGATTTTTTGAATTACTATATTATCAGATATAACAGTTTCAAGAATAATTTAATGTGTTCGTAAAAATATTCAAATTTTGCGCAGCATTAAGTATCTATCACAACTATTTGAATACAGTACTTATGCAGTAGCTAGGATGCATATCTGAAAACAGGCCAGGAGGCTGCTTTATGCGTAGGCATCATTAAGAAAGTAGTTTTGGAAGGGTAGTCTAATAAATGAAAAAAGGCATTGTGTAACCTCACCATTACTTTTTTTCCAATGAAATAAGAATCACAGTATTAGCCTGTCCGAATACCAGCTAATTAGGGTATGCAGGAAAACTCCTTACACCTACAGCAGAGGTCAGTCTTTTAGCTCTTCTCGTAAAAAATAACTCGTATATCCCTTTTTTGACTTGGCTACTTCTTCAGGACTTCCCTGGGCGATGATCTGCCCGCCTTCGCGGCCGCCCTCAGGCCCCAGGTCAATGACATGGTCAGCCACCTTGACTACATCCATATTGTGCTCAATGATCAAAACAGTATTACCTTTTTCCACCAGTTTGTTCAGGACATCCAGCAGGTGCTGTATATCCTGGAAATGCAGACCAGTGGTAGGCTCGTCGAGGATGTAGAGCGTCTTACCAGTATCTTTTTTGGAAAGCTCGGTAGAAAGTTTGACCCGCTGTGCTTCTCCACCGGAAAGGGTGGTAGCGTGCTGCCCCAGGCTGATATAGCCCAGGCCTACATCTTCCAGGGTTTTGATCTTACGCAGGATGCGGGGCTGGTTTTCAAAAAACTCCACCCCCTGTTCCACGGTCATATCCAGTACGTCAGCAATAGACTTACCTTTGAAGCGGATTTCCAGCGTTTCCCGGTTATAGCGCTTGCCTTTACAGCTTGGGCAGGGAACATGCACATCGGGTAGAAAGTCCATTTCTATGAGCTGCATACCGGCTCCCTCGCAGGTTTCGCAGCGGCCACCCTTGACGTTGAAAGAAAAGCGCCCCGGCTTATAGCCTCTGATTTTGGCTTCGGGTAGTTGTGAGAACAGGGCACGGATATCCGAAAACACCCCGGTATAGGTAGCCGGATTAGAACGAGGCGTACGTCCGATCGGCGATTGGTCTACTTCAATGACCTTATCAATATTTTTCAGCCCATCTATGGATTTGTAGGGGTGCGGATCAGTATGCGAACGATAAAAATGCTGGCTTAGCAGCGGGAAAAGCGTGTTATGAATCAAACTAGACTTACCACTGCCTGAAACGCCGGTCACACAGACCATTTTGCCCAGGGGAAGCTTCAGGCTTACATTTTTCAGGTTATTGCCAGTGGCACCTTTCAGCAAAATCTCTTTCCCGTTACCTTCTCTTCTTTTTTCAGGAACGGCAATCTTTCTGGTCCCTTTCAGGTAATCAGCAGTAACGCCCCCCCTCCTGATAAATGCTTCGGGGCTGCCTGCGGCTATTACCTGCCCGCCATGTCGTCCGGCCCCGGGGCCTATGTCCAGGATATAGTCTGCCTGCAGCATCATGTCCTTGTCATGCTCCACCACGATCACCGTATTACCCAGGTCACGCAGATCCTGCAATGCTTTGATCAGCTTAACGTTATCACGCTGATGCAGGCCGATGCTGGGCTCATCCAGAATATACAGTACACCTACCAGTTGGGTGCCGATTTGGGTAGCCAGACGAATGCGCTGCGCTTCTCCCCCCGAAAGGGTTTTCAAAGGGCGATTAAGGCTCAGATACGTAAGTCCTACATCTACCAGGAAGCCGATGCGTTTGCGAATTTCTTTCAGCACCTCAGCGGCGATGATCTTTTGCCGGCCGCTCAGGCGATCTTCCAACCCGACAAACCACTGGCTCAGATCGTCTACGTTCATCATGGCCAGTTCGGCGATGTTTTTTTCACCAATTTTGAAGTGCAGCGATTCCCGCTTGAGACGGGCGCCATTACATTCAGGGCAGGTGCGGCTGCTTACAAACTGCTTGACCCATTTCTGTACCTTGTCGGTACCGGTCTCCTGCTGTTTTTCCAGGTAGCCGACAATGCCTTCAAACTTCACATTGTAGTTAGAACCCGGATACTTGACAGATTTGACAGCCACCGTATCCTGATCGCCGTGCAGAATAATTTTCATGACATCCTGGGGTATATCCCTGATCGGAGTACTGATCTTAACCTTGTGCTTCTTCAGTACGGCTTCCAGTTTTTTGAATATCCAGATGTCGCGGTATTCGCCCAGGGGAGCAATACCTCCCCGGCTGATGCTGAGGCTATCGTCAGGCACGATGGCCTCCAGTGCAAACTCTTCTATTACCCCCAGTCCGCTGCAGCTGGGGCACATGCCATAGGGTGAATTAAAAGAAAAGGTATTAGGGGCCGGCTCATCATAAGCCAGGCCGGTTTCCGGGTCCATCAGGTATTTGGAAAAATGCTGTACATTATTTTCCGCGTCCAGCATCATCATGATCCCTTTCCCGTGGTTCAGCGCCGTTTTGACAGATTCGGTGATGCGGTAGCGGTCTTCCGTGCTGACAATGATGCGGTCAATCACAATTTCAATATCGTGGGTTTTATAACGGTCTACCTGCATTTTGGGCACCAGGTCCATGACTTCTCCGTCTACCCTGACTTTGGCAAAGCCCATTTTGCGGATTTGCTGGAAAAGCTCCCGATAATGCCCTTTGCGGCCTTTCACCACCGGCGCCAGGATGATGAGCTTCTGCTGTTCAAAATTTTGCAGGATATGGTCTATGATCTGGTCTTCTGACTGCCGCTCCATTTTTTTGCCGGTCAGGTAGGAGTAGGCTTCACCGGCGCGGGCGTAGAGCAGGCGCATAAAGTCATAGATTTCCGTCACCGTTCCTACTGTAGAGCGGGGGTTTTTAGAAGTAGTCTTCTGTTCAATAGAGATTACCGGGCTGAGACCATTAATTTTGTCTACATCGGGGCGCTCCAGATTGCCGATAAAGGAACGGGCATAGGCAGAGAAACTCTCCATGTAACGGCGTTGCCCTTCGGCATAGATGGTATCAAAAGCCAGGGAAGACTTACCGCTTCCACTGATGCCGGTGACTACGATGAGCTGGTTACGCGGCAGCCAAACGTCTATATTTTTGAGGTTGTGCTCCCTTGCCCCAAATATTTCTATAGCTTCCTGCTCAGAAGAAGCAGAGGAAGGATGATCAGTATTTTTATGATGATGAAGGATTTGCTCGTCCGCTTGCTGCATATCAAAGACACATTAATTTTTCTAGCCTATACACTAACTAATACAACACTGAAAAGGTGCTAAGTTATTATTTTTTTGGCGATTTACGTTTGGATACCGATCATTCCCACCAGCAGATGGCACGTGCTTTTCCGTTTATACGAATATTATGTATGGGTAAAGATAATTTAACAAAATATTAACCTCCTTTCCGAGACATACCAGGCGGTGTAGCAGTAATTTAGAGATGATCAGTCTGAACTTTTCACCTTATGTCTATTCCTTCTGCCAGCACGGAAATTGAATGGCTCGAACTCAGCCTTGGCCTCTTAGGCGGCATGGTACTTTTTATTTTCTCAGTGACGCTGCTGTCAGAGGGGCTTAAGGCGGCAGGAGGTCATCAGGTGAAAAACTGGCTCTCACGCTTCACTACCAACCGCTTCAGCGGCGTCCTTACCGGAACAGCGGCGACTGCCCTGGTAGGTTCTTCCTCCATTACCATCATTACCGTAATCGCACTGGTCAATGCAGGCCTGCTTACTTTTGTCCAATCCCTTGGGGTAGTGATGGGTTCTAATATCGGAACTACTTTTTCCAGCCAGATCTTTGCTTTTGATGCTGAAAAATACGCTCCCATTATCCTGCTTGCCGGGCTGTTACTAAAAACGCTGGGTAAATCGCATCTCTGGCGCAACATCGGCCTGATTACTTTTGCCCTGGGGTTGGTATTCTTTAGCCTGGATTTTATCGGTACGACTATGAGTCCCCTCAAGGGCTATGCTCCCTTCCGGGAAATGGTTGAGAACCTGGAGAATCCCTGGCTGGGTGTACTGGTGGGGGCATTGATCACTATCCTGATACAGTCCTCCTCCGCCATGGTAGGGATCGTGATTGCATTGGCTTCCCAGGGGATGATCACGCTACCGGCGGCGGTGGGGGTCATGCTGGGCGCAGAAATCGGCACCTGTGCTGATACCCTTATCGCCTCCATCGGACGCAGCAAAGCTGCCCTGCGTACCGGGCTTTTTCATCTTATATTCAACATGGCTACCGTGCTGGTCGGTGTATTGCTGGTGGAGCAGCTCATCCTGCTTACCAGATGGATATCCGGAGAAGCGGAACTGAGCAGGCAAATAGCCAATGCACACCTGCTGTTCAACCTGAGCGGTGTGTTGCTGCTGATATTTTTTACCGGCAGCATGTCACGGTTTCTGCAATGGCTGGTTCCGGAAAGGATTGAAAAACAAAAGACCATTCATGCCTAGCATCAATGGTCCGGATATTTTTTGGTGAAATTCCTGCTTAGCGGGAAGCGCTTATTCTCTGCTCTGCCGGATCTTTAGAGATCAGAATTTCGTAGGTGTTCTTTTTTACGGTAAGCCTGTCGCGGCGTAGCCAGGGGTTATAGCGTTTGAGCGTTTTGTAGGTAATCCCATGTTCGTGGGCAAAGTCCACCAGGTCAGAAATGGTGTTCTCCACGGTGACTGTATCAAAGGCTGGCTGGGTATATCGCTCAGAGACCAGCACATTAAAGCCAAAAGCCGAAGGGTTTTCTAATATAGCTTTGGCCGCCAGGACGCGGAACATATAGCGGGCGGTTTCGTCGTTGAGCAGTACATCAAAATAAGAGTCAACTTTTTGCTCTTCCAGGCGGCGCTCCAGCCCGCGCATACCTACATTGTAGGAAGCGGCCACGCTGGTCCAGCTGCCAAATTTGTCATAGGCATCCTGCAGGTACTTACAGGCTGCTTCTGTTGATTTAATAGGGTCTCTGCGCTCATCAACTTCATTGTTAACCTCCAGGCCATACTGCTCGGCAGTACCCTCCAGCAGTTGCCAGAAGCCTACCGCATCGCGGTACGATTGCGCGTTTTCCTCAAAATTACTTTCTATGGCGACGATGTACTTAAAATCGTCAGGAATATTATGCTTCTTCAGGATTTCGGAGATCTGGGGCATCCAGCGGTGCGCCCGCTTGATCATCAGAATGGTATTGGAGTGCCAGTTGGCATTGACATGAATCTCACGGTCAAAGCGCTCGCGCAGGTCCGGCTCCAGCAGGGAGATCTTCTCGTCGGCGAAGACCGCTTCCGGAGGCGTAGGCACAATGAAAGCCTGGTAATTGGGCAGTTTATTGGTACCGGCCAGTTCCGGCTGCTCTGAAGCCACCTTCTCTACTGCTGAGACAGAAGCTTCCTTGACAGACACCGAAGTGCTCTCTGTGCCCAGTTCTTTCCATCCCAGATAGAATACCAATAATAAAATCACAACAAATTGTACCTTTACCTGTGTTCTAAGATTCATCAAGTCAAATTAAAAGTTTGGTGATAACAAGTATTTCGCATAAAAATTGTCGATAACTTCTACTGCTTCTGTAGGAGAATCCACCAGGTTAATCAGTTTCATATCATCACTGTTGATATTCTGCTCCTGTTTGAGCACAATCTCTTCTATCCAGTGCAAAAGTCCTTTCCAGTAGTCAGTACCAACCAGCACAATCGGAAACCTACCAATTTTTTTGGTCTGAATCAGGGTAAGTGCCTCAAAAAGTTCGTCCATGGTGCCAAATCCACCCGGCATCACGATAAATCCCTGTGAATACTTGACGAACATCACCTTCCTAACAAAAAAATAGTCGAAAGTGATCAGTTTGTCCGGATCAATGTAAATATTATTCATCTGCTCAAAGGGCAGGATGATATTAACACCCACAGATTTTCCTTTCTCTTCTTTAGCTCCTTTATTTCCGGCCTCCATGATGCCGGGGCCACCACCGGTGATGACACCGTAGCCATGACGCACGAGTTTGGCTGCGATTTCCTGGGCCATTTTGTAATAAGGATGGTCACTCTGGGTACGGGCCGACCCGAATATACTGACGCAGGGGCCGATTTTGGCGAGCTTCTCGAAGCCTTCGACAAACTCAGACATGATCTTGAATACTGCCCAGGAGTCATTGCTTTTGATTTCGCTCCAGTCCTTTTCCTCAAATATTTTCTTGATACGTGCTTCTTCTTCGCTTACTACATGCTCCGGCAACTGTTTGGGAGCACCATTTTTACTAATATCAGTCTTCATATATTTTCTTCTTCAGATTTTTGGTTAATGCCTTAAGCTAACAGAAAGTGCGGGTAAAACATTCTCTCCCCAAAAAATAGTGTGCTACACCAACAGGTCTTTCAATGCGCTGTTGATGTTTTTGTACTGGAAATCGAAGCCTTTTTTTTCTATTTCTTTGCTTTGTACACGGTTTCCTCCTAACACAATTGATGCCATTTCGCCAAAAGCCAGCCTGATGGCAAAAGCCGGCACTTTAGGCATAAAGAGCGGTTTATGTAATGTTTTGGCAGCAGTACGCGTAAGTTCTTCATTAGTTACCGGACGAGGCGCTACGGCATTATATACTCCTTCCATATCCTGGTGCTCCAGTGCGTAGACAAACATGCGGCAAAGGTCCTCCACATGGACCCAACTCATGTACTGCTGCCCGCTACCCAGCGGAGCACCGACGCCAAATTTTACGGGCTGTACGATACGCGGCAAAGCACCTCCTTCCATACTCAGTACCACACCGATACGCAGCTTGACAGTGCGAATATTAAGCCGTTTGATCTCGTCTACTGCTGCTTCCCACTTTTTGACTACGTCCGCCAGAAAATCATTCCCTTTGGGACTGCTCTCGTATATCTCGGCGCTGCCGGTGTCTGCACCGTAGATACCGATGGCCGAGGCGGAGATAAAGGCCTTTACCTGGTGCTGGCCCAATTTAGCCAGTGATTCGTGCAGCAGGCGGGTAGATTCGGTACGGCTTTTCAGGATGAGCTTTTTGCGGCTTTCCGTCCAACGCTGGTCAGCTACCCCGGCGCCGGCCAGGTGGATGATATAGTTGGCTTCCTGCAATGCCTCCGGCTCAATTTCCTGTTGCTGAATATCCCAGACGTAGGTCTTTACCGACTGATTGTTTTGCCGGGAGCGGTCCGGCCCGGAGCGGTCCGGCCTGGAACGGCTGAGGTGGCTGACTGTATAGCCCTTCTCCTGCAGTATTTCTGTCAGGCGTAGGCCGATCATGCCCGTACCTCCGGTGATGAGTACATGCTTGCTCATAATTTAATGTTTGTTTGGCGCTTTTAGAAAACGAAGCCAGTCAGATTATGTTTCCCGGCAAAAAAGCACAAAAAAAGCGGCACTATGGCCGCTTTCATATGATTTAATTGATTGGATTACTGTCCAACTTTGTAGCCAACGGAAAGTACGAAGGTCCTGCCAGGCTGGAACACTTCGTTGTTGTAGTTAGTACCTTTGTAGTCAATGAAACGGTAAGTAATGGCATTCAGGATGTTTTCTGCTCTGAAACCAATGCTGAAGTTTTCCATCACTGATTTCTGGATATTCAGACGCAGGTCCGGCGTAGGAATATTACCATCACCCTGTACTTCATATACATCGGGAAGCCCCCCAAATCCATTGTAGAAAAGGCGTCTTCCGTACATATTCGCATACAAAGTAGTTTCAAAACCAATCTCGGGATTATAATAGCTGAGGTTGGCATTTACAATAAAAGGCGATTGAGCCTGAAAAGGACGTGTAGTCTCCGGGTTGGGATCGCTTGCTTTTAGGAAAGACAGTTCTTCTTCGGTCAGATCAACCTGGGATATAATGTAGGTGAAATTGGCACTGAACTTAAAATTTGTGAGTGCAGGCAGAAAATCATCAAGATTTTTCCTCAATTCAAGCTCTGCACCGTATAAGAGGCCTTCATCTACATTCACATAACGGATTTGGCCGGTAGAACCGGCAGGTATCAGACGGCGCTGTATAGGATTAGTGAAATCTTTGTAAAAAGCGCTTACAGCGAAAAGCTCGCCAGCACCGGGAAACATTTCGTACCTAAGGTCAGCATTCCAAACCTGTGTCCTTTCCAGGTTTGGATTACCGGAATTGATAAACCCACCGATATAATCAAAAGAAACAAAAGGGGCCAGCTCACGCATATTGGGCCGGGCCAGTGTGCGGCTACCGGAGAGCCTGAGGTTAGACTTATCATTCAGCGCATAGATCAAATTGAGGGAGGGTAGCAAATCCAATTCATCAATCACTCCCACAGGATCGTTTGGGTTACCTGAAACTACTTCAAAATCAGTTTTTTCCACTCTCACCCCACCTACTGCTTTGACCTTGCTGTTCAGCTGATATACACCCATTAAATAACCTGCCAATACCTGCTCAAAGCCGGTGTAGGCATTGGAAGGAAGCGTTTGATTAGAAAAATAGCCACCTATGTTATAAGATCCGTTTTCGTTCTGAGACAACACACCCGAATTACCCGCGCTAAAGTAGGTATCAAAATCCCCTACCGCTTCTCTGAAAGTAATAAAGGCATCGCTATTGGAGGCCTCCTGATGCTGGTACCTTTGCTCAAAGAATTCACGATCTTTGCGGTTGCCCATGAATCCTACCTTTACCTTATTATCATCACCCACAGGAATTTCAAGATCTACCTTGCCACTCCACTGAGTATCATCCAGTTCGCGGAAGAAGTGGAAAGGGCGGTCATATTCTGCCTGACGGATCTCAAACAATCCGCTATTCGTAGTATTATATGCCAGGATACGCGTATCCGGTTCTGATTGGGAAGAAACAGCATATCCCAATACCCAATCCAGCTTCATGCCTTTTTTTACTCCAAAGGCATGCTTACCATTGAGCTGAAGATTGCTCAATTCTCTTTCAACGAAACTGATATTTCTTCCCTGGTAAGTATGTCCGATGGAAATTGCTCCCGGCCAGATACCTGAAAGCGCTCCTGCCGATGTTTCAGCGTCATGGTTATACGTGTAGTTCAGGGATATTTCGCTGCTACTGCCAAGTTGGTAAGCCAGATTACCGAAGGCACCAATGGTGGCAGCTTCAGTGCTCTGTCGCCCATCAGTTTCAAAGAATGGTATAAGAAGGTCATTATTGGTATTACCGGGTAGAGCCCAGACATTCAGCGCACGGTTATTATAGTTGGTATAGTTCCGGCTGTAGTTGGCTCCGACGGTGTAGCCTAAGTTTCGCCCGAGCAATGTTTTACGATCACCAAAGGAAAGCTGATAACTGTTATTCAAACCGGGGGATTTGGTAGCAGGAATGAACGAGCGGTTAATCAAAGCCTCTGCACCACCATTCAAGACGCGGCGTTCTTCGTCAAATTCAGCCCCGGCATTGTCTGCACGGGAGGAAAGACTGTTAGATCTGAGTGCTTCCCGGTTTGCTTCATTTTCTAAAAATTCAGGCAATGCCCGGGAACCGTCATCGTACCCCAGCCAATCGGTGTTGCCATTGATAGGGTCAGTTAAAAAATCATTATTAAAAGAAGCTTCTGTATTGTAGCCAAATGAAACATTGGCAGTCAGGAAAAACTCATCAGGGATAGAGCGGGTACTGATGTTAACATTACCGCCCGTAAAGTTACCCGGCTGATCAGGTGTAAAAGTCTTGGTAGTTACGATATTTTCAATGATAGAAGTAGGGATAAGGTCCAAGCTAACACTGTTGCGGTAAGGATTGGTACTGGGGAGTGTAACACCATTCAGCTGAGAAAGCGAGTAACGATCGCCCAGACCGCGCATGACTACATATTTGCCCCCTTCTACTGAAGCTCCGGTCACACCTTTGACTGACTCAGCAGAATTACTCGCACCAATTCTGCGAATCTCTCCTATAGAAATACCGTCCTGAACGGCAAAAGATTTCTGTTGTAGTTTGAGTAGGGCTACTTCATTATTATTGATTTGCTCTGCCTGTACTACGATCTCCTGAAGTTGAACATCTTCTGACTGTAGTGCCATATCGACACGAGTAGCTTTTCCGGCTTCTACCGTGATGCCTTCTACAGTTTTGGGAGAATACGAAACATAACTATAAACCAGGTCGTAGGTTCCGGGTTCTAAAGACAGCTGGTAATATCCGGAAATATCTGTTACTGTACCAGTACCGGTACCTTTTACCTGTACTGTGGCACCGATCAGTTCTTCGGCAGTTTCTGCATCAATCATGGTACCGCTTACGGTACCTGTCTGAGCCATCACCGGAAATAGAGGTAATGTTAGAAATACAGCTATTCTGATGAGCTGCATAAGATTTTCATTTAGGATTTTCATGGACGAAACAGTTTGTATAGAAAGATTATACAGTAAACGGGTGCCGAAAAGCACCCGTTTGTAGACATTACTTTGAAATGTTATTAATAACCTCCTGTAGGATATACGATACCATTGCCTTCTGCAGCATTAAGGTCGGTATAATCCAGGTTTACATTCCAGACATTGTTCAACAACATAAGGTTGCGGTTGATAAGCCGGTTGTAGCTGTCACCATCTGTATCTGCAAGATTTTCTACTTCAATACCTTTACCATTAAAGTCGGTAATAATGGAATTGGCCAGGGTACCTCCGGTATTGTCACGCATCAGGATTGCCGGGGCAGTAACATCACGTATTGCGGCGTCCTGGCCCAGACCGATAAGGGTAAGGTTGTATAGCGTAGGGTTTGAGAAAGGCTCTGCATTGTCAGGATCAGCACCATCCCATTCTCCACCATGGTCGGCGTTTGGTAGCGTTTCGGTCTGAATGCTGAACCAGAACTGACCATTACCTGACCAACCGTAGTCGTAGTCAAAGTTATCGTCATCCACAAAAGCAGTGATCGCATACTTCACATCCACAGTACCACCGAAGAATTCGATTCCATCATCACCGCTGGAGAAGATGTCTATGTACTCCAGCGTTGTGCCGTTTCCTACACCACCCAGGCTTAAGCCCTGAATTTCACTACCTGGCTCAATGCCCACCCCGGAATAACGAATAGATACATAGGTCATGATACCAGAATCATCAGCAGCATCAGTTCCTCCATACTGGCCCCTGGGTTCGTTGGGGTCAATACCTTCTATAGAGTTAGTACCGGCAGTACCAAATCCGACAGGCGCTTCACCCAGTAGGATTATTCCTCCCCAGTCTCCTGATTCACTAGGCTCCTTGGTTCCGTCATCGTCCTCAGAAGTAAAAATAATAGGTGCTTCCTCAGTACCCTGAGCGTCTATCTGAGCACCTGTGGTGATGACAAGAGCAGAAGTATTATCCGATGTGGGCTGGGTTTCGGCAATGATCACCGTACCTGGCTCAATAGTAAGCGTACCGCTCTCTACGTATACCAGACCGTCCATTTTCCAGACTTTGTCGCTTGTCAAAGTAAGGTCCTCGGTGATACTGTTTGGCAATGTTTCAATAGTAGCAGTAGCAGGGTTATAAGGCGCTTCAGGTGTTGCAGAAGAACCCACTAAATAACCAAGCTTCCAGAGCGTAGACCAGTTGTCCATCCAGGTACCGGATGCAGCAGGGTCAAAAGCACCCTTAAATGTTACTTCGGTAAAAAAGTCATCAGTAGGATAAGCAGCCAGGCCAGAAGTAACCGCGTCAGCGGAAGGTACTGGATTTAAAGCCTGGTTAGCAGTACGGCTGATACCTCCTAGCTCAGGGTCAGCTACCATGTTGTTATTGAACTGCAGGTGTCCACTTACCCAGGGAGCAAGATCTCCTTCAGGAATCATAGCACCGATGATCACAGCATCTACAATGTGAACCACCCCATTGGCAGCCGTAACATCAGCAGTGGTCACCTGGGCGTTATTTACAAATACGCCATCATCATTGGCAGTAAAAAGGAGACTGTTACCGCTCAGGGCCTCAGCAATCTGCCCGTTTTCAATAGCAGTAGAGGCTACTACAGAACCCAGGATATGATCCTGTAATACGGCTACCAGCAAATCGTCCGGCACATTATCAAGAGAAGAAAGGCCATTGGCATCCAGAAAAGCATCAAAAGCAGCATCAGTAGGCGCAAATACTGTGAGCGTAGCATCCTCATCAGCGGCAGCTGCCAGCAGGTCGGAAGCAGCATCTCTGCCCAGGGCTGCCAGTAGTACGGAAAGATTACCTGTATCACCAGCCAGGTCAGCAATGGTAGGTACACTTTCGTCAGTCACGGTGAAGGTAGAAGCAGCGGAAGTCTGACCGTCGGCAGTGACTGTAACCTGTACAGCACCTGCGGCCAGGCTAGCGGGTACTGTAACGGTAAGAGAAGTATTGGAAGGACTGGTAACAGTTGCGCTGGTTCCTCCGAAGCTCACTGTAGGGCTGGTACCAAAGTTTGTACCTGCGATCGTTACTGTAGCACCTACAGGTCCGCTATTGGGTGTGAGACTGGTTATGGTAGGAATTGGGTCGGGAGTAGGCTCATCATCTTCACAAGCAGTAAACATGGCCATGAAGAGACCTAGTGTCATTAATAAAGTAAACGATAGTTTTTTCATGAGAGAATTTTGTAGTGTTTCTATCTAAAAATTACACTGCAAAATTCAACATAGCGTGTTAACCTATCACGACGAGAATGTTAACAAATGGTTAAACCTGAAAAAGCTATATTAATTTA
The DNA here is from genome assembly GCA_964518125.1 of uncultured Porifericola sp. Lineage (GTDB taxonomy): Bacteria > Bacteroidota > Bacteroidia > Cytophagales > Cyclobacteriaceae > Catalinimonas. The sequence continues at coordinate 16,177 of CAZFFW010000076.1, forward strand.
TTGTTAACAGGGCTACACTAAAAACACCTGATTATCAGTTGTTTACAAATGCGCTATTTTGTTGACAAATAAGAAACTATCGGTTAATGGGTACTTTGTGCAGAATTGTTTTGATAATATCGGTAGTACTTACACCATCTGCTTCCGCTTCGTAGTTCAGCAGAATTCTATGGTTGAATACATCATGCGCCACTTCCTTAATATCCTCGGGAAGCACATAATCCCGCTGATCGAAGAAAGCTATGGCCTTGGCAGCGATATTCAGGTTGATACTGGCGCGGGGAGAAGCGCCAAACTGAATGTAGGTAGCAATATCCTGCATGTTATACTGGGCTGGATAACGGGTAGCAAAGACCAGTTCAATAATGTATTTCTCCAGTGAGTCGGAAATGCTTACTGCGTTGATACTGTCTCTGATGGTAAAAATATCATCTTTGGTCAGTACTGACTTCAGATCTCCGCTGAACGACAGGTTAGACATCCGCCGCATTACCTCAAGTTCATTTTCCTTACTGGGGTAATCTACGTTTACCTTCATCATAAAACGGTCTACCTGTGCTTCGGGCAGCGGATAGGTACCTTCCTGTTCCACCGGGTTTTGGGTAGCCAGTACCAGAAATGGCCGGTCCAGCGGATAGGTTGTATCACCGATAGTCACCTGTTTCTCCTGCATGGCTTCCAGCAGGGCAGATTGTACCTTGGCGGGCGATCGGTTCACCTCATCTGCCAGGATCAGGTTGGCAAAGATAGGCCCCTTCTTCACCTCAAAGTTGGCTTTCTGCTGGTTATAAATCATCGTACCGATCAGGTCGGCAGGCAGCAGATCGGGAGTAAACTGAATGCGCTGAAAATCCAAATGAAGTACCTTAGCCAGGGTGTTGACGGTGAGTGTTTTGGCAAGACCGGGCACACCCTCAAGCAGAATATGACCTTGGGTAAACAGGCCTATCAGCAGGCGATTGACCATGTACTCCTGGCCTACCACTACTTTTTTAACTTCGGTAAAAACCTGCTGTATTTTATCCTGGTACTCTTGTTTTTGTGCTTCGTCAATCACTTTATCCATGGGTAATAAGGTAGTTTATCTTAATCCTGCAATATACGGATAGATTGTTATGTTGATACTTCTTTACGGCTTTTCCGGGCAGCAAACTGCTCCAGGCCTACTACTATGGCAATGCCCAGCAGCATGAAAAGAACTGCCTGCAGCAAATGTGGTTCAAGGCCGGTGGCGCTGAGGTACTCTCCGGGCATGATATTTTCGGTGACCAACGGTACTTCTTCTCCCTTACTATTGATTCGGAAACTGATCACTTCTTTCCAGGGCCATATTTTATTGAGGGAGCCAATCATGAAACCCGCCAGTAGTGCCACAGCAATATCATGGAACTTATGCAATAACCAGGACACCAGCCTGGCAAAGCTGAGCAGTCCGATAATACATCCGGCGCCAAATACGGCAATTATGCCTATTTCCCGGGTATTGATAGCATCAAGAATAAAGGTGTATTTGCCCAGGATAAGCAATATAAAACTACCGGAGATGCCGGGTAATATCATCGCGCATATAGCAAGCGCACCGGAAAGCAACACAAACCAGTAAGCTTCAGTCGTTTCTGCCGGGCTAGCTTCAGTAATAAAAAAGGCAATGATAATTCCCAGTACACCTGAGATAAGTACACCTGGCTTCCACTGCCTGATTTCCCTGGAAACGGACACTGCCGCAATGATGACCAGTCCAAAAAAGAAGGACCACAATTGTATCGGGTAAGCCTCCAATAGAAAATGGATGACCTTGGCAAGGCTAATGATGCTTAATGCAATTCCGCTCAGCAGCACCAGCAGGAAATTCCCGTTGACATGCTCCCATAAAGCCCTGAATTTTCCCTGGAACAGCATGCGTACGGCATCCAGGTCTACAGCTTTGATGGAATCCAGCAGTTGTCCGTAAATACCGGTGATAAACGCAATAGTTCCTCCTGATACGCCGGGTACTACATCAGCACTGCCCATGGCTACACCTTTTAAAAAAAGCTGTATATGACTTCTGAATTTCTGCATGATTTATTGGGGAAGAAGCTGATACTTCAGCGTGAGCAGCTTATTGCTGTCCCAGAAAATGATTAAAAGTATCGCCTCTCAGGCCCAGGCGTATGGTTTCCAGCGGAATTACCTCATTGGGTGCAATGTTACCCACATTGACATTGGCTCCCAGCAGTTTGATAAACCAGACCTGCTGTTCTTTCTGTGGGGCTTCCCAAATGATTTTTTCAAAAGGTATTTTGGTCAGAATTTCTTCTACCAGGCCGGATCTTACTTCACCACTGGATCGGAAAAGGCCTACATTTCCACCTTCGCGGGCTTCACCGATCACCTTCCATGCGCCGGCATCCAGTTCGGCCTGCATCAGTTCTATCCACTTGTAGGGAGGCATGATCTTGGCGGCATCCTTTGAGCCTACTTCAGAAAGAACCGTTACCTGTTCGGCCAGTTTACGGATGTATTCGCATTTGCGGCTGTGCTCCATGTCTGCAGAACCATCCGATACTTCGGCAAAAGACATTCCGTACTTATCCAGTATCCGGCGGTAATCCTCAAATTGATTACGCACTACAAAAGCTTCAAAGAGAGTCCCTCCAAAATAGACAGGAATATTAGCCTCGTGGTATACTTTAATTTTTTCATCAAGGTTGGGTGTGACAAAAGAAGTGGCCCAGCCAAGTTTCACCACATCTACATACTCGCCTGCTACACTGATAAAATCCTCTACCTCTCTTAGACTCAAACCCTTGTCCATTGCCATTGTGTAGCCGTAAACCCTTGGCTTATTGGTCCGCTCAGGGACCTGGCTCAACGTATAATTCATCCAAGCTTTATTTTCTGTACTGGTCAATAATTTTGAATAATGCCTTCTGAGTTTCCAGTCGTGGAAAGAACTCATACAGGAGTTCGTGTTTATCAAAATCCAAAGTTAAGGCATTTTCCAGAAAATTAAACGCTTCGCGAAATTTACCGGCACAAATAAGATAGGCACAGGCGTAGTAATAGAGTTCAGCCTCTTCAGGCAGTTCGTCCATACCATCTATGATCAGTTCCAGGGCTTTTTCAAAATCCCCCTGCTCATAATATACCCGCGACCAGTCAAGCCAGATTTTTACGTTTTCAGGATCAATCAGCGTAGCTTCCTGGTAGGCATCCATACAGGAAACAATATTGCCTACCTGAAACTCTGCTTCAGCCAGTGTCTGCCAGTATTGTGCATTGTCTCCGTTGAGCTTGATGGCTTTATTGAGGAAATGTACTGCTTCAAACCACTTTTGCTGTTTGTTCAGTACAGCACCAATCCCAAACCATGCTTCATCGTAGAGGTAATCCAGCTTAGCTGACTTCTGATAGTATTTGATGGCCTTATCGTACTGATCCATTTTCTCGTAGGCTGCCGCCAGATAGCAGTAGGTTTCCGGACTTTCGCCTTCAATCTTACGGGTCTGCATGTATGCGTCTACCGCTTTCCTGTACTGCTTAAGGTTCATGTAGCTATTGCCCAGGTTAAAATAGGCTGACGCAAACTGGTCATCAATGGCTACGGCGTACTCATAAGCCTGTACTGCCTTTTCATAATTCCCTAGTTTATTGTACACAATGCCCATGTTGTACCAGGCATGTTGTGAGTAGGGGTCTGTATCTATGAAACGCTGGTAATACCCGATACTATCTTCCAGTTCGCCCGTCATGTCCAGGCAGAATGCCAGCTCATACATGGCATCTTCATGGTGGAGGTTTTGCTCTATCGCCTGTTTGTAGCACTCTATTGCCTTATGGTACTCTGCTGCGTTCTGGTAGGTCAGCCCCATGTTATAATAAACCTCATCTTTTTCGGCGCTAAAATTAAGGAGGTACTCAAACTCATGAATGGCATCCTGGTGGCGTCCGGCGTAATTAAGAATATTAGCCTTAAGCATCAGCATTTCGGTATCATTAGGCTGAAGGTTGGCGGCTTTGTCCAGCGCCTCCAGTGCTTCTTCATACTCCTCCAGGTTGCTCAGGATCTGGGCTTTGTGTGTGAGCAGTTCAGACGAATAAGGGTACTGCTCAGTACCTATACGGCAGGCTTTCAGGGCCTTTTCGTTATCATTAATTTGTAAGTAATGTTCAATCAGATCAATATATACATTTAAGTCAAAGAACTGCCCGGCATTGCTTTGCATCTGTTCTTCAAACCACGCTGCCAGTTTATCTCCTTCCTCTCTTCTTTTATAGTTATCACCCATACTTCTTGACATTCATGTTAAATCGAAAAAACAATCATCTGCACGAGACATACTGCAGATGATATGCCTTAAATATAGAAAATACTTAAACGATCGCCAACTACACTTTAGTTCTTTAGGAACCATGGCTTATGTGGCTGACCGGCCGCTCAGCTGCTGGCAACACCACTGTATAGTATCCTTAAAATCTGTAAAATTGATATCAATTACCTGTTTTATTTTACTGTTTGCGTACGTATGACGATTACTGGATACTTGCTCCAACTCATCAGTTACCAGAGGAGGCTTACCACTCAGTTTACTTCTTATTTTTTCAAAAAGTATGGCCATTTTGATCATCCCTCCCTCTACTTTAATAGCAGGAGGCTTTTTTCCCATTTCTTCAGCAATGGTATCAAACAACTCTTTATAGCCCAGGCTACCGGCATTTAAGATAAAGCGTTCTCCTTTGATGTCTGATTCAAGCAGGTGTACGGCAACAGCAGATACGTCTCTTACGTCAACGTAGTTTACAATGCCACCGGTGTAGAAACGGTTTTCCTCTCTGATGTATTTGAAGATTTGCGTACTGCTTTTATCCCAGTCGCCTGGCCCCAGTACTACTGAAGGATTGATGATGACTGTGGCTAGACCTTCTGCCCAACCCCGCCACACTTCCAGTTCGGCCTGGTGCTTACTACGGGCATAAGCGCTTTTATTCTCTCCCTCTGTCCACTGGGTTTCCTCAGTACTTAGGTCGGATATTTTATCTTTACCTATGGAAGCTACTGAGCTTACATGCAGAAAGCGGTCTATACCGGCCCGTAAAGCGGCATTTACCAGATTGGCTGTGCCCTCTACGTTTATTTGCCACATCTTTTCCTCGTCCTTTCTGTCGTAAGAAACAAAGGCAGCACAATGGACTATTTTATCTACATCTGACAGGTAATGATCAATTTCAGCTACATGTAGCAGATCCCCTTCAATCCATGAAATCTGGCCTTGAATATCCTGCACCAGGCTAAAATCACTTGTTTTTCTTTTCAGTGCCTTTATCCGGTATCCTTTACTCAGCAATTCACGGCAGACAAAACTCCCTATCAGCCCCGTGGCACCTGTAATAAATATCATCTTAAAATATTTCTGTAAATAAACAGTCGAACAAATATAAGGCTTAAAGGATTATTTCTTAGGTTGGACGGTTGTCATCTGCGCTTCTTTATGCAGACTTACCTCAAGTACATCACAATTTTCCTTATTTTAGAAGTTAAAAACTACATACCTATTGCTATATGGCTGAAATAGATAACAAATTGACGGACAGCCCCGGTTCGCCTGACAAAGACAAAAAAAAGAAACTAAACAGGGAGTCGCTCAATAGCTTATTGGGCATATACCAGTTTATTCTGCCGTATAGATGGCAGTTTATGGTGGGTATCGTAAGCCTGCTGCTTTCCAGCCTTACCTTACTTTCTTTTCCTCTTATCTCTGGCGAACTGTTGGATGTTGCTTCCGGTAGCGGTTCCTGGATGGGTGACAATATTAATAATATAGCCTTAATCCTTTTAGGAGTCTTCCTGGTACAGAGTATTTTCTCCTTTATCAGGGTCTATTTTTTCGCACAGGTCAATGAGAAGTCTATGGCTGATGTCCGTTTATCCTTGTATAGTAAGTTAATGTCATTGCCCATGACTTTCTACGACACTCACCGCACTGGAGAGATTATCAGTCGTATCACAGCTGATGTTTCTCTGCTGCAGAATACATTCTCTACTACACTGGCTGAATTTCTCCGCCAGATTGCCACGCTACTGATTGGAACTATTGTTATTTTATGGATGGCCCCCAAGCTTACGATCTTTATGCTGGCTACATTTCCGGTATTAGTCATCATGGCTGTACTTTTTGGTAAAAATATTCGTAAACTGTCTAAGGCCACACAAGACCAGTTAGCTGATGCAAATGTGATTGTGGAAGAAACACTTCAGGCCATTCAGGCAGTCAAATCCTTTACCAGCGAGCTATTTGAAATCAAGAAGTATAATTCTGCCCTTACTGCCGTAGTCAACACTGCGCTGAAGGCAGCTGTATATCGGGGGCTTTTTATCGCTTTTGTTATTTTTGTTTTGTTTGGAGGCATAGTGGCTGTCATATGGTTCGGTGCTACGCTGGTTGCTGAAGGCAGCATTACTATCGGTGAGCTTATTTCTTTTATTCTGTACACCACCTTGATTGGCGGATCAATTGCAGGCCTGGGAGACCTCTATGGACAGATCCAGAAAGCAATAGGCGCTTCTGAGAGAGTACTCAGTATACTGGAAAAAGAGTCTGAATTAGATCCTACACAATACTATCTGGGCAAGCAGGGTCTTAGCATCAGAGGTAGCATTGAATTTTCAGATGTTAGCTTCTCATACCCTACCCGTGAGGATATGCAGGTGCTGAAAAAAATTAACTTCAGAATTAACGAAGGAGAGAAAATAGCCCTTGTTGGCCATAGTGGCGCAGGAAAATCTACTATTACTCAATTGTTACTTAGGTTCTATGATGTAGATAAGGGCAGAATCATTGTTGATAGTCAAAATATTCAGGATTACGATCTACTGGAATTCCGTAAACATATTGGCATTGTTCCTCAGGAGGTTATCCTTTTTGGTGGTACCATCAAGGAAAATATCATGTACGGTCGTCCAGGTGCTTCTATGGATGAAATCATTAAAGCTGCAGAAAAAGCCAATGCTCGCGAGTTCATTGAAGCATTTCCCGACAAGTACAACACTAAAGTAGGAGAGAGAGGGGTAAAACTTTCAGGGGGACAAAGACAAAGAATCGCGATAGCCAGGGCTATCCTTAAAAACCCTGAAATTTTAATTTTGGACGAAGCTACAAGCTCCTTGGATGCTGAATCTGAGCATTTGGTACAGCAGGCACTCGACAGACTCATGGAGAACCGTACGACCATAATTATTGCGCATCGATTAGCTACTATCAAAAAGGTAGACAGGATTTACGTACTTAAAGGTGGCAAAATTGTAGAGGAGGGCACTCACGAAGAGCTTTACATAATGAAAGGCGACTACAGTAACCTTGTAAAACTTCAGCTTGAAGAAAGCTGATAATATTTTATTTCATTCACTATTTTCACCTGGAACTATTATTCAGTCCTAGAGATACTCATGTAATATCAACCTCAAACTTTTGAACCTGTTCCTACCCGCTTATAAACTGGACTGGTTTCGTAGTCTAAAACAGGAAGTTGGTTGGACTAAGTTTATCAGTTAATCAAAAATTCATTTACCCAACAATCCAGCTCTAGCATAAGCGCTGGTTTCAATAATTGAGTTATTCA
>CAZFFW010000077.1:0-23304 GCA_964518125.1 uncultured Porifericola sp.
ATTTTTTTTTGCTGGCATGCAACCAATCAGGTGAATCCCTCATCTTTTGGGTATCATTAACCCAAAAAACTTACCTGCTATGCGTTATTTTTTGAAACTACCCATCATTGTATTTCTCGGACTCGGTCTGCTAACTCCTCTTCAGGCCCAGCAAAGTTTTGAACAGCGGCTTCCTGATTTTGAAAAAGTAGCGGTATCCGACCGCATTGACCTGCTGCTGGAAAAAGAAGATACGCCATCCGCATTTGTTACCTACGATAATGTTTCCAAAGAGGACATCATCATGGAAGTGAAAGGTAAAACGCTGAGGATATACCTGAAGGGTTGCAGAAGAGGTTGTATGGATCACGGGCACCAAAATGCCCGGATAAAGGTCAACCTGTCTTACCGGAATCTGAGCAAACTGGTGGTGATGGGAAGTCAGCGGGTGGAGCAGATTGGTGCACTGGACGAGGACAGGTTTGTGCTCAAAGCCTATGGTGATAGTGATATCATCATGGATGAAGTTCGGTCGTATGGCTTTAAGGTAGCGCTCTTTGGTGACGGAAATCTACGGGTAAATGGAGGAAGTGTCAACCATCTTGTTGTCAAGTCTTTTGGAGACCAGGAGATTCTGCTGGGCAGGCTCTCCAGCGAACATGCGAAGCTGCAGGCATTTGGAGAAAGTGATGTAGATTTACAGACCCACCAGGAGCTGAACATCAGTGTTTTTGGTGAATCCAGCATTCGCTACAGTGGAAACCCCTGGGTCAACCGGAAAATCGTACTGGGAGAGCTGCAGTTACAAAGTTTATGATTGCTGATGGGAAAGTGCAGCTTTGGCTGCTTTCTTTCTCTGGTAACGCCTGATGACTGGATAAGCCAGTACCGAAGCCAGAATAATAGCTGTCCCCAGGTAAAAGCCGGGCGTCATCTGTTCATCTTCTCCAAAGATCAGCAGGGCCAGTACAATACCATAGATAGGCTCCATGTTGGTGGTCAGGTTGACGGCAAAGGCAGACACATGTTTCATGAGCTCAACGGAAGCGGAATAGGCATACACAGTACACACCAGGGCAAGAATCAGCAGATACATCCAGTCTGAAGCAGTTGGCACCCAGTATACCTGCCCCCCACTGATAAAGGCGCTGTAAAAAGGAATGAACAGGAGCGTGAACAAAAAAGCACCGGCCATTTCATAAAAGGTGATGGTGTAGTGAAAATAGCTTTTGGTAAACTTACTATTGATCACGGTAAAGAGAGACGCCAGAAAAGCAGAGGCGATAGCCATCGCCAGGCCTAAGGCATGGTTAAACTCAAACCGAAAAATGATATACAGCCCTACTATAGCCATCAGTCCCAGGGCTACTTCGTAGTATTTTACCTGCTTCCGGTAGAAGAAAGGTTCAATAAAGCTCGTCCAGAGGGAAGAAGTGGCCATGCCTGCCAGACAAACTGAAGCTGTTGCCACCCTCGCGGCACCGAAAAAAAGAATCCAGTGCGCAGCAATGATACAGCCGGTGAGGAGTATGTACACTGCTGGGCGCATGCCCAGCTTTAAGGGTTTCTTCCAAAAGTACAATAATAGTCCCAGGGAAAGTGTAGCGATTATGGTACGGTAAAACACAATCTCTACGGGAGGAATCGTCATCAATAATCCCAGGATAGCAGTAAAACCCCATATTAACACCACAATATGGAGCAACACATAGTGCTTAGGTTGTGCAGACATCAACGGGGTATAAATCTGTAAAGGGCCAATCCTACCATGGTAAAAAAGATATTGGGGATCCAGACCGCCACCATCGGATTCATGGTATTGGCCTCGGCAATACTACGGGCGAAGATAAAGAAGATGATAAACAAAAAAGCTATCGCAAATCCCAGGGCGATCTGAAATCCTGAGCCCCCCCTGGATTTTCGCGCCGACATGATCACACCAATAAACGTAAGGATGATAGCAGTAAAAGGCGACATGTAGCGAATGTACTTTTCTACCAGGTACAAAGGAATATCGTTTGCCCCTCTTTCTTGCAGCACTTTCACATGCCGGTCAAGCTCAGTTAATGTAAGAGTCTCGTACAGACCATAGGTGCTGCCAAAATCTTTAGGATGAATATTGAGGGTGGTATCCATCTCGGTTCCACTTTCAAAAGATTCGTTCATCCCGTCAAAAGTATGCAGCGTCCAGTTTTTGAGCTTCCACTTGCTGGCAGTAGAATCCCACTCAATACGTCGGGCAGAAAGTTTTGCCAGCATCTGATTGCCCTGTATCTTCTCGAGGGTAAAGCGGTAGCCTACATCAGCATTGTTGTTATAACTTTCCATGTAAGCATAGGCATCAGGGGCTATTTTGAGGTGGATGTTCCGTTCATCATAATAAAAGGGACTTTTTACGTATTTGATCTCAAAAGCAATACGGTCTTTATTGGCATTGGGAATCACCCAGCCATTAAGTAAAAAACTAAGGCCGGCGATAAAAAGAGCTCCTATCATATAAGGAACCATCAGGCGGCGAAAGCTCACGCCACTGCTCAGGATAGCGATAATTTCAGTATTACCTGCCAGCTTGGAAGTAACAAAAACCACAGCGATAAAAACAGTAATTGGCGTAATCAGGCTGGCCACATAAGGAATAAAATCCACATAGTAGGCAAGGATCTGCATGGTTGTAAGCTGGTGTTCCAGGAAATCGTCGTTTTTCTCCGTAAAATCAATGACGCTGACTACTGATACCAGCAGTATCACCACAAAGAGAAATGTGCCCAGGAACTTCCTGATTATATATACATCCAGGATTTTCATCTTCAATTAACGCCTAAAGTCGTGTCATAAGTTTTGTTACCATACTGTTTTTCCATCCGGCATAATCACCAGCTTCTATATGCTGCCTGGCCTGCCTTACCAGCCAAAGATAAAACGTAAGATTGTGAATACTGGCTATCTGTGCGCCCAGTATTTCTTTTGCCTGAACCAGGTGGCGCAAATATGCCTTGGAATACTGTGTACTGACATAACCACCCAGGCTTTCGTCTATTGGACTAAGGTCATCTTTCCACTTTTCGTTCCTGATGTTAATAATTCCCTGGGTAGTAAACAACATCCCGTTCCGGGCATTGCGGGTCGGCATCACACAGTCAAACATATCAACCCCTAATGCTATAGATTCCAGAATGTTGGCCGGAGTGCCTACGCCCATCAGATAACGTGGTTTATCCTCCGGTAATATACTACAGACATGCTCGGTCATCTCGTACATCAATTCGGCAGGCTCACCTACCGCCAGCCCGCCAATGGCATTACCGTCTCTCTGGCAGGAGGCTATATATTCGGCAGACCGGCTACGCAGATCCTTATAAACACTACCCTGTACGATCGGAAAAAGCGTCTGCTCATATCCATAGCGGGCCTCTGTACTGTCAAATCTTTCACAGCAGCGGCTAAGCCAGCGGTGGGTCATTTCCATAGATTTACGGGCATACTCATACTCGCAGGGGTATGGTGTACATTCGTCAAAGGCCATGATGATATCGGCGCCTATGCTCCGCTGTATGTCCATCGCCGCTTCAGGAGAGAAGAAATGGCGCGAACCGTCAATATGCGATTGAAAAGTAACGCCCTCTTCCTTGATCTTACGGTTTTCAGCCAGTGAATACACCTGGTATCCGCCACTATCGGTCAGAATGGGGCCATTCCAGCCGTTGAAGCGGTGCAGGCCTCCGGCTTTTTCCAGCAGGTCAAGGCCCGGCCTAAGGTACAGGTGATAGGTATTTCCCAGAATGATATCGGCTTTGATATCATGCTCCAGTTCACGCTGGTGCACGGCTTTTACTGTCCCTGCCGTACCTACCGGCATAAAGATAGGCGTATGTATCAGACCATGGTCTGTATGCAGTACGCCCGTTCTTGCCGCAGATTTGGTGTCTTTATTTTGTAGTTCAAATTTCATTTTTAAAAGAAAAATTCTAGGCTGTATTTTTAACTTTGGTGACAACCTCAGGCTGGTTACGCTTACGTTGTTTGTACCAGATATTCAGAATAACACCGCTCACTACCAGTATCATCCCCAGGTAGGTGTAAATATTGAATGTTTCATCAAAGAAAACATAGCCAAAGAATAAAGCATAGAGAATGCTCAAATACTTCAGGCTGGCTACTTTGTTGATTTCATCTTCCTGAAAAGATTTGGTCAGGAAGTACTGGGCAAATTGCGTCAGCACGCCGATGCCCAGGAGGGTCAGCCATTCCATGCCCTGAGGCATCACCCAATGCCAGATTGAATAAGCACCGGTAATTGGCACAGTGACCAACGGAAAATACATGACGATCACCAGTGGATGCTCACTTTTTTTGAGCTTGCGAATGATGGTATAGGCCATACCTGCTCCCAGCGCAGCCAGTATCCCCATCATCAGGTGAAGCATGCTCACCCTGGTATCAAAACCATTTACGACCAGTATACCTGCAAAAGAAAGTAAAAAAAAGGCCCACTGCCAGCCTTTCACCTTTTCGCTCAGGAGCAGCACTCCCAGCAAAGCGGTAACTATGGGGGCCAGAAACTGTAGCGTAACGGCCGTAGCCAGTGGAATCTGCTGGATCAGCATAAAATAAAGAATCAGCCCCACAGCACCACTGGCCCCCCTGGCGATCAGAAGCGGCTTATTATTGCCCCATACAGAAATACCCTGAGCTTTCAGAATCACATAACTCATCAGCAGTGAAATGACAGATCTGAAAAAAACGACCTCTACCGCTGGGATATGGCTAACCATCTTTACCAGTACATTCATACAGGCAAATAGAAAAGTAGAGAGCAGCATGTATCGTATGCCTTTACTTATATGCATATTCCAGGGGAGTGGGCGGTAATTATGTGTATGGTTACTGAAGGCAAAGATATATAAATAAGGATTGCCGGGAAGGGTTCATTATTGCCAAGAAAAAAAGACGCTAATGTAGATCAGCGTCTTTTCTTCAAACCTAAGTGAAACATGAAAAACCTTATCATACTTTAAAGACCCGGAACATCCCAAAGTCAGACAGCATTGATCTTTATCGCTTTCTCAGGATTTTGCGTTTTGATAAGTGGAATTCTGGCTTTTTTCTCTTCCAGAATAGGGATACGGAAAGAAAAACGGCTCCAGGCGCCGTGCTCACTTTCAGCAAATATCTGTCCGTCGTGAGCCTGCACTACTTCTTTGGAAATGGCCAGCCCCAGGCCAAGCCCATGTTTGTTCTTTTTGCCATTAGTCTGCAACTGTACAAATTTGTTGAAAACTCTTTTCAGGTCTTCCCTGGCGATACCAGGACCAAAATCCTGCACTGCAAACTCTATCATACCCTCCCTGGTCTTAGTTTCAATGATGACCTTACCATCCTCTTTAGAATAGCGTAAGGCATTGGTAAGCAGGTTAATCAATACCCATGAGATTTTCTCGGGATCAACATAGATATCAGGCAGGTCTTGCTCCATTCGGCGCAGGACCTGCACCTTTTTTTCCGCAAATTTGCCCTCTACCGGGGCCAATGCATATTCAATGAGGGATTCAGGCCTGATGGCCTCTTTTTCCAGGTTAACCACGCCGTTCTCTACTTTGGAGAGGTCCAAAAGTTCTGTTACCATATTGACGAGGCGCTGCACCTCCCTCTTCATAGAAGTTACCGTCTTGCTCTGCTCTTCATTTAACGCTCCAAAACGGGTATTACTGAGCAACATCAGGCTCATGTTCAGTGCTGAAAGCGGGGTTTTGAGTTCATGAGAAACCACCGCTATGAAGTTGGATTTTGCCTCGTCTGATTCCTTAAAGGAGGTAATATCTTTCAGTGTGATAATATGTCCCAGGAATTTGCGGCTGCTGGCATCCTTACTGTATACCTTAAATATTTCTTTGGTGAAAAAAGCTTTTTTTCCGTCACTTTTCTCAATTTTCAGAAAGCTGTGGCTTTCCTGCATAGAAGCCGGTTTGTAATCTTTCTTGACCAGGGAAGCCTCCAGTTCCTGCAGTACCTTGTTATCTTTGGCCAGTGCCCAGAGGTTTTTACCAATCAGTTCGCTTTCGTCCAGGCCAATCAGGCTGGTACAGGTATCGTTTACCAGAATGATCTCTTCCTGATCATCCAGGATGATCAGCCCGTCTTTCATACTGCGGATGATAGACTCCATACGACTTTTCTGGGCCTGTACTTCTTCAATATTCATCTTCTCGAACTCCTGCAGCCGTATCGACATATTATTGAATGCATCAGCCAGTTCACCCAGTTCACTGTCCGAATCTACCTCTATTTCCTGCTGGTACTCACCCTGTGAAATGCGCCGGATCTTTTCCGTTACCTTGGTGATCGGTTTGACGATCTCATGCGGAACTTTATAAAGCGCCACCCCTACAATAAGGAGGACCAATATCATGATCAGAAAAACGTAGACTTTGGATTTAATATATACCGCCTGCGCAAAATCATCTTTTTCGCTGAGGTCACGATGGTTGATAGCGCCTAACTGAACACAATCCTCGCGAATCACCTCATTAAGTCGCTGCAACACAGTGAAGTACAGGCCTACTCTATCTACGGTAGTCTTAAAATCGTCAATATAATGTACATAGCTGGCAAACTCATCCTCCATCTGGCTGACAAGTTTGACTTCCTGTAAATCGGTGGCATTCTGGCGGGCTATCTGCAGGTTATTCTTCAGAATCTGCTTTTCCCTGTCAAGAATGACGATCAGTGTAGAATCATTATAGTTTTTGCCCAGGCATACCTTGGATAGGATCTGGTCAATTTTAGACAAAGAAATCACTATCTGCTCAGAAGCCTTTACCGAACGGTAATTCTCCTCGAGAATCTTGGTAGAGGCGGCACCAAGGTTATTCAGATAATAGATCGTTACTGAGGCCAGTATAAGGGTCAGAAAGAGGATCAGCAAAAAGCCAGAAAAAATTTGAGTCCTTATTTTCATCTTCTGATAAAAAGAAGCCCTGTGTAGGATTCTGTTGATGATACTTTTATTAGAAGACCTCACAATAATTAGTCAAAATTAGGGTATGGAGGAATAAAGACACAAAAGGCCCATTCTGCCCTGTCATTATGAGGATTTTTTCATAATGACATATCAAACTAGCTTACATTATACTCTTTCAGCTTCCGGTACAGTGTGGCCAGCCCGATATCCAGCCTTTTGGCTGCCTCGGACTTATTGCCGTTGACCATCTGAAGTACTCGCAGGATATGTTCCTGCTCCACTGATTTCAGGTCTATGCTGTCGGCTTCGTAGGCGGCGGCAGGCACCATTTCCTGCTCAGGATATACCGTTTCCAGCGCACGCTCCTTTTTCCGGCATTGCAGCACTTCGTTGGGTAGTGTATCTACCGTAAGTTCTACACCTTCAGCCAGTATCACTGCCCTCTCAATAACATTTTTGAGTTCACGGATATTGCCCGGCCAGTCATAATGCTTGAGGAAATACATAAACTCAGGATCTATCTTCATGATCTCCTTGCCGGTCTTCTCAGAATAAACTTTCAGAAAGTTAAGGGCAATCAGGTCAATATCATCAGGACGATCACGGAGCGGGGGCAGGTCTATGGCAAATGTACTGAGGCGATAGTACAGGTCCTTGCGGAACTCATTATTCTCTTCGTCCAGCAGGTCGCGGTTGGTAGCGGCAATGATACGGATATCTACTGGAATGGGTTCAGTATCCCCCACCCTGTTAAATATCCTGTTTTCCAGAGCTCTGAGCAGTTTCGCCTGAAGGTCGGGGCTCATTTCGCCAAGTTCGTCCAGGAAAATAGTACCCCGGTCAGCTACCTCAAAATACCCTTTTTTATCGGTAGCGGCACCGGTAAATGCGCCTTTCTTATGGCCGAAAAGCTCTGATTCCTGCAGATCTTTGGGAATGGCAGCACAGTTGATCGTTACAAAGGGGCCTTTGCGACGGCGGCTGGCCAGGTGTATTGCTTCAGCCAGCAGTTCTTTTCCGGTACCGGTTTCACCCAGTAGCAGCACGGTGGTATCCGTTACGGCCACTTTTTTTGCCAGTTCAATCATTTTATGAACGGGCTTGGACTTACCGATGATCTTGCCGAAACTGGAACGGGAATCCAGGCGGAACTCCATTTCCTGTACCTGCCGATGGAGGACTGCCTTTTCTACAGCTTTGGCAGCAATAAAGGGTAACCGGTCATCTCCGTCACCCTTGGTGAGATAATCAAAAGCTCCCAGTTTCATGGCTTTCACGCCATCTTTGATATTACCAAAGGCAGTCAGTACGATGACTTCTATGAGCGGAAACTCTTTCTTGATAAATTTGGTAAACTCAATTCCGTTCATATCAGGCAGCATCACATCAGTCACTACCAGATAAATGATTTCGGTCTGTAGGATATCTTTGGCAGCGGTGACATCACCGGCTTCAAAAACTTTAAATCCTTCCAGACTTAGTATTTTGGAAAGTAAACTTCTCAGGTTCTCTTCGTCTTCTACTATTAAAATTGACTTTCCTTTGATGTCCATTAGGCTTTGTGGTTTAATAAATCAACGCCCAAATTTACACCTTAATACATCTTTGAAAAATGATATACAATAAATTTGAGTATTTTTCTCTAAATCCATAGCAAAGTATTGATTTCCATAGAACTTTTTGGCTCTTATAGAGTTTCTCTAATAGTTATAAATTACACTCTACCACGTTAATTTTATATTTTTTTATGGCATTAAGCAAAGGCAGTAAAGCACCGGATTTCTCCCTACCTTCTACAGAAGGCCGTACATTCAAGCTCAGCGAGACTTTGATGGGCAAGCCCTGCATTCTTTACTTTTACCCCAAGGACTTTACCCCGGGCTGTACACAGGAGGCATGTGATTTCCGCGACCACTTTTCATATTTCAGAGATCTGGAAATTGATGTGGTAGGGATCAGCCGGGATTCTGTAAAGGTACACCAGAAGTTTAAAGCTACCCACAAGCTGCCCTTTGAGTTACTGGCTGATGAGCAGGGCCTTGTGTCAAAAAAATATAAAGCTTCTCTGCCTTTGCTTGGCCTCAGCCGAAGGATCACCTACCTGCTGGACGGTAATCATACAATAGTAGAAGTATACGAAAGCATGTTCGCTGCGGGAAGCCATATTAAAAAGATGATAGCCGCCAGTAAAAAGAATTTATCAGGAAGCTAACTTCCTGAGATATCCCAATCGGCAGGTTTGAAAAAGATACAGGTTTGTTATTCTTCATCACCTTCAAACAGAACGCCGTCTTTGATCTCAAATTTCTCGTCTGCCATTTCTGCCAGTTCTTCATTGTGGGTAACGATCACAAAAGTCTGGTTGATTTCATCACGTAGCCGAAAAAATAGCCGATGAAGATCGTCAGCTGTCTGGGAATCCAAATTACCACTGGGCTCGTCGGCAAAAACTACTGCCGGGTTATTCATCAGCGCCCTGGCCACGGCAGTACGCTGTTGCTCACCTCCCGACATCTGCGAGGGTTTGTGCTCCATCCTCTCTTTCAGTCCGAGCAGAGAAAGCAACTCTTTTCCCCGGTTGGCTACTTCTTTATCACTTTTTTTCCCAGACAAATATCCGGGTATACACACGTTTTCTAGGGCGGTAAACTCGGGGAGCAGGTTATGAAACTGAAAAATAAAGCCAATATTCTGGTTGCGATAAGCAGCCAGATCATTGCCCCTCAGCTTGGATAATTCTACATCATCCAGCCAGACTTTACCCTGGTCAGGTTTGTCTAAAGTGCCGAGTATATGCAGGAGAGTGCTCTTTCCTGCACCTGATGCTCCTACTATTGAAACTATTTTTCCTTTCTGTATTTCCAGGTCAATTGACTTAAGTACAGTGAGTTTGCCGTAAGTCTTTACAATCCGTTCCGCCCTTAGCATGCTAGAATTTGATTTTTTTTTAAAATTAAAACTAAAATTTGATAGATTCGTGAAAAATTTTCCAAGCATGAATATACACGAATATCAAGCCAAAAACATTCTTAAAAAGTATGGTGTGCAGGTTCAGGAAGGCATTGTTGTAGACAAGCTGGAACAAACCAAAGATGCAGCCAAGCGACTTCAGGAAGAAACAGGTACAAAGTTTTTTGTTACAAAAGCGCAAATCCACGCCGGTGGACGAGGTAAAGGTACTGTAAATGAGACTGGTTCCAGAGGTGTGGTTGTTAGCAAACTGGATAGCGTTGAAGAAAAAGTAAAAAATATACTGGGCGGCACGCTGGTTACGATTCAAACTGGAGAAGCCGGTAAAAAAGTGAATAAAGTCCTTATTGCGCAGGATGTTTACTATCCCGCTCCGGATGATCCCCGCATCAAGGAGTATTATCTGAGTATTACCCTTGACCGCGCCAAAGGCTGTAATGTAATCATTGCGTCTACCGAAGGGGGTGTTGAAATTGAGGAAGTTGCTGAACACAATCCCAGCGCGATTATCAAAGAATGGATTGATCCGGCTATTGGACTGCAGCCCTTTCAGGCACGCAAGGTGGCTTTTGCGCTCGGTTTGGAGGGTAAGGCCCTCAAAGAAATGGTTAAGTTCATCAATGCCCTCTACAATGCTTATATGGGTATGGATGCTTCCATGTTTGAGATCAACCCGGTTCTAAAAACATCTGATGACAAAATCCTCGCAGTGGATGCCAAGGTTAACATAGACGATAATGCCCTTTATCGGCATCCTGACCTGGCTGAGCTCAGGGATATTTCTGAAGAAGAAGAACTGGAAGTAGAGGCGAGCAAGTCAGGGCTGAATTACGTTAAACTGGACGGTAACGTGGGTTGTATGGTAAACGGTGCCGGACTAGCCATGGCAACCATGGATATCATCAAACTTTCTGGTGGAGAACCAGCCAACTTCCTGGATGTAGGAGGAGGTGCCAATGCCCAGACTGTGGAAGCAGGTTTCCGGATCATCCTGAAAGATCCCAACGTAAAGGCGATCCTGATCAATATCTTTGGTGGTATCGTACGCTGCGACCGTGTAGCCAACGGAGTAGTAGAAGCCTACAAAAATATTGGCAATATTGATGTTCCGATCATTGTTCGTCTGCAGGGAACCAATGCTGAAGAAGGCGCAAAAATCATTGAAGAATCTGGCCTCAAAGTAAAATCAGCGATCCTTCTCAAAGATGCTGCTGATAAGGTGAAAGAAGTATTGAGCTAAATCGTAGCGATCAACCAACAAAAAACCCTCTGCTCATCACAGAGGGTTTTATTTTGGTCGCAATGTCCCGGTATCATTTCCTGTTGATGTTCACTTCAATGGTTCTCTCCTCGCCATCGGCTGTAATCACCAGATTTTTATCACACTCTCCAGAGCCATAGTTCAGCGTAATATCAGCTTTACCGGCTCTGCTGATACGCTTCACCCCCTGAACCGGCATATACACGCCATCGGTAGCACAGGCTTGTTTAAATGTCAGCGGACTGCTGATCTCCATTATGTAGTCCAGCCCATTACGGTTAGTACCACTGGCGCTCCCGCTCAAACTGACCTCTCCTGACTCACGGTTTATTTTTCGTATAAAATTCCCGTTTCTGGTAATTACAGAACCGTCTTCCAGCGTAATTTTACCATTGATGAGGGTAATATTGACTGAGACCACTTTGTTTTCCTCAGCAGTATACACGAGGGTACGGGTACCTTCAATTTTATGGCCATTGATAGAAAAATCCTGGAAAGTAGTGCTCAGGGTGTATGTAGAATTCATGAAGTTGATGCTGTGGTCGATCAACATGGTTCCGGTTCGGATGCGGCCCTTTGGCCCCTCACATGTACCATCAAAAGTAAGCGTCACTGTTTTACTAAAGCTTTGATCCTGAGCTCTTTCTACGGTTCTGCTCACACAATCATTGATCAGCAAGCTACCTTCACTGCTTATCCTGCCGCTTTCTGTTTCCATGATAGCTTCCATACTAAGGGCATCCAAATCCTCAAAAAGATCATCCGTAAGCGCTTCGTCATTGACTGCCTGAGTAGATACTGTGCGCTCATCGGTGGCAATAGGATCATCATCCTGGCAGGAGGAAAACAAGATGAGGCCGCCGATTAGTGTAAAAAGAGGAAAACGAAATTTTAAGAATTTACATGATTTCATCAGCAAGTATGTTTGGTATAAATCTTTGACAGCAAAAACCGCTTATGGTTTAATTGCACTTTTCAAATAATTTTTTACCAAAAACAATGCCGCAGAATAAATTCCTGGGCTACCAACTAGGCAGACTAGGTGTAATTAAGGAACGGCTGCCACTCTTTCCGCATAGCACCCGAATAGTCTCTGAGAAACATCATATAGGTAGGCTTGTGGGGCTTTTTGGCCAGCTCCAGCCCGGCAGCTTCGGGCGTACGGTCACCTTTGACGGTATTGCAACGCTTGCAGGCAGTTACCAGATTTCCCCAACTGGTTTTTCCACCCTTGGAGCGAGGCACCACATGGTCAAGGGTCAGATTCTTATTATTCCCACAGTACTGACAGCTGAAACTGTCCCTTTTAAAAATATTCTGACGGGTAAGTACAACACCCCTGTAGGGCAGACGGATATACTTGAACAGACGAATCACCGCGGGCATGGGAAAAGACTGGCTTACCGTATGCAGCACATCACCTTCTACCTCAGTCAAAAGTTCAGCTTTATTCAAAAATACAAGGATAAAGGCCCGCTCCAGAGAGCAGATTGTCAGTGGACTATAATCCTGATTTAACAGTAACACACTCCGATTCATGGTCTCAGTTTACGTTTTAGCAGTTAACAATGCTTCTTCATACTGGGAGCGGACCGCGGAAGTTGATTAAAGCTTCATCCGATCCAGTTCTCTCCTCATATCTTTTTGTTTGATATCTTCACGTTTATCGTAGAGTTTCTTACCCTTGGCCAGCGCTATTTCCAGCTTTGCCAGGCCCCGGTCGTTGATAAAAAGGCGTATAGGAATGATCGTCAAACCCTTCTCAGTACCTTTTGACTCCAGTTTCACAATTTCTTTCTTTTTGAGTAATAGCTTTCGCTCTCTAGCCGGTTCATGGTTATAGTGAGTACCCTGCGTATAGGGAGATATATGCATTTGCTTGATGAAAAGCTCCCCATCCTGTATATAGCAGTAACCTTCGGAAAGGTTGACTTTTCCCTCCCTGATGGATTTGATTTCGGTACCTGTCAGTTGAATTCCGGCTACATATTTATCCAGAAACTGGTATTCATGGCTGGCTTTTCTGTTCTTAATATTGATCTTATTACTGAAACGTTCTTTATCATTCTTTGCCATACACTTCTTTATCAATCTTTAATATAACAATATCTTCACTAAAATAAATTTGATTTTGTTTAGATTCAATCCATATCTGCAAGCTATAACTTTTGTCGGAAAGCTACATCTTACATGGCTACTACCTGGCTAATACTTATGCAACATCCGCAATTGCCTTAAATAATTTAACTTCAAATTGTTTTACCCATATATTTGATAAAATTTTAGGAATGGATTTTCAGAAAAAAGGCTGGCTGAAACGTTATCTCTACCTGAGAAATAATTATGCCCTGATGAAAGAATACGACAGGCTGGTGAACATGGAGAAAAAATCCATAGCACCGGAAAACCTGCTGTATGAGCTGTTACAACCCACAGGCTTGCTGTATGGCCATCCGGCCAGTATACCGATTAGCTATAAATCCCTGCTCAGAGCCCTGCGTACCGAAAAGCTTAATCTCAATGAAAAGACCAAGATCATCCTGACGGAGAGCTTTCTAAGCAGTGCTTTGGTTTCTCCCCGATACCATGAGATAAATCAGAAAGTAGATGTTGCTGATGCTTTACTGGAGTCCGCTATATTGATCGGTAAGTTCTACCAAAGTGTATATCCCGGACTAAACAAAGACAGCAAAACAGGGATTTTTCGCCGAGAAAAAAAGGGCCTGGAGCTTACTGAAATCCTCATCAGCCAAAGGGTGGACACTCCCCTGCCTGATAAAAAGTTCTGGAGTGGTTTTTTCAGAAGCAGCCAGTTTTTCCTTGATGTACTTTACTTCGGAAAGTGGCTCAAATCATTTACGGACCCTCTCCATACTGAACAGATCGCCAAAGAACACCAGCAGGACAGATTCCTTATTTTTAAAATTATTGTTTCAGCTGCCTATGCCAACCAGGTGCTGGAAGCAGAAGAAAAACAATTGCTGCAAAATTATCTGGAAGTGGCTCATTTTAATGAGGAAACCAGAGAGATGGCTGATAAAATGCTGTCAGAAGGCATTGAACTCAAGCAACTTCAGCTGGACAGGGTACAATCCCAGGTGATGAAACGGCACCTGATGGAGATTGCGATTCTTACTGTCTGTGCAGACAGGGTGATCAACCGTGAAGAGCAGATTTTCCTGGATATGTTGCAGAAAGAACTTGCGCTTGAGCAGGACGCCTACCTGAGCAGTAGTATTGCTGTAGAGAGTTTTATGCTGGAGCACTGGCAGAAAATGAATACCAGCCAGGAAGAGGATCGGCTCAACCAACTTGGAGACCATCTGCTTCAGAAATTATTTGGGGTTATCCAGGACCATGAGGACCTGTTCAGGCAGGGAATTAAAGCAAAACCTGAACTGCAGAAACTGCTGGATAAAATAGAAACGGAAAAGCTATCTGCTGAAGACCGTAACAGTATCAGGACCGAACTAAGCCAGGTGATTAATACCTTACCTCCTCTGAGCAGCATTGCGCTTCCCAAATCATTTTTGACATTCCAGAATCTGATGAAAATTTTTCCTGAGGCATATTTCAGTCCGAAGATTTGATTTATTTACCAAAGTGGAGCCTGGCATCCGGGTCTACAAGTAAACCAGACGCTTTACCGGCCTGAAGCTGATAGTGCGCTGCCATGGCAATCATAGCCGCATTATCAGTACAATATTCAAAGGCGGGCAGAAATACTTCCCAGCCCAGTTGTTCAGACAGTTCCTGCAGCCTGTTCCTAAGTCCGCTATTGGCGGAAACGCCTCCGGCTATGGCAATCTGACGAACACCAGATAGCTCAGCAGCTTTAATAAGCTTGTCCATCAGCATTTCAATAAGGCTGTGTTGAATACTGGCACTGATGTCCCTTTTGTTGTTTTCAACAAAATTGTCGTCTATCCTTTCATGCTTTTTGAGAAAATTCAGGAATGCAGTTTTGATACCACTAAAGGAAAATTGCAAATCGGGCATATCAGTGGCAGGAAAGGAAAATTTGGTGCTATCACCTGTTGCAGCCAGCTTGTCTATGTAGGGGCCACCGGGATAGGGCAGCCCCATCAACTTGGCACATTTATCAAAGGCCTCGCCTACTGCGTCATCCTGCGTTTCGCCCAGTATCTCCATATCAAGGTAATCTCTGACCAAAACGATCTGCGTATGTCCTCCACTGACGGTCAGACACAGAAAGGGAAAAGCTGGTTTTGGGTCATCAATAAAGTGGGCCAGAATATGCGCCTGCATATGGTCTACGGCCAGTAAAGGAATATCCAGCGCATACGACAGGGACTTGACAAAAGAGGCTCCAACCAATAAAGATCCCAGCAGGCCGGGGCCTCGCGTAAAAGCCACTGCACTGAGCATACTTTTTGTTATATTTGCCTCAACAAGTGCCTGATTGACGACTGGTACGATATTTTGTTGATGGGCGCGAGAGGCTAATTCAGGCACTACGCCTCCATATTTTTCATGAACTGTTTGCGTAGCTACTATGTTGCTAAGTATCCTTCCGTTCTGCATAATGGCAGCAGAAGTTTCATCACATGATGACTCCACAGCCAGGATAGTGATGGCAGATGGTTCTTTGGTGTTTTGTCGGTACTTATTCATTGTCAGAGAACAATTTGAGCAAAGAAACAATAAATAAAAAAACTACCAAAAAGAAAGCAGTCCGGGCCGTGCTGTGGTCGGCTGTAGCCCTTATTTTCACTTTAGCTCTGATCGTTGCTACCGTGCAGATCCCCTATTTTCAGACCAGGATAGTCCAGAAAGTAGCAGATGTCCTTACGGAGAGGACCGGCTTTCGTACTAGTATTGAAAGTGTCAACATCAAGTGGTTTGACATTATTGTACTGGATGAAGTCACCATACTGGATGATGCTGACAGTGTCATGATCCAGGTGGAACAGGTAGCGATTGATTTTGACATAAGAACACTGATTGACGGGCGAAATATCTACCTGAGTGAAGCCCAGATACAACAGGGTGAAGTTCACCTGGTAAAAAATGCCATTGACGGATCTCTCAACATTACCCGCTACATAGACAACGTAAAGGCCCTGTTTAGAAAAAGAGGCGCCCCTAAGTCAAAGGAACCACCGGTATTTACCATTTCAGACGTGCATCTGCGTCAGATGTCTTTCAGCTATAATGACCTTACGCGGGAAGCCATTACTGAATCCTTTGACTATAATCATTTCAGCCTCCTCAACATTAATGGTGATGCCGAAGATTTCAGGATTATCGCCGATACACTGGAACTCATGGTCAACCGACTGAGTGGATATGAGCCGGTCCATGATTTTACGGTGCATGATTTTATTGGGTTTTACCAGTTTACCAACCAGTCCATGGCTTTCCGCAACTTTGATTTGTATGCGGGAAACAGTACGCTGCGAGACTCAGTCGTGTTTCATTATGACTCTAAAGCGGATCTTGGCTATTTCAACGATAGCGTTACCATCCATGCCAACATTGATCAGACCGAGCTTTATTCGCGGGACCTTGCACTTTTTGCGCCTTTCCTGAAAAATTTTGATGAGTTTTATACCGTTAGCGGCAAATTTAGGGGAGAGGTGAAAAGCTTTACAATGAAGGATTTCATCCTCAACTTTGGGGCAAGGAGCCAACTGGCCGGTGATGTCAGTTTTGACGGACTGCCCAATATCAAGGAGACTTTTACCAATCTACAGCTTAGCAACGCCCAGCTAGATACCCGAGACCTGAAACAGTATGTACAGGATGAAGAGGCTTATCGTACGCTCAGAAAGTTTGGTGACATTGAAATGCAAGGTGATTTTTTGGGATTCCCTAACGATTTTGTCGCCAATGTGGAAGCAGCTACTGCATTGGGTGGTATCAAATCGGATATTAACCTGAAAATTGAGGATATTGCTAACTATTCCGGGAAACTCACCCTCACTGATTTTGACCTGAGTTCTTTTAGCCCAGAACCAGGCCTGTTCCAGAAGACCAGCTTTACGGGCGATATCGTAGGGAGCGGCCTGTCAGTTGAAGAAGCCGACTTCAAGCTCAACGCTGATTTTCGCTACCTGGGCGTGAATCGCTATCGCTATCGTAACATCAAAACCAACGCACGTTTTGCCAAATCTTTTTTTGAGGGTGCTTTAAGTATCCGTGACCCTAACCTCAAATTTGAACTGAACGGAACGGTAGACCTCAGGGATGATAAAGAAGATATAGTACTGGAAGCCAGACTGGATACTGCCTACCTTAAGCCGCTGAACCTGAGCTCAGAGCCTACCTTTATCACAACGAAACTGAGCACCAATACCAGCGGTCTAAAAGTTGATGACCTGGTAGGTAGCGTGTTTTTCAATGATCTTTTCGTCTCTTACCAGGGCCGTGAGCTGTCGGTTGACTCGCTCCATTTTGTTTCTGACAAAGAGGATAGCCTGCGCTACTTCAACCTTAGCTCCGACCACCTGCAGGCAGAGCTGAAGGGCAACTTTGATTTCAGCGTACTGGCCATTGATCTGCAGGAACTCCTCAGAGAGTACAAGTTGATATTTTCTAATGATGGCGAAGCCTTGAAAGCTTTTTATGATCAGAAAGAAATCAAGCCACTGGAATTTTACGCTGACCGGGGCTACGAACTGCGTTATAACATCAGCATGGATAATGTAAATCCGCTGATTCATCTGCTGGAACCAAACCTGAATGTGTCACTTAATACACAGCTGGAAGGAAGATTCAAAGGAGGCTATACCCACATGGTCACCCTTCACAGCCAGATAGATACGATACAGTATCAGAATACGTACTTCATGGATAATCAGATAGATATCTCTACTTCTAAAATCGTAGACAGCACAGAAGTACTGGCCATGGTGTACCTGGAGTCAGCGATGCAGCGGATTGACCAGGACGAACTCAACATTTCCACTGAAAACTTTATTTTTGAGGCAATATGGGACGATGACCATATTGATTTTACCCAAAGGATCAATCAGGTAAATACGGACAACCATGCGAATGTCTCCGGTGAGTTGCGCTTTCTCAAAGATAGTACCGAGATCAGTCTGCATCCCTCAGATCTGCTGGTCCTGGAGAACCCCTGGTATTTTTCTGACAGCAACCGCGTAGTCATTACAGCTGACGAGGTATTTTTCAACAATTTTTCGCTTTTCAACCAGCCGGCAGAAGGTGAAATACAGGAGATCGCGCTATTCGGCTCATTATCCGAAGATCCCGATCAACTGCTCACCCTCAAGGTCAACCGTTTTCAGGTCAATAACCTTAATCCCCTGCTCAGACGCAACTACCAGGGGGAGGTCAACGGATTTCTGGATTTACAGAACGTACTTGCTTCCCGTCGCGATAGCCTGCAGCAGCTCATGGTCAGCAGTGAGATGTCCATCACTGACTTCAGTATCAACAATTTTGCGGTAGGTAATATCATCAGCCTGTCCGACTGGGATAACTTAAATAAGGAATTAGGCATTCAGCTCATGGTGAACCGGCAGGGACAGCGGATCATCTCCGTTGAAGGTGCCTATATCCCCCAACCCGAAGAGGATGTGCTTGACCTGAAAGCACGCTTCCAGGATGCCAACATCAATATTCTGGAGCCTTATTTTGATGCCTATTTTTCAGATTTTGGCGGCACAGCTGACGGAAATTTTACCATTACCGGCAGCCCACAGTCTCCCGTGCTTCTGGGTCAGGGTAATATTGAGGACGGCAGTATCAGGATCAACTACCTCAATACAAATTACACATTTGACGGGGGCATTTTCTTTGACGAAAATACTATTGGCGTCAAAAACCTGGAGCTATACGACCATCGTAACAATAGGGCAGTGTTCAATGGCGGCTTCTTTCATGACGGCTTCACCAACTTCGTCATTGACCTGGAAGGCGACCTGCAAAATGTAGCCGTACTCAACACAGCACTGAAGGATAATGACCTTTTTTATGGCAGAGGCTATGCTACCGGAGAAGTAAGCCTGCTGGGAGCTATTGAGAATATGGATATTTCTGCTAAGGTGAAAACTGAAAAAGGCACAAAAATCTTCATCCCGATTGAAAGCGTAGAAGACGCCAAACAGTCTGATTATATCAGCTTTGTGAGCTTTGATGAAACTACAGATGAGGAGGAAGAAATTGCTAAAGTAGCGCCTACCGGCGTAAATCTGGACCTGGAAATAGAGATCACACCCGATGCCTACGGCGAGCTGATCTTTGATATCAAGACCGGTGATATCATCAGGGGAAGAGGAGAAGGGCAGTTGCAGTTCCTGCTTTCTTCTACCGGAGAGTTTAATATGTTTGGCGACATCGCGCTCATGGAAGGTGGTTATAATTTTACCCTGTATAACATCATCAACAAAGAATTTCAGATACAGCCGGGCAGTACTATCAGCTGGCTGGGTGACCCCTATGGTGGTATTGTGGACATTGAGGCTACTTATCAGCAGCTCGCTTCCCTGGCACCGCTGATCAATGACGCTACCGTACGTGAGCAGGAAGAAGTACGCAGAAGATATGATGCTATTGTTCGCATGGACCTGACAGGCGACCTCATGTCTCCTGACATAGATTTTAAAATTGATGTAGACAATTACCCGGAAAATAATGTCTTCCTGCAGGCTGCAGTAGAAGCCCTGCGTAATGCTGTCACTTTTGGCAATGAAGAGATCAAGCGGCAGGTCTTCAGCCTTATCGTATTGCGGCGGTTTTCAGAAATAGGTTCTTTTGAAGGCGGCGGGAATATGGTTAGCAGCAGTGTAAGCGAGCTGCTTTCCAACCAGTTTAGCTACTGGCTCAGCCAGGTAGACGAAAACCTGCAGATTGATGTAGACCTGGGTTCATTTGATGAAGACCGGTTCAATACTTTCCAGCTCCGGCTCTCCTACTCGTTTTTTGACGGCAGGCTGCGGGTTACCCGCGACGGAGGGTTTACCAACGTTAACAATGAAGCCGACGCCGCCAGTGTGATTGGTGATGTGACCCTGGAGTACCTGCTGACCCAGGACGGTAAGTACCGGGTAAAAGTATATAATCGCAACAGCTTCAACAGCCTCCTCAATGGTATAGGGGCGGCCAATAATACCATGCAGGGTATCAGCCTGATGCACGTGGAAAGCTTTAACAAGGTAAAGGAGCTATTCACTGAAGCCAGAGAAAATAACCGGCAGATAGTGCAGGATGAGCGGCCTGTACAGGATTCCACCCAACTTGCACCTGCCGAAAAAACAGCTCAGGACAGCCTGATCTCCAAAGGAGCTGCTGCTAAAAAATACCCCTGATCAATTTGATTACTGCCCTTCAATTTCCTGTTGGTAAGCCAGGATACCGCCTTTGAGATTGTAGAGGTTATCAAAATTATAATTGTCTTCCAGAAATTTGATGGCATTGGCACTGCGCTTACCGCTTCGGCAGTGTACGATAACTTTCTGGTCCCGCTTGATCTTATCCACACTTTCAGGAATTTCACCCAGAGGAATCAATTCAGCATCCATATTGGCTTCATCATATTCGTAGGGCTCGCGGACATCAATAAACTGAAAGCTCTCTTTGTTATCCTGCATTTCTTTAAGTTCCTGTACGGTAATTTCTTTCATGGCTGAATTTTGTTATTGCTTGGTTAAGGATTAATTTGCCCTTGTCTAAATTTACGAACACACTCAAAGTAAGTTAAAATTTTATTGGAATGCAGATAAATATTAAGCGTCTTGATGATGCATTCCATATGGAAGCCACCAATGAAGATGGTGTAAGCATTCATATGGACGGTAGCCCGGATATTGGTGGTCAGAATAAGGGCTTCCGGCCCATGCAGCTTTTGCTTTCCGGCATTGGGGGCTGTAGCACCATCGACATCCTGGATATTCTCAAAAAACAGCGTCAGGAAGTAAAAGATATTGAAATAAAGGTCACAGCCACCCGCTACGAAGGTGAAGTGCCTTCACTGTTTAAAACCATCCATCTGGAATATGTCATCCATGGCACAGCGGAAGAAAGTAAGGTAAAAAGAGCGATTGACCTGTCGCTGGATAAGTACTGCTCGGTAGCCAAAATCCTGGAAAAAACTGCCGAGATCTCCTACAGTTTTGAAGTAAAACCTTAATTATAGTAACATGGCTGATCATCAGCGCCATTTTGAGACCAATGCCATCAGGCAACAGACTCCCCGTTCGCAGCATAGAGAACATAGTGTGCCTATTTACGCCACCTCCAGTTTTGTCTTTGAGGATGCCGAGCAGGCCCGGGCCATGTTTGCCGATGAAATACAGGGCAATATTTACTCCCGCTTCTCCAATCCAAACAATGACGAGTTTATCGAAAAACTCTGTCTGCTGGAAGGTGCTGAAGCCGGGATCGCTACCGCCTCTGGAATGGCTGCCATGTTTATCAGCATCGCTTCCTTTCTGCGTAGCGGAGACCATGTATTGGCTTCTCGCTCGCTGTTTGGCTCTACCCACCAGATCATGACCCAACTGCTCCCGCGCTGGGGCATCACCCATACCTACGTGAGCATCCACGAGCCGGAAAGCTGGGAACAGCATATTCAATCCAATACCAAGATGATTTTTGTGGAAACACCTTCCAATCCGGGGCTGGACCTGCTGGACCTGGAATGGCTGGGGAAACTGGCAGCTAAGCACAATGTCATCCTCAATGTAGACAACTGCTTTGCAACACCCTACCTGCAAAATCCATTGGAATTTGGCGCCCATATCGTTACCCATTCCGCTACCAAGTTTATTGACGGACAGGGAAGAACATTGGGCGGTGCTATCGTAGGCAACAAAGAGCTGATCAAGGAAATAAAATTTATGGCCCGGCATACCGGACCTGCTATGTCTCCTTTTCACGGATGGATTCTTTCCAAAAGCCTGGAGACCCTGGCAGTACGCATGGACAGGCACTGCCAGAACGCCCTCAGCCTGGCGGAGAAACTGGAGAAGCAGGAGGAAGTGATCAGCGTAAAGTATCCTTTTCTGCCCTCCCATCCACAGTATGCGCTGGCGAAAAAACAAATGCGGCTGGGAGGCGGCCTTTTCACCTTTGAACTCAAAGGAGGTCTGGACCGGGGCCGACGCTTTCTTGACTCCCTTAAGATGCTTTCGCTTACCGCTAATCTTGGGGATACGCGTACCATTTGTACCCATCCTGCGTCCACGACCCACTCCAAGTTGTCTGATGAAGAACAAACCGCTGTAGGTATTACTCCCGGTCTGATCAGGGTATCAGTGGGGCTGGAGCATGAAGAGGATATTTTTGCTGACCTGATGCAGGCTATTGAAAAGTCTCGTTAAGCCATTGCCTTACTACCAGCGGAAAAGCTGCAGGCCGGCACCTAGCATAAACTGGCTGTAATCCTGCTCCATGATGTAGGAAGTACCGCCATGCCTGATCTGACTGCCCACGGGTGTGAGATTGGCTTGATAAGCCAGGCTGAAATTCAACGGGCCACCATTGATGGTCAGCCCTGCCCTCCAGTCCAGGTTCCAGGAGTGGAAACTACCGCTGATATTATCAAGTAGCGCCTCATCCGGAAGGCTGCTGCCGCTGAACCTGCGGACGGTGGTATCAGAAGGCCTCTGAAAAATGCGCCTTCCTCCCACGAGTCCCAATTCCAGCATAACATTATCTTTGATATAGAAGCCCATTGGCAGGTATAGTTCTACTTTTCTAAAATTTTCCTGGGCAGAGAAGGCTTTCCATTCAGCCTGAGGTACTGCCAGGTTGCGTACCAGCATGATAAAAGATGTGGTGGAATAATTGAGTTCGGGGCGAATACTAAAGTTGGGAAAACGTGCCTGGGCATGTACGCCAAATCGCATCAGATTGGGGCTGTTTTGATGATTAGTAATCTGGTACTGGTCCATATAGCCGCCTACCTTATGCTGATTGGTACTGAAGAAAGCAGAGATGCCGACTGACCAGGCAGGGTCAAGACTGGACTGTGCCGAAAGCAGGCTGCTATAGCCAATAAAGATTGTGAGTAGCAGGATCCTAATCATGGAGTATTAGTTTTATTAACTCACAATGTAATAAGCGATTTACCCTATTACAAAAAATATATCTACTCATTTTTTTCTATTCCATAACGAAACCTAGCACTTTTTACTGCGCATTTTTC
>CAZFFW010000078.1:0-22998 GCA_964518125.1 uncultured Porifericola sp.
CCTGCCTCAGGTTGACTGCGTTAGGAAAAGATGCTCCGTAGAAATTTCCCTGTAGTACCTCATGTGCTGTTCTCCATCGGATCAAATCCCAATACCTGATCCCTTCAAATGCCAGTTCGTTTCTTCGTTCTCTTCTTAAAATTGTCCTTAAAGCATCCGGATTTGTTTCGGTTACATCGGGCATATTCACACTGGATCGTCCTCTTACCTGATTGATGGTGGCATCCAACAGGGCCTGATTAATTGGATCCCCAGCTTCCAGTTTGGCCTCCAGATAGCTCAGTAGCACTTCTGCATAACGGATCACCGGAATATCAATACCTGAATTTCTTATGTCTCCGGCAAAGCTTTCCAACATAAATTTTCGTATACCAAAACCGGTCCGGGTAGCCTGTCTGGTCGTCGTCAATTGATCAATGGAATTGGTAGAGTCGGGATGTGTCACATAGGTCGCACCTCCGAATTCCTCCCCATCTATAAGAATATTAAGGTCCAGGCGGGGATCACGGTTTTCTGTCACATCGTCGGGATTATACTGAGGATTATCAAAGGAAAAAGGCGTACCGTCGGTAAACTCATACGATTCCACCAGACTTCCCAGTGGGTTGATGATATGCCAACCGCCACGAACCGCGGGATAAGCATGCTGCATGATTCCATTAGACATCAGATCAGGCACAAATATAGCGGAAAAGATAATTTCAGGGCTGGTTTCATTGGTACCATTGAACAAGCTTTCATAATCTGGATCTATGCTGTGATCGCCAAAATCAATGATTGTTTTGTAAGTGGCTGCAGCATCCGTATATCGCTGATCCCCCAACTGGGCACGAGCCAGATAGGCCAATGCTGCTTGCTTGGAAGCTCGCCCAAACTCACTGGCCGCCATAGCCGACGCCTGAGGTAGTGCGTCAACAATGGCTGAAAACTCATCAATGACAAACTGAACAATCTCGCTTTTAGGGTTTTTAGTGAGATTGTTGGCTTCTTCCAGGCCAAGAGTGTTGGTGACAAGGGGTACTGAGCCAAAATACTGCGACATATGAAAATACTGTACTGCCCGTACAAAGCGAGCTTCTGCTTTCATCCGTTCAATCACTTCTGCCGGAGCAGGTGTTTGATCTACATTCTCCAGAAAATAATTGCTCCTGGCTATCTTTTCATAACTAAGCCCCCAATACTGTCCCAGTAAATTGACATTATTAGAATTCATTTGTCCGTTACTCAGCCGATTGAATGGTGCATTATCACCACGGCGGTCATAGGCATTGTCAGTTGCCATATCTAAAAATATCAATCCGTTATAACTCCACCAATCTGTGGGTGCTGCGCTAACGGGCGCTAATTGGTTTGCATTGTTCATGCTGATCCCTCCACGGTATACACCTGTAAGGGCCATCATTGCATTGGACTCACTGGTCCAGAAAGTTTCATTGGAGAATGAGTCCAGGGGCTGCAGTTCCAGTTCATCAGCACAGGCAGATATCATCAAACCAGCGACAAAAACAGGAAGCAGCTTTCTAAATTTTAGCTTATATATATTTTTCATGAAGATGATCATTTAAAAGTTTGCTTTTACGCCCAAAGTATAGTTTCTCAGGATGGGATAATAATTCAATACTGTATTCAATTCAGGGTCCCATCCCTGGCGGTAATTGTGAAAAGCCAGCAGGTTTTCTGCACTTAGCCTGAGTTGTAAACCCTGCATCTTGATGGCATCGGTTAGACTATTCGGCAGATTATAGGTCAGCTGCACATTCCTAACTTTCAGATAAGAAGCATCCAGGACCCAGAATGAAGATTGTAATGTATTGGCTGTACCTCCGTTGGGAATGGTTTCCAGACGTGGGTAAGTGGCATCACGGCTGGGGTTGTCAGGCCTCCAGCGTTCATCTGCCTGCCATCTCTGGATACTTCCCTGGTTCATGAATGCAAAACCAGCTGCATTGGACAGGTCACCACTTACCCCAGCTGTACCCTGAAGTAAAATGCTCAGATTAAAGCCTTTGTATCCTGCCGCAAGGTTGATACCATAGTTATATTTTGGAATCTGGGTGCCTAGCACGGTACGGTCGTAGGTAGCATCTACCTGACCATCAGGTACACCATCTGGCCCGCTGATATCTTTATAGCGTATATCACCTGGTTTGGGTGTGGTATTGACAGATGACTGGTTAGCGTAATTATCTATGTCCGCCTGGTCCAGAAATAAACCGTCTGCCACAAAACCATAATAAAGATCAAGCGGATGACCGATAAACAAATTACTTCCATTTCCCACCAAACCATTGGGCTGCTCAATATTGCCTACCCCCAGATCGAGCATGCTGTTGTTGAGGATAGTAAGGTTGGAAGAAACTGAATAAGTAAACTCTCCTATACTTTTCTGATGACCTAAGGTAAACTCAAATCCTTTATTTTCCAGACGACCAGTATTCTGTACACCAATGCCGAAACCAATGGTACTGGAGACACTGCTTCCCGGAGAAAGGAGTATGTCATAGGTTTCTCTATTGAAATATGTTGCGCTAAAATTGACCAGGCCATTAAAGATGCTACTCTCCAAACCCAGGTCCAAAGATTCTGTGGTCTCCCAGGTTAAGTTTGAATCTGTGATGTTCACCCTCGCCACTCCGGTATTAATGCTGTTGCCAAAGGGATAGTTAAAACCAGCTTCCAATATATTCTGATAAGGATATACACCTCCGCTGTTTCTGTTCACAGTCTGGTTACCCAATCTTCCCCAGGAGGCTTTAAGTTTGAGTTCATCCAGCCATTCGGCCGAATTTTTCACAAAGTTTTCTTCGGAGAGTCTCCAGCCCAGGGCTACAGAAGGGAAGGTAGCGTACTTGCGTGAGGGAGGAAAGCGAGAAGAACCATCGTGACGTACCACGCCTTCTACCAGATATTTGTTCCTGAAGCTATACCTCAAGCGTGCAAGATAAGAGTCCAGTGCCCACTCTTCTGCTCTGCCACTATTTTGCATACCTTCCGCAGAGCCTACATCCAGAACAGTTACATCGTTGTTGGGAAAGCCCTGTCTGAAAGCTGAGCTTTGCTCCATAAGTTCTGTTTCAAAGGTGTGCCCAACCAGCAAGGTAATTTCGTGATCACCCAACAGTTTATTGTAGGTAAGCAGTTGCTGAAAGGTACGGTAGTAGCGACCCATGTTATTGGTATTTAGCGTAGCAGGTCCCAGTGTGTTGTTGGCAGTAATCCTCTGTGATGCTGCAAAACGCTCCCACTGACTATCAAAGTAGGTGTAACCGCCAATCAAAGAAAATTTAAGGTCTGTAAATATATCCCAGTCCAGTTGTAGATTCAGAAAAAGATCAGTACTCTTTTGCTTATAATAAGCATCACTTGCCAGGAATGATGCTGGTGTACCGCTCTGTTCAAAGCCTCCTCCCCAGTCACCGTTGGAGAGTTGGATAGGATAAATAGCCGGATAACGGACAGCCTGCCCAATGATGCCCAGCATACTGGATGCATTGCCCAAGGATGCAGGGCCGGTGGGTTGCTCATCATATACCTGTACGCCCGCAAGGCGAGAAGTTAGTTTGAGCTTTTTTGCAATTTCTGTGATGACATTTAAGCGCAGATTGTATCTGTTGTAGTTATTTTCATCAATAATGCCATTCTGATACAAATAACCCATGGAAAGCAGGTAATTAGAAGACCCCATTCCATTGGAAATGGTAACATTATGGCCGGTTTGTGCGGAACTTCTTTTTAATACGCTGCCAATAAAATCACTGTTAGGGTAATTGTCAGGATCGTTACCGTTTCTGAAAAGCTCAATCTCCTCCTGCGTGTAAGCAGGGGGCAGGTCATCATTGGCATTAGCTTCATTAAGTAATTCGGCGTACTCCCATGAGTTAGCATATTCAGGGTATTCAGTTGGCACCTGAATGCCTCCATAGCCGTTATAAACAACCTGTAACTGATTGGATTTGGCAGTTTTGGTAGTGACAAGAATAACTCCATTGGCGGCTCTGGCACCATAAATAGCCGCTGAAGAAGCATCTTTAAGGACAGAGATATTCTCTATGACGTTCGGATCTATGTCATTGAAAGATTCAGTAGGAATACCATCCACCAACACCAATGGAGCACTTGACGAGTTGATTGAACTTACTCCTCTAATCTGTATGCTTCCTCCCTGGTTTCCGGGTTGTCCTGATCGCTGAGTTACTGTGACTCCTGGCATCTGCCCGGTAAGTGCCTGCCTCAACTGGGGGACGGAACGGTCATTGATTGCTTCGCTGCTGACCTGCGATACTGAGCCAACTAATTTGGATTTTTCCTGTGTACCATACCCAACCACCACAACTTCTGAAAGG
Organism: uncultured Porifericola sp.; assembly: GCA_964518125.1. GTDB lineage: Bacteria > Bacteroidota > Bacteroidia > Cytophagales > Cyclobacteriaceae > Catalinimonas. The sequence continues at coordinate 4,344 of CAZFFW010000078.1, forward strand.
GCCTGGATATCGGGCATCAACGTCAGGTTGATAGTACTTCTACCATTTATTTGTACCTCCTCCGTTTCATAGCCAATAGAAGAGAAAACCAGCGCGTTTGTCTCATCACTGACCGTTAGTCTATAGTTTCCCTCAACATCCGTTACAGTTCCTTGCGTTGTTCCTTTGGCCAGTACATTAACACCTGGTAAAGGATCTCCGCTTTCTCCATCAGTGACTTTACCACTAATGGTCTGCTCCATGATTTTAATAATATTCACATCTGACAGTCTTTGCCGGTCTAATTTCTGTAATACATCCGGTTTTTGAGGCTTAGTGGTCTTAAGTTTAGGAAGATCAGTTCCTTCATCTTCCTGCCTGATGACATATGAAGTATTATCTATTTTCTTAAAGACCAGTTTATGGGGTCTCAAAAGAGAAGTAAGATTGGTTTCCAGGTCCTCATCCCCATCTAAAGCTTTTACCTGTTTGCCTTCCAGCAGTGTTGGGTCAAAGTAGAAGCGCACATCATATTCACCCTCAAGTTCTTTCAGCATATGCTTAAGGTCATGTTTCTTTCCCTGATCGGGGGCAAGAGCCACCAATGAAGCATCTGCCAGTCCATTTGTAGCAGAAGCCTGGGTTTGCTGGGCCTGTCCGGGGAAAGCGTACAGAATAAGTAGGCAAAGCATTACCATCATGCCAGTAAAATGTAGTTTTCCTCTGGCACCCTGAGTATTAAGGTGTAGCATAGTTGTAGGTTTTAGTTATAGTTATTTCATAAAAATCAATGTATCATTTTCCTGAGAAATTGTGATCCGGTGTGTTTCAGAGAGCGCTTCAAGCAGCAAATCAACATTATCAGCCCTAATGACGCCGCTGAATAATAAACTCCTCAAATCTTCGTCCTCAAACTTTACTTGGTAGCCATATTGATCCTCGAGCAAGAATGCAATTTCAGAAAGTGGAGTAGCCTCAAAAGTCAGTTCATTCTTTCGCCAGGAAGTAAGTAACTCAGGGTTTACGACCCTCTTATCTACTTTTTGGGTTTTGGCATCATAGCTTACTTTCTCTCCAGGATCCATCAACACCTTCTCCTCCTGCAGATATAAAGCTACCTTTCCTGTACTTAAAATAACTTCAGTATTGCCTCTTCTTTCAGAAACATTAAATTTTGTACCCAACACTTCCACTGCTACCTGTTCGGTGCGGACTATAAACTTTTGTCTGTTTCGGTGAGAAACATCAAAAAAGCCTTCTCCTTCCATCCACACTACTCGCTCTTTTTCAAGGTCATCCCATTCGGGAAGATAGCTAAGACTGGAATTGGCATTCAGTGTCACCCTTGTACTATCAGGTAGCAGCAGTTCCAGAGTCTCGCCAAAACCTGTGGCTACATAAACTTTGTCATCTTGTTGACTTAAAGTCCAAAATGAGAACACAGTAACGATGAGCAGAGCTAGGCAGGCTGCCGAATAGTACCAATACCGAAAGTTAAGCTTTTTAGAAGGTTTTTTCTCTGATACAAATAATGAGTCCTGTACCTTTTGCCAAACCTCTACATGGTCAGTAGCCTGAGCTACATTTTTTTCATTGGATAGAGCGCGGATTATTTCAACGGCTTTCACAATCTCATCTTGCTTATCGGGATGATCCACTATCCACCTTTCCCAAAATTGAACAGCCTCAGGATCCTTTTTAAGGACCCACTTTTGGAAAGACTCCACCATTACAAAATCATCAGCCTCGTAATATTGAAAATGATCCATGATAGTTGAAAAATTTGTAAGGTGAATCTCTCTTATTTATGATCAATACTGAAGAACCACTTCTTTCTCATCGTTTTTTTTCAACTATTTTTTCACTTTTTCACTTCGTATTGATAAACAGATTTATCCTTGCTGTTTTTTCAATTAAAATGCAGAATAATTAATAAAGTTTTAATAGAATAAGAAATAAACCTAGTTCGCCAGGAAAGTGAGCAGCACCAGGTTTACGTAAGGCATGTTTTCGCGCAAAGACTCTATAGCCTTGGAGATCAGGTTATAGGCAGAATTGACTGTGAGCGACATAGTAGCGGAGACTTCTTCGTAAGAAAGGTTTTCATAAAATTTAAGATAAATAGCTTCCCTCTGTCTCTTAGTCAATGTATTCAGGGCGTTTTTAAGATAGATTTGCTGCTCTGCCGAGGCATCCTCTTGTATTAGCAAAAATTCATGAGACTGCTCAGAGAAATAAGCATCTTCATCATTTATTGCACCAGATGAACTTTCAGACTTAAACTGATCAAGTAGAATATGTCGCAGAGACTTGATGAGGTAATGGCGGATTGAAGGCGGGGTGCTCAGCTTTTCTTTATGATCCCAAATCTTGACAAAAAGTTGGTGCACTGCATCTTTGGCTTGGGCAGCATTGCCACAAAACCTATAGCCATAATTATATAAGGCTGCAAAATGCGTGTTGTAGATTTGCTCAAACGCTGCTCTGTCCCCTTCTTTGAAGCGGATCCAGATAACATTTTCAGCGTTTGGTGATGGAGTCATTTTTTATATTATTAAAAATACATCTTTATTATATATCCATTTTACAACTTGCTCATCAAAGTAGCAAAAAAATAGTATAAATGTATAGAGTCCTTCTTTTTCTTCTTTGATTTAAGGTCATAGATCTTTAGTTTCAAGAAATGACCATTATTAAAACCCTATTGTCAAATTGGTTATAGGCCGTTTTACCTAATTAACAGGCAGTAAATATCCTTTTCAATTTTCAAGAATCCCTTTAATTAGTAAAGCAAGGTTTTAAAATAAATATGATTTGGATAGATTTTTCGGTGATACCGGCTCTTCTTCACTTCATAATGCTATTGGGTGTATTTCTTGATTTACAGCGCTCTGCTCTATGAATGAACTTTATAGAGTAGCTGATTTCCTTTTTGACAAAAAGACTGCATTTTTTTCAGGCAGTTCATCTCGCTCATCAAGAGGGATAAGATGCTCAAAACCAAAGCCTTAAGCATCTTTCCCTCCCGAGTATAAATGAGAATTTCCCCCGTAATAAGTATCATATCCTGCTCTTTTAAAGATAAAAACAACAGAAGCAGGAGTAATTCCCTGTTACCTCTGCTGATCAAGTTTGCTGGCATTGTGCATCATATTCATCGCACTCTGATACCTCCCGCTAAATATGTTGAACCTTGAAAGCGAGCAGACGGGATTGGTCACATAGGCTTTGGTAAAACTCATACCTTTTACCACAAGCTGGTCAATATTCGGTGTGTTTAACCAGGGATTACCAGCACAACTCATCATCTTAGCATTCTGCTGAGCTGTAGTATATTAGGCTTCTTTTGTTGAGCAAACACCATTGTTGGTATTTAAGGCACTGAGCCTGGTAGTTTTCTATTTGGCTTTAATTTTATTGCTACTTATTTGCTGCGATCAGTTCATCAAATTTTAGAAGTACTTCCCTTAATCCTATCGACTATAGTTTGCCTACCCCCAAGAATTTTCATCCCTTAGTCATTTTCATATTTCACATATTCTCTCTCAAATTCATCTAACATTGTACGCATGGAGGAGGCGATATCTGTATAAGCAGAATCACTAATAAGGTTGTTCAGCTCAGTTGGATCTTCATCTATTTTATAAAGTTCTTCTTCTGTCGGATGATTTTCATGATAGCGGATATACTTGTAATCAGATGTTCTGACAAACTTGGAACGAATGGATTGGTATTCCTCCGGATGCTCCACCTCTGATGCGAGGGGATACCATTCGTCAAAGTTATTTTCACCAAATACTGCCTCATGAATTACATCTATTTCACCTTTTACGATAGGCATGAAACTCTTTCCAGGATAATTGCCCGGAATCTCTATTCCGGCTATATCCAGTAATGTCGGGGCAATATCTACATGGGAAATAAGCCCCTCTACGGCACTCATTCCCTCATTTCTTGATAAAGATGGGTCATAAACGATCATAGGAGCTTTAGCGGATTCTTCATAAAGCAGGGCCTTGCCCATTAATTGCTTAGAACCGGCAAAAAAGCCATTGTCTGAAGTATAAATGATGACAGTATTTTTATCTAAACCCAGATTTTCTAATTCAGCACGGATCCTTCCCACAGCATTATCAACTCCGGTGATAAGTGCATAGTAGTTTTTGATGAATGTCTGGTAAATACTATCCTTTTCTATATGCCAGTCTTGCCGATAGCCTAACTCATTACCATAATAATCCTTTGTTCTTCCAAAGTACCACCGGGCATTGCGACTTTTTTCTTTAACTACTTCAGGCAATAGCGTATAAATATCGGGCTTGTCATTTGTCATCCTCGCAACTGTTGTTGAGTCATACTTTTGCCTGAACTCTTCAGCAGGCTGAAAGGGAGCATGGGGCGCTTTAAAACTAACTGATAAGCAGAAGGGGCGTCCTGTATCTTTTGCTTTACGTAAAAAATCTATGGCCTGAAAACCCATAAACGCTGTCAGATGCGTAGCCTTCCATTGGTTTTCATAGCCGTTAAATTGTCCATCCTTTTCTTGGTAACTACCTTGACCGGGAAACCCATTCCAAACATCAAAATGACTGATTGGCATGTATTCAATCTTATCCTGATAGTTTTGGTTTTCTATCTTGTCTACCCCACCTACTGCAAACCCAAATTTGCCTATGAATCCTGTAAAGTATCCCTTATTACGTAAAAGTACAGGATAGCTGCTTTTGAATTCTTCTTCAGTTAACACATAGTTGGTAGGCCGGTCAAATCCAGCCCCATGCGTACCTAAATATTGGCCGGTCATTACTGAGGTACGACTAGGCAGACAAATTGGAGCTACATGATACGCGTTTCTAAAAACTACTCCATTTGAAGCAAGTCTATCCAAATTTGGCGTCATAACATGCTCATTTCCCAGGAAACCTAATGCATCAGCTCGATGGTCATCCGCCATCAGGAAAATAATATTGGGCCGACTATCAGGATGATCGTCTTTTTTTTGGCATCCGGAAATCCAAAGCAAAACAATCGTGCTGATTAGTAAAAGCCTTAATTTATCGTAGAAAGCACCAGCGTTGAACATGTATCTTTCAATAAGCATTATCAATTTTTTCAATATAAATATAATACGCAGGATAGACTCTTCCCTCCGTATCTTTTAGAGTAGCTACCAAATCGTACTTTCCAGCGAATAGATGTCCCTCAAAATCTAATTCCTGAACGGCTTCTTTGATAGGCTTTGTCGCACTAATATCAGCCAAGTAAAGAGTGGCTTCCTGCATATTTACCTGGTTATCACTGGCAGGCATAGGTTCACTTACCTCTAATGTCTCTTCTCTAGCAGGTACACGACTATCAAACGAAAGGCTGCTTTCCCGTGGGTACCTCCTAATGCTAACCCTATACATACCATCATCTGTAATCTCAAGTTTTAACACACCTTTACCTTCTACTGCTTCCAATGCTCCGTGTTGATGCCAGGCAAACTTATAAGGATAAATATGCATGTCGTGAGCACTGATACGAACTGGATTCTCATAGGGAGTTCCAGCCTTAATATAAGCATAACGCTCATTTACTTTTTGCTCCAATAAAGAGCTCCACCAACTGTTATAGCTTTCCTTAAGCCTGTTTACCACTTCTGGATACTTAGTTGCGACATCCTCAGTTTGACCAGGATCCTCGATGATGTTATATAACTCTCGCCCATTGATCAAACGCCAGGTTTCATCCATGACCGCCGATTTATGCCATTTTACCAGATTAAGCATACGCTGAGAATCAACAATCAAGGTGCGGGCTTCCCATTGTTTTGATTCACCTCTCAGCAAAGGCGCGAAACTCTTTCCATCAATTTTTTTATTTTCTACCCAATTTAAGCCTGCTAAATCAACTAAGGTTGGCAGCACATCAATATGAGCCAGTAGCTGATTGACTTCTTTATTTCCTTCAATACCGCCTTCAGGCCAGCGTACTGCAAATGGTACTCGGTGGCCACCTTCGTATTCACTGTTCTTAGTCCCCTTGAAACCAGCATTATAACCATAAACTTGCCCATCTCTCTGAGTATATCCTGCGGCAGTTCCATTATCGGTCATAAATATGAGAATTGTATTTTCAGCAATCCCAAGTTCTTTTAAATGGTCATCCAAGCGTTTCAGATTTTGATCAAAATTGCTAATCATTCCATAAAATCTCTTTTGACGCTCTAACAACTGTCCTTCATCTTTATAAAGGTCATAGTATTCTTCAGGAACATGAAATGGGCCATGAGCTGCGTTGGTAGCTATGTAGGCGAAAAATGGTTTTTCCTGATTTGCCTCAATAAACTTCATGCTTTCTGTGAAGAATACGTCTGTACAGTAACCTTCATACTTTTGGGGCTCACCGTTATGCCAATAAGTATCATCAAAATAGTCATTCCCCCAGTAATCAGGTCCCTGGGTAATGCCTCCTCCTCCATGCCTAACTACCTCCTGAAAGCCTCTGTCCTCTGGCCGAAAAGGATAATTATCCCCAAGATGCCACTTACCAAACATACCAGTAGCATACCCATTTTCAGCAAAAATTTGAGGAAGAATCCTTTCATCCTCAAAAAGCAAGCTTCGCCCAGCAATGGTATGCCAGGTACCCACTCTGTTTGTATATCGTCCGGTCATCAATGCGCCTCGTGTAGGAGAACATGTGGGCGACACATGAAAATCTGTCGCCCGAACTGATTCTCTAAAAAACCTATCTAATGCTGGAGTCTTAAGAATGCTGTTCCCATGATACCCGAGATCTCCGTAACCCTGATCATCCGTGATAATCACAATGACATTGGGTTTTGACACTGCCAGTAAATGGTTGCCATTATTGCCTGCCATCATATTGTCTTTTGGCAAAAGGACGGCTAATGTGGCAAATACCAGTAAGACTTTTTTCATATATTTCATTATCTTTTTTACTGTTGTACCTAGTACCCCATGTTCTGTTCAAGATTAGGATTGTTTCTAATTTCTGGAGTTGGAATAGGGAACAACAGGTGTTTTTCCTCTAAAGCAATCCCATCAACAAAAGGATGACCTACATAATCGTTAAATCTGCCATTCACGAAGTCATATGCCTTTCTTGTTCTCACCATATCAAACCAGATTTCACCCTCAAAATACTGCTCATGCCAACGCTCTTTCCATATTGCTTCCCTAAGCTCAGATGTACTTAAGCCGCTAAGTTCAGGTACGTTAGCGCGAGATCGAATCTGATTTAAAGCTTCAAAAGCTTCTTCAGTTGGTCCAAACAGTTCATTTGTTGCCTCAGCAAAATCCAGTAAAACATCAGCATAACGGATCACCTGCCAGTTGAGGCCTGATTGTGCTGTATTGAGATGTGCGTTGTCGTCAAAAAACTTGTAGTTGTAGTAATTTCCAAATTCTACTGTATCGCTTCTGTTTGATTCTGATGTGAAGCTGGAAAAAAAGAATACCCCTTCTTCTGCTCTTAGGTCTTCGCTTTCATAGGACTCAACAAACTCACGTTGCGCATAAGAAAATCCTTGCTCTGATGAATATGCTGATACACCTAGTTTAAATGGTGGCAATCCAATCTGAAGAGCATCTGAAGGTTGTTCAAACTCATTAAATTGAACCATGAAAATATATTCACCGGTATTGTCTTTACTTTTGTCACGAAAAGCATCAAAAGACTCAAACAGGTTATATTCCTGAGAGTCAATTACTTCTTTTGCCTTAGTCCTGGCCTGTTCGTAATATTCCTGTCCCATTTGCAGGGGAAAACCCGCCATAGTCAAATAAACGTCAGCCAATAAAGACTTAACCGCTCCTAATGTTACCCTTCCACTCTCATCATTAAAAGGCAAGCCCGCTCCTTCAGCAACGACTAAATCTTCCACTATAAGTTCATAAATATCTTCAACTGTCGAGCGGCTCGGGTTCAACTCATCGCTTCCTAAATCTACGGGTTGCCTGATCAATGGAACATCACCAAACATTCTCACCAGGTTAAAATAATAGTAAGCCCTAAGGAATCGCGCCTCCCCTAACAACCTGTTTTTGAGAGACTCATCCATATTAATACCTGGAATTCTTGATATCGCCAGATTGGCATTTCCAATACCCTGGTAGTGGCTATCCCAGATTTGCTCAACAGAGGGATGATCTGCACTCATATCAAGACTTCTGACTAACAGAAAATCAGGAAATCCACCATTTGCGGAAAAACTAGAGTTAGCAGCACCGGTTTGTAATTCAGTTATCAACCATGACTGCGCATTGTGCATCGGATACAGACTCTGATAAGTAGCAATTACTATAGACTCAGCATGTGCTGGTTGTGTGAAATAGTTTTTTGTATCAAAATTAGATGGATCACTTTCGTTAAGAAAACCTTCACAAGCTGACCCAATAATTAATATAGCACATATTAACCAGGGGCTAACAAATTTTAAATTATTCATGGTTTTATGATGTTTTTATTTTTAAACAATTATAAAGTACAGCTTAGGCCAAGTTGAAAAACTCTCGGTTTTGGGTAACTGTACAAATCAACACCCTGGGAAAAATTTTCTGTTAGAGAAGAAACTTCCGGGTCATAACCAGGATAATCTGTTATCAAAAAGAAATTCTGCACTGAAGCTTGAATCCTTACGTTACTGAGCCCCCACTTACCAATTTTATTGGATGGGAAATTGTAAGCCAGCAGAATATTTCTTCCTCTCAAAAAAGAACCGTCATAGATTCTACCAGATGAAGTCTGCCGGTCACGATAGGCTGCTGTTGGTCTTACCTCCGGAACAAATGTGTCCTGGTTATCTGGGGTCCAGGCATTTAAAACTTCCGAGAATACATTCGTGATACCAGTTCTATCAAGCGATGTGGATTTGGTTCCAAAGGCTACATCGTTACCATACATAAACTGGAGATCCACCACTACCTCGAAGTTCTTATAATTGAAAGTATTTATCAGGGCACCAAATCCATCTGGCAAACCATTGCCTACTATGACCCTATCCTGATCGTTGATCGTACCATCATTATTGATGTCTTGATACTTAATATCTCCTGGCAGACGATTATATCTGGAGGCCTGGTCTGCTTCTTCTGTATTCCAGGTACCCAGTTGTACAAATCCGTAAAAGGAGTTTACAGCCTCTCCTTCTCTGATAATTCTATTGCCTGTAACAGGATTCCCTCCCTGAATAATATCTTGTCCTCCAGTCAGACTTATTACTCTATTCCTGTTCATAGAAATATTAAATGCGGTAGTCCATCTGAAATTCGGATTAATAACATTAGTTGATGTCAATGATAACTCAATCCCACTATTCTCCATACTTCCGATATTTTGCGTTACATTGCTGAAACCGCTAGATGCTGGTACCGGAGCATTCAGCAACATGTCTTCAGTTTTTTTATAATATACATCGCCCTCAAGAGAGATTCTATCTTCGAGTAAACCAATTTCAATTCCTATATCAAACTGACTACTCTTTTCCCACCTAAGGTCAGAATTCGCCATTCTCTGAATTCCGATGCCAGGAACCCTTTCTCCGTTTATGATATATGAATAGTTACCTAAGCCAGCAACTGTAAGGTAGTTAGGAATCTCAGAATTACCTGTAAGCCCATAACTGGTACGTAATTTCAGATTAGAAATAAGGGAAACATTTTGCATGAAACTTTCCTCTGATATTCTCCATCCCAATGCTCCGGAAGGGAAGAAGGCATACTTATTTTCATCTGAAAACCGAGAGGCCCCATCCATTCGTCCGGTAAAGGTGAACAAATATCTGTTATTCATTGAGTAGTTAATCCTGGCGAAATAGGAGTTCAGGCTATAGGCGTTAGCATTAGAAGCAGGAGGTCTGGGATTAGCAGCAGATCCTAAATTGTTAAATTCGAAATAATTATCTAGAAAATTCTCAGCTGCCACTGATTTAGAAAAGTTTGTAACACGCTGCCAGGATCCACCCAACAGGCCGTTAAACGAGTGGTTCTCAGCGATTTCTTTCTGGTAAGTTAGGTAGTTTTCAAATTGCCAGGATGTATGTTTTTCATCAGAAATTGAAGCTGTACCATTTTCCGAGATGAACTGGAGCTGGTCACCGGCATAATATTTAACCTCTTGTTCAATCAGATTGATACCAATTGTACTTTTGAATTCTAGACCTTCCGCAATTTTTATATTTGCATAGGCATTTCCAATAGTATTGACTGCATTCAAAAGGCGTTTAGTTTCATTCACCAGTCTAACAGGTTGTGCTCCCCCCTCCATACCCGGATAGTCTAAAGTCCTACCGAAAGAACCATCAGGATACCTAACTGGTATAATAGGAGGTGCTTGTAAAATTGATCTGGTAGGAGTAATGCCTCCCGAACCTACTGCCCTTGGTTGACTTTCATTTTGAGCACTGTAGTTTAATGAGGTACCAATTGTCAGCCAGTCCCGAATTTGGGAATCAATCATTAAGCGGCCGGTATAACGTTCTAAGGCAGATGTTTTAAGAATCCCCTCTTCATTCCTATAGCCTAAATTAAATGCATAACTACTTTTACTGTCTCCACCGGAAAAAGATAGGTTATGGCGATTACTTATGGCTGTACGAAATCCTTCTTCTTGCCAGTCTGTATCGTACAAGGGATTACCCGAAGAATCAAAAAGTCGCGGGTCATTTCTTTTTGTTGCAGGATCTATGGCACTACCTGCCCTGCCATATTTGGCTGCATTTTGGTAAGCCAGTTCCTCCAGTCGTAAGAACTGCTCTGAGTTTAACAAATCAATTTTGGCAGGCAACACACCAGCACTAAAAGAACCGTCATAAGTTATTCTTCCTCCCTCAAATTTTTGTCCTCTAGTAGTTACCAGAATTACCCCATTTGCAGCTCGAGCTCCATAAATTGCTGTAGCCGAAGCATCTTTAAGCACCTCAATTGACTCAATATTTCCCGGGTCTAAAAAGTCAATAGGTGAGGTGCCATTAGAAAGACTGGTAACAGGTAATATTACCCCATCAACAACATAAAGGGGCTCATTAGGACCAGTGACTGAGGAGTTTCCCCGGATTCTAATGGTTGGCCTTCCTCCTGGACGACCAGAATTCTGGGTTACGTTAACACCAGCTACTCTTCCTGCTAAGCCCTGTTGAATATTTGTTGGGGCTAGTTGTTGGAAAACCTCTTTATCTACGGATCCTACTGATCCAGTCATGTCGGACTTTTGTTGAGTACCATATCCAATCACGACCACTTCTGATAATGATTTTACATCAGGGGACATCGTGATGTTGATCACACTTCTTCCATTGATAGGCACCTCCTTGGAAAGATAGCCTATTGAAGAAAACACAAGCGTTCCGATTTCATCTTCAATACTGATTCTATAGTTACCTTCAATATCACTTACGGTTCCTTGGGTAGTTCCTTTTGCTAGTATGTTTACCCCAGGCAGGGGCTCTCCAGAGTCTTCATCAGTCACTTTACCACTGATGGTCTGTTGCTGTGGCCGACTGCTAACAATGCGGCGAGGAGACATTTGGGTTACATGAGCTGTCTCTTTACTCTCTTGTGGAATAGTATTCAGAGAAGACGCTTCCTCGCTGGAACTTCGCTCTAATTTTTTTATTCCTTTGCGCTCAACCTGTGGGAATATGGCATAAGAGGCATCTTCAAACCGCTGATAGCCTAATCCTAATGGTCTCAAAAGGCTTTCCAAGGTGCTTTCTAAATCCTCCTGCTCCGCAATTCTTTTGAGCAGTTTTTCGCTAACCTTTCTATCAGAAATGGTTTCTTTATCATAATTGAATACTGTGCTGAATCTTTCAGAGAGGTTTCGCAATACAGAAGACAAATCCTGTGACTGATCCTGAATAGGATGCGACAGTAACGGACTAACATTGGATGCTACAGTTTGAGCTTGAGCCTGAAAGCTGAAAAAATACAGGTGCATAGCACATAGCAGCAAAAAATAAGGCCTCTTTTGTTTGAGTCGTTTCATAAGCTATTGTAGTTTAGGTGTTGAATGATTTATTGTTCAGGAGCCTTCTTCTTGCGATTTGGTCGTCGGTCAAGAGAAGGCTTCTTTATTTGTTTTCTATCCTGATCCGGGTTTCATTTTTTATGATGTTTAGGTTGTAAATAATGGACAGTTTATCCAGTAAAATAGCTATATCATCTGCAGGTGCGTCACCAGTGAACTCCTTCTTGAGCAGATCAGAATCCGGGACTATGACTTCAAAACCATAGTTATCCTCCAGTAACTTTTTAATGTGTAGAAGAGGCGTATTATCAAAGATGAGCCTGTTTTCTGTCCATGAAGTGTGCTTTAAAGGGTCTACCTTCTTTTTTTCTATTTTCTCATTTCTTTCATTTACTTCAACCATTTCTCCCGGGCTCATCAGCACTTCTTGCTTTTCAATGTTAAGTTTAACTTTGCCCGAACTTAAAACTACGCTTGTCTGCCTGTGCCGGGTATTAACATTAAATTCGGTCCCCAATACTTCTACGTCGACTTTGCCACTGTGCACAATAAATTTAGCGGCCCCTCCTGCTTTGGTTGTATATTTTTTTACCTCAAAGTAAGCTTCACCTTCGAGCCAGACTTCCCTTTTTGATGCATCCTGCCATTCATTTTCTGCCAAAGTAACCCTGGAATTAGCATTCAGCCTAACTCTTGATTCATCAGGTAATATCACAGTTCTGGTTTCTCCAAAATCCGTAGCATAGGTAGTGCCTTTATCAGGCTGTAGAAGGAAGTAGCCACCTGCCAGCAAAATGAAAATAATGCTAGCCGCTACGCCTAGCCAATATCTGCTAGCATGTATTCTCCGATAAGGGCTATCTTCCGCTTCTATACGTGCATTATCAAGCTCTGAGTCTTCCTGAGCGATAGCTTCATCTATCCTTGATTTAACGCTATTTTTTATGGTTTTGCTGCGGACATGTCCTTCAAAATCCAATTGTTGAATAATATTTCTCGCTTTTTCTACCGCCTGCCTGGCTTCAGGATGTTCTTGCAAAAAGTTCAGCCAGTATGCATTTGATTCCTTGTCAGGTGATTTAACCCACTGCTGAAACCTTTCATCAAGTAAGAAGTACTTTTCGCTACTGTATTTATCAGACATAGTTCGTCAGTTCTTTATTAGATAAAGACCGACATGCCAGATTTTACACTATGCTTTATTGACTTTTTTTTAAAATTATGCTACTCGTAACGAATAGCAATCCATATTGCCATATTGACAATAAATGAATTTGATTTTTAATAATGGTGGGGATTATTGGGAGCAGTAGGTCAGGAAAGTAACGAGGAGACTGCACATTATGATCGTTGGTGCTTCTTTGTGATCCAGGTCATTCCTCAGGATATCTAAGGTACGACTCATCAGGTTGTAGAGTGACCTAACTTCTATATCCATAATAGAAGCTACTTCCTGGAAAGAAAGATTGTTGTAGAATTTAAGATAGATTGCTTCCTTTTGCCTGTCAGTAAGCCTACTTAATGCTTTAGACAACCTGAGGAAAATTTCTTCTTCCTCTGCTGTAGAAGTTCGGCGCTTTAATGACAGATGAAAAGCGTAGGAATCCTTTTCTGACTCTAAAACTGAAATGTTACAGGTTCTTTTTTGCTCACTTGCTAATACTCTCAATAATTTGCGTCTTAGACTAAGTAGAAGATAAGGTTTTATGATATTTACCCTGCCTAGATTTTCTCTTTTGTTCCATAAATAGATAAAAAGATCTTGTACTACATCTTCTACTAAAGTTGTGTCTTTACAGAACCTGTCTCCGTAGATACAAAGCATCTGGAAAAATCTGTCATAAATAATATCAAAAGCTTGTTTATTACCTGATCTAAACTCGTTCCACAGTTGAGTGTCAGAGCAGCCGTTTAGCACCTCACCCTGCAGATAAGTAAATTTCTCCTCTTTCTTTTCACTTTTATCTCTAAGCGTATTCATGACAGAAAAAAATGGGTGCAATTCCATTAGAATAAACTCAATTTTTTGCTAATGGCAAAACATCATTCTCCTATCTTGAAATATTAACCAAATAATACAATTACTTTTAAGATATTTTCAACAACCTAAAGCTATACCTGATAATTAAAACGATTCTATGTGCCAATATTAATTTTACCTATGAGACTCTATACATTGGAAGACCATCAACGGTAAATGGTAGTAAAGTTGTTTCGGAGGAAAGAAGGTAAAAGAGAAGTACCGTGGCTGTCCTCGCTTTTTTTGTATCATCGTTAGGTGTGGGCTGAATGTATTCGTTCGGGGATGATGCAGCTTTTTCATGGGTAAAATTGGGCTTACATCCATTGAGTATATACTATGTTATACGCTTTGTCTCAGAATATAAAGTATACAATAAAAATAAATCTTTTATAATTTTACTATTACAAATTCATAGGTTAAGAAATTTACTCATGAAATATAAATATTCATATTGTTGAGTTAGTACAAGTTATATCAATAAAAGAAAGTAGGAGTATTAAGAAGATAGGATGAAATAAATGTGTTTTGGGAAAAATTTTCGCCTGTTGAATTAATACGATTTTATTATTTATCCAGCTTTTATTTCTCTCTTGCTAGAAGATATGAGGTCCGATAGTTTATAGCTTACTTCTGGATTATGGTTACGTAGAAAAGAAGTCTGCCTTGGGGCAAATAATTGATTTAGGTGATATTGATGATCATTAACTACAATAAGTATTTTTCTTAAACCATCAATTCTCCTCCTTTATCTTATTTATATAATCAAAGTCATGGGTAAAGCTCTAAAGCAAGGTACTACCATGTATAATTTGGATTATGTTAAGGATTAACAAATTAAACTTTTCCTATGCTTTCTCACCTGATAATCATCGGAAATAATTTCTGGTCACTCCCCTAGCTTGGGCATCATAAATCCATTTACATCCAACCAGTGAATAAAGGCATCAAACCAACGATTGCTGGTTCGGTTGGGGTTTCCCAGGCCAAAACCGTGACCACCATTTTGGTAGAGATGAAACTCAACGGGTATTCCTGCTTCGTACCAGGAATTAATTATACCGAACTGACCCCTGAAGAGAAAATCATCTGTAGCTATCACGTTGAACATGGGAGGAGCATCTTCAGGAACCTCTACCGGCCCCATACCACCATAGATTGGACCAATGAAAGCCAGGTCCATTGTTTGAGAATGCAGGGTTGAATGCATGGTGAGGCCGGCACCGGCGGAAAATCCAATCATGCCTATTTTGTCAGTATCTACCCCCCACTCTTCAGCTCTTTCAACTATCATGGCGTAGGCTGCCTCAGCATCCTCAAGCTGGTTAGAAAGGTCGCGCTGCGGAGGTGCAGCCACTCGAGAATTGTCTGAAGATGCGGTGGGAGCCGGGCGAGGGCGATTCATCCATGTGGTAAACTCATCAAGTGACTCCGGCGTAGGGTGAAGCCGATACTTGAGCACAAAGGCAGCGATTCCCTGTCTCCTTAATGCCTCGGCTACTTCCCAACCCTCATTACCCATAGATAGCCATCTAAACCCTCCTCCTGGAGCTACAATCACAGCCGTACCATTCGCTTTTCCAGGTTCGGGAAGGAAGGGAGTAAGGGTGGCGGTGGTGATGTTACGAGCCATCGGGTCCCCCCACTGGCGGAACCAGGTTTCTGAAGAGGGCTGGTCATCAACACCGCCTGTGTTGAGCGGAATGGCATTCGGTTCTTCAGGAGCTTCAAGCGGATAGATGGTGCCGTCCTGCGCCAAGGCGGTGACAGCAATAAAAAGCATGGCGGCAAGAGTGACTATTTTTTTTGAGTCTGGAGTTAGTTTGAACATGATCTTAACGTCAGATTGTTAATAGTATAAAGCCTTAAGATAAGTATTGTACTCGGCATTTATCCAGATCCACCTTCTATTCTTTACTCAAATATGAATGTGTTAAATGCTACTATATCCCTTAAAACAAACATTATAACACATACGACATACAAAGTACCTTCTTAGAAAATCAACCGGGCAAACTTGTACAGGTCGTGCCGCCACACCGGCCAGGTATGGCCACCGGCATATTCACTGTATTGGTACCTGATTCCCATCTCTTCAAAGCGCTTCATCATGAGCTGATTATTTTTATAGGCAATGTCTTCTTCTCCACCCTGAGAAAGCCAGAACACTTTCAGATTTTCATTGATCTTATCCGTATTGGCTTTCATGTAGGCATACTCAGGGTCCGATATTTCGGTATTCTCAGCCCACCAGCCCGAACTGAATACACCCAGATAGGCAAACATATCGGTGTTCTGAACCCCGGCATGCAGCGTTTGCAGTCCTCCCATGGACAGTCCCGCCAGTGCCCGGTAAGCCGCATCAGTTTTTACCCGGTAGTGGTTTTCTACAAAAGGGATCACTGCTTTCTTCAGTTCGTTCTCAAATGCCTTCAGTGCGTTTGCATTGAAGGCACGGGGCCCGCCCCTAAAACCGATATTACCATCCATCATCACGATGAGCATCGGTTTGGCCTGCTGCTCAGCAATCAGGTTATCCATGATCAGGTCAGCACGTCCCTGGGTGGCCCATCCCCGCTGGTCTTCTCCCCCACCGTGCAGCAGATACAGCACCGGGTATTTTTCTTGCGAAGTGTCGTAGCCGGGCGGGGTGTAGATGTACATTTCCCTCCAGGCATTGAGCACCTCTGAATAGTACCTTTTGATGCGGATATCTCCGTGAGGCACCTCTTTCAGGGCGTAAAAATCCCCGTCTTGGTAGGGTATTTCTATGCCACTGGCCATCCGCCCCATGCCGTAGTAGGTTTCACTACCCGGATCCGCTACTGCTACTCCATCAATCAGCAGTGAATAGTAATGAAATCCCCGGCTGATGGAGTCAGTGGTGACCGTCCAGTAACCCGCAGTATCCTTTACCATGTCGTATTTTTTGCCCAGGTCAATCTGTACTTTATGGGCCTCCGGCGCTTTGATGCGAAAGATTACCCGATGGTCCGGCAACACCTGCGGATAGCTGGCATTGCGTACATTGGAGGAAGCTGGTGTTCCCAGCAGGGAGTATTTGGTAAAAGAGGCTGTATCTACCGGCTTAAACAGAAACTGCGAAAACATATAGAGCCCATTTTTCCAGACCTTAAAATCATGCCCGCCCGGCTCCAGGTAATAAATATGAGGCACATCATGCCGAAAGAGATATGCATGGGTGCGCCGGCTGAAGGAGATCAGGCCATCATCCACCCCGCAGGAAATCCAGAGGAGCCTGAGCTTTTCTTTGGCTTCTTCGGGATCAGGCACCAGCACTTCAGGTGCTTTGGTATTGGGCGCGGATGAAAAACCACCTACCCAGGCAAACTTATCCAGGTTTCCCAGCCCGAAGTTCAGCGACTGGCCTCCGCCCATGGATAAGCCGGCAATGGCTCTGTGCTCCCTATCGGACAGGACAGGGTACTTCTTTTCTACAAATGGCATTAAGTCGTTCAGCAGATCTTTTTCAAAGTTAGCGAAGGCCTCTACTTTCTCCGGATCAAACACATTTCCCACGGCCCGATCATCCTTCATCGCCCGTCCGTTGGGCATGATGACGATCATTGGCTCTATTTTGCCTTCGGCATACAGGTTATCCAGAATGACCTGCGGTTTGCCACCGCGCAGCCACTCCTTTTCATCACCGCCGATACCGTGCAACAAATAAAGTACCGGGTACTTTTTCTTTTTGCTGAATCCCGGAGGGGTATAGACCAGGGCTTTACGTTTGACCCCAACCGTTTTGGATGGGTACTGGATGCTGTCAATTTTGCCTTTGGCGATGTCACTTCTTACCTGGTCAAATCCTGACGGCGCCTCCATGGCAATTTTTTGAGCAACGGCCCCCGTAGTGGTCAACAACAAAAGGGTCAGGGCTAGCAAAAGCTTATTCATAGGTTTAGTTTAATTCGCTTTAAAAATATCTTTGAATATCAGATCACTTAATTATGGACCATAAGCATGCGGATTTGAGGTAATACTTTCGGTAAGAACTCCCCACTTCTTCCGTTTTCCTCTTGTCCTGGCTGCAACTATCTGGCACTCAGCACCGGGTCATTGCCTTCGTAGCGGAACCATTCAAAGTATGCTGTATTCTCCGAATCTGAACCTGAAGAAGTCGCATACATCGCCAGCAGGGTGCCTACAAAACCGCCCGCAACCTCAGTACTCAGAAATTTACCGTCTACCTTCTCCTGAAGCACCTGCCAGTTTCCATTTTCTTCAGCATAGTGAAAGCCGTAATCAGCCCCATCAAAAGTGATCTTAAGCTGAAGCTGTTCTCCCGACACCGGCTGGCTGGCCAGTTCGGTGAAGCCATCCTCCGATGACTTGAGTAACTGGACCACTGCTTGCCCTTCTTTCAGGGTCTTGGCCAGGAAATAATGGTGGTTTTCACTCTGAAAGGCCAATAGACCCGCTTTTTCATTGTCGCTTTCCGGCTGGAAAGCCAGGACACTTGCTACGCTGCCGGTATGGTGCTGCTGCCGATGCCCCACAAAGCTGGGATTGGACAGCCCAGAGGCCGTCTCTGGTCGTAACTGCATCTTTAGTGCTCCATCCCTAAACGCATACCACTTCTCGCTGGGGGTACGCAGGAGCAGGTAGTTCATGCCCAGTGAATCATCTTCAAACTCATCCTGAAAAGTAAAATTGCCATTG
>CAZFFW010000079.1:0-22609 GCA_964518125.1 uncultured Porifericola sp.
AGCAGGCCCTGGATGCGCAGGCATCAGCCTTCGCCTTCTACAGCTCCTCCCCAGACGGGAAAAGTTACGAGGTGTGGATCGTCAATAAGCAGGCGGCTGAGCCTGAATTGCTCCTGATGTTTCGCAATATTCAAGCGGATGACATTACCGGAAAGCTTATTCGCGAAAGTGAATCAAAATACAAAAAGGTACTAAAGCATTCTCCGGTAGTCTTTGCCGAAATAGACAAAGACCTCCGCTACAAGTGGATCTTTAACCCGCATGAGGATTTTGATCCGAAGGAGGTATTGGGAAAAACAGATGAGGACTTGTCCCGAAATCCTGGAACGGCTGCTATGATGCAGCTCAAAAGGGAAGTCCTGCAAAGTGGCAGGCAAATCAGGAAAGATATTACTTTTCCACTCAGCAACGGGGAGTATGTATACGATGTCAGTGCCAGCCCGACATTTGATGCTGATGGGCAGGTAAACGGTCTGGTGACCGCATCGCTGGATATCACCGAAAGCAGAAATCTGCTGCACCAGCTCTACCGGACCGACAGGCAGCTGCACATGGCCCTGTCAGCTGCCCAGGCGGGTATCTATGACGTTTCTATCATTGAAAACGGGATCGTACATGCCAGCCCCGCCGTAAAAAAGCTTTTTGGCTTTGAGGAGGATGAGCAGCCCGATTTACAGGATTTTATCGGCTGCATTCATGAGGAAGACCGCCTGAAAGTAGAGCAGGTCATCCAACAAACGATAAGCAGTGGAGTAGGACACTATGTTGAATACCGGGTAGAACGCCCGGATGGTAGCCAGGTCTGGCTGGCCTCTCAGGCAGATGTGGTCCGGGATGAGTCGGGCAGGGTAAGCCGACTGATTGGAGCCCTGCTGAATATAGACGCCCGCAAAAAAGCTGAAGAAGCTTCCCGGGAAAGTGAAGAACGCTTCCGCCGACTGTTTGATGCGCTGGAAGATGCTTTCTTTGTGGGTGAAATGCTGCTGGATGAACAGGGAAAGGCAGTAGATTATCGTTTTCTGGAGGCCAATCGTGCCTTTGAGGAAGGATTTGGCATTCAGGCTACCCGGCAGAAGTCCGCCCTGGAGGTATATCCTACTCTTGATGAGCAGTTGTTAGCGCAATTTGCCCGGGTGGCCCTCGCTGGCGAAACCATCCATTTTTTGCGGGAGTACCCTGAACTTGGCCGCTGGTATGAGATTTATGCTTTTCCTTTTGGCCGTAAAGGCAGCCACAGCCTTGCGGTGCAGTATAAAGACGTTACTGAAAAGAAGCATGCAGCATTGGTTCTGGAGGCTTTACTGGTAGAACAAACCCGTCAGAAGGATTTTCTGGAAAGTATTTTTGATAATTCGCCCATCGCCATAGCGGTAGTGGAAGGTCCTGAGCTGCGTTTTTCCATGGTCAACCCTACCTACCAGCATATACTGGGGCATGAAGCTGAACTGATCGGTAAAAAGTATTGTGATATTTTTCCTGAAGCGGTAAACGCCGGAGTTGCCGATGGTATTTTGTCGGTAATCCGTGAAGGTGCTCCCTGGAAGCTGGAGGATTTTAAGACCCGTACCAGAGGGCATAGTACCTGGTGGGAGGGTAAAATATTTCCCCTCTTTGATCGGGAAGGGAAGGTGCATGCCGCGCTGATACAGACCTGGGAAATTACCGAAAGAAAAGAGGCCGAGGAGGCGATTGTACAGGCCGAACAGCTGCAGCGTATTATCCTGGACCAGATGCCTTCCGGAGTGTCTATCGCTGAGGCACCTTCGGGCAGACTGTTGTACCATAATGAACAGGCCGAACGGCTGCTGAGACATCCCATGATCCTCACGGAGGATTATGAAGGTTACAGTAATTATGGCGCGATGCATGCCGATGGCAGGGATTACCAGGCTGATGAATACCCCATTGCGAGGGCCCTTTTCGGACAGGTGATACAACATGAAGAAATGCGCTACCGGAGAGGAGATGGCACGCTCACTACTTTCCTGGTAAATGCGGCCCCGGTCAGAGACCAGCAGGGGCGTATCATCAGGGCAGTCAGCACCTTTGAGGATATTTCGCAGATGAAGCAGTTGCAGGAAAAAATGCGGCATGCCAAAGAGGCAGCTGAGGCTGGCTCCCGGTCAAAAGATGAGTTTCTTTCCACCATGAGCCATGAGATCAGGACGCCGCTCAATGCCGTCATCGGGCTGACCAACCTGCTACTCAAAAATAAGCCCCGTACTGATCAGCTCAAAAACCTGAACACCCTGCTGTTCTCCTCCAGAAACCTGCTGAACCTGGTCAATGATATCCTGGATTTCAGCAAGGTAGAGGCTGGTCATGTGTCTCTGGAGGTCATAGACTTTCAGCTGGACCCACTCATGGATAGCCTTACCACTGCCTATTCACCTCTGGCAGAAGAAAAAAATAACCAGCTGAAGTGTTATGTCGACGAAATTATCCCCCCGGTACTCAAAGGGGATAGCTATCGTATCCAGCAGATTCTTAACAACCTGATCAGCAATGCCATTAAGTTTACCACAGAAGGCACGATCATCATCCGGGTAAACCTGGCAGAAAAGAAAGAAGATTCGGTACGTCTCCACTTCAGAGTGGAAGACAGCGGTATTGGTATTTCCGAGCAGCATATAGAGCATATATTTGAAAAATTTACCCAGGCCGACAGCAGTGTGGTGCGTCGCTTCGGAGGTACGGGCCTGGGCTTGTCCATCACCCGCTCCCTTCTGCAATTGATGGGCAGCGACATCTGTGTCAGGAGTCAGCACGGTATTGGTTCGGTCTTTTCCTTTACCTTGGATCTGGGAATAGGTGACCCCGAAAAACTGCCACTTCCTGTGGTCATTGATGAATCAGACGCCCAGCATCCCTTGCCTCTGCAGCAGCCACGCATACTACTGGTAGAAGATACGGCCATCAATCGTATGGTAGTGCAGCAGTATCTGCAAGCCTGGTGGAATATAGAGGCTGAGGAAGCTGTCAATGGTATAGAAGCCCTGAAAATGACGGAAGAAAAGGCTTATGACCTCCTGCTCATGGACATCCGTATGCCTCAAATGGATGGTATAGAAGCCACGCGTATCCTTAGAGCAGAACGGGAAAAGTATCGTCATACCCCGGTCATCGCGCTGACGGCTGATATTTCAGCTTTGGATCTTCATAAGGAAGACAATAAACTGTTCAGTGCCGTAGTCACCAAACCTTTTGATCCGGAAGTACTCAGGCATAGTATTTTAGCGCTGCTGAATGGAAATGGAAATGGAAATATACCTGAAATGAAAGAAGATCAATCTGAAGGAGAAGAAATGCGCTTCACTCAGCCAGAGCCTGATTTCTCAAAGGCAGAAGAGCCATTTGAAGGGATGCCCGATCGTAAGCAAAAGTTTTACGACATGGCCCTGCAGTCGCTGGCGCAATACAGAAAGGATTTCCTGCACCTGATGGAACAGCAGGACATACCGGCGCTGGAAGCGATAATGCACAAGCAAAAGCTTCTGTTCATGATGCTGGGAATGGGGAGTTTTTACCAGGAAATGTATCAGCTAAGAAAAGAAATGGAATCAGGAGTAGCGTTTAAAGATTTAGCTGCTTGCTTGCAGGACATTGACCAGGGGCTGGAAACGGTCATCAACAAGATAAATTTCAGAAAAGCTCAGCTTGAACAGGCATCCCATAACTGATCTGGTATTCGGGATGAATTACGCCCAAAGCTGCACCAGCCCGCTTACTTTTAGGTAATGGCTCTTTGCCTCATTCAGGTCAATACGCAGCTCACGGGATGGCTGTCCGGAAGAGGGCAACTGTTGAGCGTCTACTTCCCGGCACAGTCCGCTAAGTAACAGCAGTAACAATATATATTTATGCCTGTAATTGCGGTAGAAATGCCCTTTGCCTGAAGTTGAGTCCGGCAAAGGCAGTTAGGCTAATTTAAGGTGAAACTTAAGGCACCCAGCAGCTTTACATCCGTTTCATGTACGGTATAATTGTCCGAATCATCAATCAGAATACCTGCTATCTCCAGTTCATGATGGCGGATTTTTTCCCTGAAATAGGGGATCTGGGAAAGATTGACCACCTGTCTTGCCACATGATGATGTTCCAGGTATTTCTTTTGGTCATGATCAGACAGATTAGCCGTGTTTAATTCGGCGGCGAGTGCCCTGACATACCTTTTAGGACCAGTCCACATATCCTCTTTTGAATGGTCACTCTGCAGGTACTTTAACGTACGGCAATCCGGATGACCGGCAAAAATGATCTTCCTGATACCATCGTTTTGTATCTTATTCTTCAGCAATTCCAGGGTAGCATGATCTCCGGGCAAGATCATACAGCCGAATAAGGCATGCAGCATATAATTGGGCTGGTCCAATACCTCGTACATAAACAGGCAGTCATTACAAACCAGAAAGAGCGTTTTCTCTTTGTTCTTGCTGTGAAATTCTTTAAGTGTGTACATGATGTGGAATATCAGATGTTGATGGCTTTTCTGGCCGATAATTCGTGACCGGAAACCGGCTTAAGTTTTTCCATTCCGATGATCATCACACTGCCGCCGCTGTGCTCATAGCCATGTTTGAAATGCTTGACCTGCTCCATGAATGTATGGTCTACCAGTTTGGCCATGCTGAAGTCTATCAGGATTTTTTTGCCCTCTGGTACGGATTCAATCTGCTTCTTAAAGCCCAGGTAGTTGGAAAAAACTGCTGCGTTTCTGGCATTGAACCTGAAAGTTTCTTCACCTCTTTCCACTTCAAAATCAGACTTAAAGAGGTATTTCAGAGGAACTCCTGCGGAAAGGTGAATGATCATTTCCAGGATAATACCGGCGGCAATACCCAGCAGCAGGTCTTCGGCCAGGGTTACCACGATGGTGACCACAAAGATCGCCAGCTGCTCCTTTCCGATCCGGTAGGTGCTGATAAAATGTGCGGGCGAAGCCAGGCGGAAGCCGGTGAATATCAGCATGGCAGCCAGTGCCGCCAGCGGTATCTGGTGGATCAGGTCAGGAAACAAAGCCACGAAGAGCAGCAGAAAGCCACCGTGGAAGAAGTTGGCCCAGCGGGTTTTCGCGCCATTTCCCACATTGGCTGAGCTACGCACCACTTCGGCAATCATGGGCAGACCGCCCAGCAGACCGGAGAGGGTGTTGCCTGCACCTACTGCCAGCAGGTCCTGATTGCTATTGGTTTTTCTTTTGAAAGGATCCATTCCGTCCATGGCTTTCACCGTCAGCAGTGACTCCAGGCTACCCACCAGCGCAAACATGATGACGTATTTGAAGGATGTCATGGTAAAAAGCTTTCCGAAATCCGGGAAAGTAATCCCATCCAGGAAGTTGCCGGGTAGGGTCACCAGGAATTTAGGGCCTACAAAATAATGATGGTCCAGAAAGAGATACTGATGCTCATGGCCAAGGTCAAACAAGCTGCCCAGCGGCATGGCCACCAGTAGTACCAGCATGGGAGCAGGCACTTTCTTCACCCATTGGTTTTTGATCATCGGTAGACCAAAAAGTATCAGCAGGCTTAGTCCGCCGATGAGGGCGATTTCAGGATTGAGATTGCCCAGCATTTGGGGAATCTCCAGCAGCAGGGCGATCGGGTTTTTACTTTCCGGTGTCACCCCCAGCATCACCGGCACCTGTTTGGCAATGATGATGATACCGATAGCCGCAAGCATACCATGTACCGCCGAGGCAGGAAAGAAATCCACGAAGCGGCCCAGTTTGAGCAAACCGAAAACCACCTGGACAAGCCCGGCCACTACCACGATGGCCAGCGCGTACTGATAGCCGGCCATGGCATCTCCCTGGCCGAGTTCGGTAACTGCTGTAATGGCAATGGCAATCAGGCCGGCTGCCGGGCCTTTGATGGAAATGCGGGAACCCATGATAGGACTCACCACCAGCCCGCCGATGATAGCAGTGATGATACCGCCAATAGGAGGGAACCCACTGGCCATGGCAATACCCAGACACAAAGGAAGGGCGATCAGGAAAACCAGGAAACCGGAAGTCAGGTCATCTTTCCAGTTTTCTTTTAAGCCGGCCATGCCGTCTTTAGGAGTTTGAAGTTTATGATTATCAGAATGCATGTGCTTTATTTTTTAATGTTTTAGTTGATTAAGCGGTGATATCAGTTGCGTGCTGAAAAGTCCGGGGAAAGGGGCCCAGGAAAACCCTGGAGTAAATCCTGATGACCGATATGCCATTGATGATGAAGGTGACCGACACGAAAAAGGCCAGCAGCAGCTGTTCTTCCTGTATGTGGGTCAGGATGATGTCTTCTCCGAAAAATGTAGTGGTAATCGGGAAACCGGCCAGCCCCAGGCAGGATAGCAGAAAAATGAAAGCGATCTTCGGATAAGGGCGTATCAGGCCATGATAGCTGTTCAGACCAATGCGCTGGTGCTCAAAAGCCCTGACCTTCTGGAGGCAGATATATCCGACGATTCCTGATACCAAAACTCCGCTCAGGTAAACCATTGCTTCCTGTGCATTGAAATGGTCGTTAAAGGTAATGGCCAGGTCAATAAAGAAATGCGCCAGTACGATCAGCAGCCATGCCAGCCGGGAACTACTACGCTCGTTGTATGCTTTGGCCACCATCAGCAGCGCCATAAAAGCAATGATCACGGCAATGTCATTTTTTAGCTGCAGCGGTATGGAAGCATTGATAAAAGACAGGTAGAAGCCGATCAGGTAGAGCGGAATAAAGAACATGAGCAGGTTTTTCAGCGTGATAAAACTGATGATGCCACGAATCTTTTTAAGTGGATTCAGGAAAATTCTGTAAGTCAGCGTATCCAGTTGCCATTCTTTCAGCGACATTAAGTAGAGGGCATTTTTCAGCCTTTTGCTCAGGTTGCCTTCCGGTTCCAGCTGCGGTGGACTATAATGGTAAAACTGCTCCCTGATCAGGTAAGTCACCACCGACGGAGAGATCAGCAGCTGGTAGGTACGCAGAAAGGCATTGCCGGCAAAGTGAAACAGCGCCAGTACTTCCCATCCCAGGGAAATTTCTATGAAGATAATGCCAATCTGGGCTGCCGAACCGTAGGCGATCTGGCTCTTGATCGTGGACTGTACCCTGGCGATCAGCGAAGCAAGAATAGCGGTAGTCACGCCCAGCCCAGCGACCAGGAAACGGATAAACAACTGATGCTCCCAGAAGGGGAAAGTCCTCAGCAGCAGAAAAGCCCCGATGTGCACCGAGAGTGATCCGTAAAAGATCGCACTGGAAGGGGTAGGGCCCTCCATCGCTCGGGGCAGCCAGGCAGTAAATGGAAACTGCGCCGACTTGGCCGCTGCAGCCACCAGGATCATCAGCGATATGAATACCCCCATAGCACTGTGGGTAAGGAGGTGCTCTTCTACCACCCCATAGTTGGCCAGTTTCTGGAAAGTGATATTTTCATGCCACAGATGATGGCTCATCCACATGGCCAGCAGGATGCCTACATCACCAATGCGGTAAATGGTAAATACCTTCAGCGCGTTTTTGACTGGCAGGTAACGCTTCCTGTAAAAGGCAATCAGCAGGAAGGAGGATATGCCCAGAATTTCCCAGCCCACAAAGAGCGTTTCAAAGTTTCCAGACAATATTGTAAAGATATAGCCTGAATAAAAGAACAGTATGGTATAGAAAAACCGCTTATAGCCGGATTCACGATGCATATAGTAGCGGCTGTATACCGTTACCAGGAAAGTAAGCAATGAACCTACCAGCAGGTAAACCGCCGAAACCCGGTCAAAGTAAAAGTCAAGAAAGAAATCATATTCCGCTGATTTGTAGATAGATAAGTCCTTGATGTTGATGTCGGGGCTTCCAATGCTGATCCAGTATCCGATATAGAGAATAGAGAATAGCAGGTTGAGTCCTACCGTAGCGAACGCGATTCCGGAAATGGCAGCTTCCTTTTTTCGGGAGATCAGCATACTGCTTACAAAGCCGACAAAGGGCAGTAAGATGAACAGATGGAGTAAATTTTCCATTGGCTTATCTGGTAAGGATCACCGGGATGTTTTCAGAATAATTTTTGATGTAGCTGTCCACCGTTTCCACTTCTTCCAGTTTAGTGCGTAGCGGCTGATAAGGAATAAAGCTGCCGTCTTTGAAGTGGTATATGACCTTGGTTGCCGGGTCTTTTACCGCCAGTTGTACCCATTCGTTGATGAACCATTCGTAAGTAGCGGGATTGCGCTGAATGGTTTTCAGCACTATTTCCGGAATATGTTCTACCACAAACAGGATCCTGATGGGGTCATGTACTTCTATCATCTGGCTGGGCAGGCCTGGGCGGAGGTCTCCTTCCACACCGTTGGCTACGCCAAACAGCCCGATCACATTATGGGGCAGTTTGGTACCTGCGCCCAGCTTCACCTGGTCTACCCGGGAGAAGTAATACTCCAGGTTGATCCCTCCGCAAACCGGCGCTGCTGCATTCAGTATGTTGAGCAGGTATTTGCCCTCGGGATCATTCCGGTAATCGTAGGAGTTCATAAATGGCCGCCGGTCCAGGAAGATATTCCGGGTCATGGCAGCACGGCCGATGATGCAGAGCGAATTGGTCGCATGGTTCAGTTCCGGGCGAGGCTCAAACAGGGACACCGAGCGGTTCCTCACCTTTTTGTGCAAGCTTGATAGTTTTAATCCAGTGTGAACTGTTTCAAACCTGCGCGATCTTTCCCTGGCATTCAACGCCAGGGCTTCTTCCAGGACCAAGGCGTTCTGCTTGTGCAGGGCTGCATTTTCTGCCGAAAGAGAGCATTCGTCGTAGTACTCTATTTCATCCCGGGTAGTATCGTGCATGGCTCCGAGGAACTGCGTAGCCTCCGGTATCAGGATGCCCTCAGTTTTGAGCTGCGCCCTCACTTTGGGGTGATTGGCCATATAAGAAAAGACCCTGGCATTTACCGCTCCCGGTCTGCCGCAGCAGGCTCCGCAATCGTATCCTGCATAGTGCGTATTGTTGACCGAACTAGCTCCGTGACCAATGAGGTAAACGATAGGGGCAAAGTCCTTCACCAATCCGATACTTCTCAGGGTATTGCCCACCCTGGTGGCCATTTCCTCAACGGTAAACCCAAGCTGCAGCCCATTTTCAAATACAGGTTCATCCTCACTTTCTATCGTAAGGCGGGAATGCTTGTCCATATGATGAAATGAATAAGCGGTAGCTGGCGTGATGGTGGGCTTGAAAATACTCAGGAATAACTTGAAAGCCGACCAGAAACCCAGGGTCTGGGTGATCAACCAGCCCTGCAGGGGCAGGTGGGCTCTTTTGGTATAGTGGGCATCCTGCTGATGGGCGGTACGCCTGGCTTCTTCTTTGATAAGGTAAGCGGGAGTCACCGGTGCGGGGCAGGCTTTGGTAAAGAATTTCCCGTCTTCCGGCTGAAAGAAGAATTCTACCCCGAAGAAGCCGGGTGTACCGAAAGTCTCGGCATGTTCATCCAGGCTTTCTACGTACCTGCGCAGCGAATACTCCCGGTCATCAATACAGAAAAGGCCCTGAAAACTTTTTCTGACAGGGGTACTTCCCTCTTGGGCAATGCTGATGGCTTTGAGCACATCATCATAGTAAGACCATTCGTAAGCATCCTGCCAGATACTGAGTACTTCCAGCACCTCACTTTCGGGGAGTGGTGCAAAAATAGGCTCAGGCGCTGTTTTTACCCGATCACCCAGGGGGAGCCAGTTTTCTTCAAACTTATGGTCCAGGGCATCAATTTCCAGGAGCAGTTCAAAAAAGATGAGGTCGTGCAATGAGATGATTCTACGGTCCAGCAGGGTTTCCGGCTGATGCTCTATCACCGAGACAATCCCCGACCAGCCCGGATGGGCGAACTGCTGGTCAAACAGGTACTGCTCAAAGAGGCTTTCACGGCCTACCACTATTTTCAGCAGGCTGGCAAGGCTGGTGCTTTCATCAGAAAGAAGCATTTTCGCTCTTTCCGTCCTGAATATGCTCACCAGACGGTTTCCTTCAATTTCCCGCACCGATGCCAGCAATCCCTTATCCCTCACCGGGAATGGCCAGATAGAAATTCCCTGGTCAAGGTAAGCGGAGAGAAAACGGAATAGGAAAGGGTGGACGATTTTATCCAGGCTTATTTTATAATCGGACTTCCAGTGGTTGCGAAAATTTCCAACACGGGAGGTAATCGTTTGCGGATAATCCTGCCTGAGAAGTTTATTCCTCCAGCCTGCAAGTGCCTGTCTGCCTTTGCGTTCAAACAGGCATTTTTCCAGCACATCCTCACGGATCTTGCCGGCATGGTACAGGCTGCGAAATTCATCAAGAGAGAGATAAGTTTTGTAACCGAAAATCTGTGAGGACTTTTGCAGTGCCTCGTGGAAATTAAGTTGCTGAAAGGCATGCAGCGTATTATGGTGCACAAAATCCTTCAGCGCTGCCTGAGCAGGCAGGTAATGATGGAGCCGGTGTAAAACGTCGTGCTCATTAAAGGCAGAATGCGTCTCAACGGACTCCCTGATGAAATGAGTTGCCATTTGATCTGATCATGGAAAGTTAAATTAATAGGAAGGTCTCTTCCTGAAGCCGGGCAGATAAACAAAAGGGAAACTGAGGTTTACCGCCTCCGGGAAAAGAAAAAGGGATGTGTGATCAGATCAGAAAATTCTTCCAGGCGTGGAAGAGGACATAGAGAGGGACCGAAAAGTTATGAAGCCCAAAGTAAGCAAAACGGTTGGGCTGTGACAGAGAAACATGGCTTTCAGCGTTCCAGAAACAGATAAGCGTGGTGAGAAAGTCATCCTCAAATGTATCTTTTTCTTTGCTCTCTTCGTCGGTTTCCCCTTTACTGTCAGGCAGGCTAGTGGGGACAGAAAAAGGATTTTTATGATCCTGAAAGTGATAGCTTATACCGGCTTTATCGGGTGAAAGCCTGACCTCTGTTTTCAGAGATGTAAGCTTATCACTGAGCGTATTGTCAAACCTGGCAAAACCCGCCATCGCCAGCAGCATGAACAGCGCCAGCTGCATGTAAGCGAGAGATTTAAGCCTGTTGTTTGACATACTGATTAATTAACCAATGCGCGTGATAAGTGCAATACGATGCATTAAAGACAAAGATTCCAACAATGATGCCTGACCTTTATATATTGATCAGCTATTTACTAAAGGGGTTGCATTGTTGGGAATTGACCAAACGTACAAAAAATTTAAAAAACTTGTCAAGAAGTCTGTATAAATATTTTTGGAATAAATTTAAAAAGGCCGGCAAATTTGCCGGCCTACTTATATTAAAAAAGATTGTAAATACTAAACAGGATTTGACTTCTTAATTAGTGGCATCCCACCACAGGGGTGTCTTCAGCCTTACCTCAGGGCTGTTGTCTCCTACATTATCCCCGTTACGTACTACTTCGTTACCTTCGTAAATCATGGCCCTCATCCACTCATTGGGTCCGAATAGCGGATTAAGGTTGGAGGGTCTGGTGAAGGAAGGGCCGTAAATATCCTGGCTGAAATCCATCCGACGCATATCCACCCAGGTTTCCGGGTTAAAAACCTGCGTGATGTATTTCTGTCGCATAATATGGCTGAGTCCGCTGGTAAGGTTGTCAAAGTGGTTGCTTACCCCGTTGTCTACCACTGCCTGCCAGAATGCGTCAATCTCATCGGAGGCCACACCCAGTTTGCGCATATTGGCCCTGATACCTTCTTCATAAGCGGCCAGCGCACCGGATTTGTCACCAGATCTCAGGCGAGCCTCCGCCTCTATGAATTTGAGTTCGGAATAGGTCATGAAGGGGAAGGGCGATGTGGGTTTGGTATAAAAGCCACCGGTCACTCTGCCGTACATATCACCGTTGATAAACGGTCCACTACCTTCCCTGCCGCCAGGAACACCTTCGCCAGGTATCAGTCCACGAAATTCTCCATCAGCAGGAGCAGGGTTCATGATGATGCCGATCCGGGGATCAGTATACGCTTCATCGGTTACCGGAAGCGTCTTGAGCAGGTCTACAAAAAACTGGGTATAAGAGAAATAACGGGGATTGGTCTCACTGGTAAACCCACCATACCCAACATTGCTCCAGGGATTTGCCTCAGTGGCCTGCCCACCCTCCAGGTAAGGAAACTCAGCGTCCATGCCGTCAGCATTGAAGCCATTTTGTACTGCCGCCAGTACTGCCTGAGGGTCGTAGTTACTCTTTTTGCTGAGGTGGTTGAGGTAACGGGCCTTCAGGGAATAGGCAAATCTTCTCCATTTGTCTACATCGCCCTGGTACATGATGTCACCACCTGCCAGGTTGAGTCCTTTTGCATTATCCGTACTGTTGAAGAAAGCAATGGCTTCATCCAGCTTTTCAATGACGAGCTGATAGACAACTTCCTGTTCGTCAAAGGTAGGGGTAAGGTTTACCTGGCTTACGCCATCGTAGGCAGAGGTAACCGGTATCCTGCCGAACTGGTCAGTGAGCATACCAAAGTTGAGGGCTTCCAGCGTCCGGCCTACGCCGGCATAATGGGGGGAACCCTCTTCCTGTCCCTGTACCACCAGGTCCACACTGTTGGGTATGGCCCAGGTGTAGGCGTTTTGCCAGAAGAAATTACTGGCGCTGAAGTTCCAGGTTTCTGCTCCGGAAGCAGCCAGCCCGGAAGCTGCATACTGTACTACCGCACTGATCTCGCGCGAAGCCCGCCACATAGATGCCCCGTTGGTCATGGTGATGGCGCCGATAATACGGTTCTCCACCGGAATGTACGAAGGGTTATTGGGGTCAGCATTGACGTCCAGGAAATCCTCACATGAAGTGGCGCTTAAGCATAAAGCTACGCTGAGGAAGAATATATATAACTTTCTGGTTTTCATTCTTTTATAAATTGGATGTGCATCATTTACTTAAAATGTAAGTCTTAAGCCCAGGTCAAGGCCGCGGGTAGCGGGCACGCCCAGGTTGTCCATACCCATAGAACCGGTACCGGCTACGCCTGCACCGCCTGAACTTACTTCAGGGTCTACACCGGAGTAGTCGGTAATCAGCAGGAGGTTCCTTCCTGTTGCATAAAACTCCAGTCCTTTGATGTTGGCTTTTTCCAGCAGCGTAGAAGGCAGACGGTAGGAAAGGGTCACGTAGCGCAGGCGATACCAGCTTCCGTCTTCCACAAAGGCCGGTCCGTTACCACGGTAGATCAACTGGTAAAAGTTCTGATCCAGCACCACTTCCTGGGAATTAGGCTCACCAGTAGACTCTATGATACCATCAAAAACGGTGGTGGTGCCACGGTCCAAGGTCTTGGTGCTTAGTCCGCTTCTCACCAGGGCATTTTCGGTAGCATTGTAAATGTCTCCGCCTATCCGGATATCCCAGAGGAAAGAAAGTGACAGGTCTTTGTAACGCATGGTGTTGGTAAGACCCAGCAATGCATCAGGGTTACGGTCGCCGATGATCTGCTTGATTGGATCAATCTGCGGGTATCCATCATTGTTGAGTAATAAAACACCGTCTTCATTGGTTTTCCAGACATCTCCGTTGATACCAAAAAGGGTCTCTCCCAGGAAACCGGCTCCCTGTGCCACAAATCCGTCTACCGATGCATCGGATTGTTCCACCCGGTCAAGAGTACCCGGCAGGTCCACCACGGTAGAAGTGTTACGGGAAAGGTTCAGGTCCAATTCCCAGCGGAAGTTATCCCGACTCACCGGCACAGCATTCAGCATTACTTCAAAGCCTTCGTTGTCTATACGTCCGCCGTTGAGATAAGCGATAAAGGAACTGGCCGAAGGAGGTACCCTGGTGAAGAGTATCTGGTCATCTGAGCTCATATTGTAGTAAGTGACATCCACTCCCAGCCTTCCGCTGAAGAAGCGCAGGTCAAAGCCGGTCTCAAAGGCATTGGTAAATTCAGGACGCAGGTCCGGGCTGCCAAAAGCATAGGTATCCACGATGAATCCCCGGGGCGCAGCGGTAAAGGAGTTGGTAGTATTAAAATAACGGTTGCCCAGTACATGGGGCGGTGCATCTTTACCGACTCTTGTCCAGGAAGCGCGAACTTTGGCGAAGGACAGAAATTTCTTAGGCCCACCGCTGGTAAGGCCCAGTTCATCCATCAGGTCGGTAAGCACGATTGAAGTACTTAATGAGGGATAGAAAAATGAGCGCGCTGAAGGGGGTAGGGTAGAGCTCCAGTCATTTCTTCCGCGTACGTTGAGGAAAATGACGGACTTCCAGTCCAGGTTCAGGTCACCAAAAGCACCGACTATTCTGCGGCGAAAACCACCCTGCGAGACGGTACGATCACCCTGCTCCACATTGTTGATGCTGGCAAAATTGGGCGCGATGAAGTTACGGCCGTACCAGTCGGTGTTGACACTACGGGCGATTTCAGCATTATGGCCCAGTGTGAGGCTGGCATTAAAGTCACTGCTGAAGGAATGCTTCATGGTCGCCAGCAGGGTAGAGGTGGTGATCTGGTTAAAGCGTTCATTTTCGGTAATCGCGCCTCTTTCCTCACCACCAATGACAGTACCCGTACCTCTTACACTGCTAAACTCCTCGTTAAAGAAGTCGGTACCGGCCCGGTAGGTGATATTCAGGAAGTCAAAGGGATCGTAGGACACATTGGCCACTGCGATCATCCGGTTTACATTGCTGTTGTTCGGATTATTGAAAATGCTCCAGTAAGGATTGTCCACAAAGGAGGCATCCTGCGCAACACCAAGAATGGTGCGCTGACTACCGTCAGGATTCAGGTAGACGCGCATATCATCATTCAGCGGCCAGTTGTAAATACCACGCATGGTACCTCCACCGCCACCTCCGGTAGCGCCGATGATATTGGTTTCAGCAATACCTGATCCCTGCAGGGCAAAGGAGTTCTGCGTATTGACATAGTTGGCTGATCCTCCGAATTTGAGTTTATCCGATATTTTGGTTTCAGCAGATAAGCGGAAAGAGGTTCTCTCAAAATCCGTATTCTGGATCACACCCTGCTGGTCAAAGCGGCTGGCCGACATGTAGAAGTTAGACTTATCATTTCCGCCGGAGGCAGAAAGGTCATGCCGCTGGGTGGTAGCTGTCTGGAAGAAATTGCCCAGGTTATCATAAACTGTTTCGTTGGCACCAAATTGAGGTCCCCAGGAGATGCGGGCATCAGGATTAAAGTCACCGTTAACCCCCTGCTTAAAGCGGGTTTGCAGTTCAGGAACTTTGTTTACCACATCAAAGGAAAAAGCATTGCTGTAGCTGATTCTCGCGTTTCCGGCAGTACCTTTCTTGGTAGTAATGATCACCGCTCCTTCTGAAGCCCTTAATCCGTAAAGTACCGCGGCGGCAGGACCTTTCAGTACCGTAAGGGATTCTATGTCTTCGGGGTTTATATCTACCCCACGGTTGGAGTTTACCGTATTCTGTGCACCAAGCCCTACACCCCGGCCGGTAGGTGCGCTGTTATCAATAGGAATACCGTCCACGACAAATAGCGGTTGGTTGTTACCGCTCAAAGAGGTGCCTCCGCGGATCAGGATGACTGAGGCAGCACCGGGCGCCCCACCAGAATTATTGATCTGTACACCGGCGATCTTTCCCTGCAGCGCATTGACGATATTGGGCTGCTGGGCCTCCACAATGGACTCGGATTTGATTTCCTGCACAGCATAACCCAGCGATTTCTTCTCCTGCTGTACACCGAAGGCTGTCACCACCACCTCGCTGAGTTGGGTGGCATCCTCTTCCAGGCTGACATCCAGTACCGTCTGGTTGCCGACGGCTATTTTTTTAGATTGATAGCCAATGAAAGAAAATATCAGGTTGGCGTCATTAGTACTAACGTTTATCCGGTAGTTTCCTTCAATATTGGTAACGGTACCGGTTGTGGTACCTTCCACCAATACGTTAACTCCCGGCAGGGCTTCTCCGGTACCGGAGCTAACCTTACCACTGACTGTACGGCTCTGAGCCCAGGCAATCTGGCTCAGTAAGGAAATCATCAGCACGAGACTTCCGCTGAATCGGCATACAGCAGTAAGTACCGCTGGTTTGCCAGATAATAGATTAAGCATGTTTTGATACAAAGGGGATTAGTAAAAAATAAATTTTCATAAGGGAAATTGTTGACAATGGGTTATGAGATTGAAGGCAAAAAATTAGGTAGGGGAAACCTAAATAAAAAGCACTCACAGAAAAATAATGCTCGCAAAATTACCACGGATCGTATCTGCTGAATCTACAACCTTATTATTGATATTTTATGGGTATCATTTTGCATGAATGGCCTCAGGCAAGTAAAAGTGACTACGTTTTGTAATAGAAAATCTGTTTCATGTAAGATGCTTTTCCAAGATGCTTAATCCTAAGAAATATGCAGTCATCAACTTTCCGAAAATGTGCTGAGCTTCAATAAAAGAAAAAAGCCCCGTACCAACGGGGCTTTTTTTCTCAATCAAACTATTAATGTATAAATGAGGGACTACTGCTATAATCCCATTCGCAATGTAACGGAGGAGAAAGACAGTCGAAAAAAGAATCTTTGAACGACAGATCTGTGGGGACTAACGACGATGATTTCAATACTTGTTCAGAATTTTGCTGACGAACTCATCTTTATAGGCCCTACCGATCGGGATTACGGCATCATTATGCATATATAACTGGTTGCCTACTACCTTTACAATCCGGGAGGCATGTACGATATAAGATTTGTGAACCCGTACAAACTGCTTAGGGTCTAAAATTTCCAGCCACTTCCTGAGTGGTTCCGAGGATAAATACTTTTTGCCCGGAATAAAAATTTCGCTGTAATCTGCATCCGACTTGATGTATATGATATCATCTACTGCAATCCTGATATGCTCATATCCCGATTTGATAAAAATCTCTGAAGTTTTGGGTGTTAAAGTAAGTTCAGGCTCTGGCTGAGCTTTGGAGGCAGCCCTTGATTTTGCCCTGCTTACGGCTTTGACAAAACGTTGAAACGAGAAGGGCTTTACCAGGTAATCCACCACATCAAAATCGTAGCTTTCCAGCGCATACTCAGCATATGCGGTAGTCAGTATGACCGGAGGAAGCTGGGGAATACTTCTCAGCAGTTCAATACCCGATATTTTGGGGAGATGAATATCCAGAAATACCAGGTCAACAGTTTCATTGTTGATAAATTCCAGCGCCTGCACCGCATCGGTAAAGGTGGCTTTCAACTGGAGCGAGCCGCTATCCTCTATATATTTTTTCAGGATACGCTGGGCCGGAGGCTGGTCTTCAATGATGATACAGTTCATAAGATATCCTTTTCTTTAGTTGCATGGAAAGCTGCACCTGGTAGTAATTATCAGTCTGTATGATGTCTAACTGGTGCGCGTTAGGATAGATCAGTTCCAGCCTTTTCTTCACATTTTCCAGGCCTATTCCTTTGGGCATGTTTTCCGGCTGATCAGTCTCATAAAAATTATTACTGCAGCGAAAATTGAGGGTATCGTATTCGGTGAGCTCAATGGAAATATCAATCTGAATGTCAGAGGATTGGCCGGATTGGCTGTGTTTAAAGGCATTTTCTATAAACACAATCAGGATCAGCGGAGCGATCTGGTATTCTACCTGTATATTGCGGGTAGAAAAATTGACTACGCCCCGGTCTTCTATCTGCAGCTCGCTTAGAAGGGTAAAACTTTTCAGGTTTTCTACTTCCTTAGCCAGCGAAACATATTTTTCGCGACACTCATACAACATATACCGAAGCACTGAACTAAGTTCCAGGATGAGACCGGGTGTTTTGGGTGAGTTTTCAATGGCATATGCATACAGGTTATTAAGGTTATTAAAGAGGAAATGAGGGTTGATCTGGGATTTCAGAAATTCCAGTTCGCTCTCCTGTATGATCGCCTGCAGCGCCTCCAATTCCCGTTGTTTGGTTACTGCATCCCAGGCAAATTTAAAACCAGAGAGTATCACAATGACCGGCATTACTTCCCACAAACTGAAAAAAACTCCCGGAAAACTAGTTCCTCTTGAGTCAGGAAAGTATATTTTTTCTAAGATCTGTTCTTCAACAAGAATTACCCCGGCTACTGTCAGCAGGGCAAAAGAAAAAAAGTGAACATATTTTTTACGGTAAAAGAAACGGGGCAGCAAAATGTAGCTGATCAACGCATTGGCCAGGGCATAATTA
Source organism: uncultured Porifericola sp. (assembly GCA_964518125.1). Classification (GTDB taxonomy): domain Bacteria; phylum Bacteroidota; class Bacteroidia; order Cytophagales; family Cyclobacteriaceae; genus Catalinimonas. The sequence continues at coordinate 18,139 of CAZFFW010000079.1, forward strand.
AGGAAATATACCAGCTGATATTGTTTGATCCCTGGCTCATTCTGGTCAAAAGAGTAAAAGCTAAACACCAGGCAGTGCAGTACTACCTGGAATAGTAACTCTCGGTTAGAGAGTATGGCAAGTCTGAATTTTTGTACCATAGCCTTAAGTTAGCCATTTTGCAGTTCACCAGATAAACTAAACAGGCCAACGACCACTTTTATCAGATCAACAGCATTTAACCGGCTCTTAAACGGTATATTGCTGTTCGTCATAAAAGATGTGCCGTTCAAAGAACATATTTCTTAAATTGTAAAAAGAATGCTTTGTTTGAGTAATTCTTTTATCAAACCCCCTTCAATCATGAAATGCCTGGCATTGGTTAATTTGTTTCTCTTGCTTTTTTTCCAATCCCTAACAGCGCAGGAGACTTCCGTGATGGTTAGAGGCAAGGTGGTGGAAAGCGAAAGTCAACAGCCGCTGGAATATGCTACTGTAAAACTTCTGGACCCGCAAAGCAAGCAATTGATCACCGGCACTACCACAGCGGCGGATGGCACCTTTTCTCTGGAAGTAAATACCGCTTCCTTTGTACTGGAAGTGGGTTTTATTGGTTTTCTGAGCAAAGAATTCAGCGACTTTGAGGTTAACAGTGGCCGGCTGGACCTGGGAATTATCGGGCTTTCAGAAGATACAGAAACCCTGGACGAAGTAGTTGTAAGAGGGGAGAAGTCACAGACGGTTTTTAAGCTTGATAAGCGGATTTTTAATGTCGGACAGGACCTTAGCAGTACCGGTGCCAGTGCTTTGGAAGTACTTAATAATGTCCCTTCTGTTACGGTAAACATTGAGGGGCAGATTCGCCTGAGGGGCAGTGCCGGCGTGCAGATTCTGATTAACGGCAAGCCTTCAGTACTGGCCAGCGAACAAGGCAATGCCCTGGGAACCCTGACCGCCGATATGATAGAAAGTATTGAAGTAATCACCAATCCTTCGGCCAAGTATGACGCGGAGGGCACTTCCGGTATTATCAATATTATCCTGAAGAAAGAGGAAAAGCGTGGGCTGAATGGATCGGTAACCCTGAATACCGGTGTGCCCAATAACCACAGTCTGGGCCTCAGCCTGAATAATCGTACTGAAAAATTTAACCTGTTCAGCCAGCTGGGCGTAGGCCATCGTACCTTTCCCGAGCAGAACCGCAGCATTAACCGAGATATTGCCGATAATACAACCATCAGTAGTGTAGGAGAGAGTGACAAAAACGAAACTTTCTTCAACATCATACTGGGTACAGATTACCATATCAACGAACGTAATGTACTGTCGCTAACCGGCCATTTTGCCTACGAACTGGAAACAGAATACGCTGATACTGATTTCAGCTTTTTTGATGACCAAGAAGCCCTGTTGGCGCAATGGGGCAGAAATGAAGTGACCGAGGCTACCAATCCCAAATACCAGTATGAACTGCAGTATAAAAGGGATTTTGAAGACCATGAAGACCATAACCTGCTTTTCAGCGCATTGGGAAGTTATTTTGGTAAGGATCAGTCGTCTGAGTTTACCAATACACCTGTATTTGGCGATGAAGCTTTCCGCCAAAGACAACAAACCGCTACTGACTTTCAGGAAGGAGAATATACCTTTAAGCTGGATTATACCCGGCCTTTTAGCGAAAAATTCACTGTAGAGACCGGCGCCCAGTATATCATCACCGATGTGTCAAATGACTTTTCGGTGAGCAACCGAACTGACAATAGCTGGATACCGGACCCCGCGCTTACAAACCTTTTTGACTACAATCAGAAAGTATTGGGTGTATACAGCACCGGTGCTTATGAAGGGGACAAATTCGGGCTGAAACTGGGCTTACGCCTTGAAAATACCGACCTGCGTACTTTGTTGGTCAATACTGGCGAAGGAAATACGCTTCAGTTTACCAATCTTTTCCCTACCGCCCATACTTCTTACAAGGTACTGGAAAACTTTTCAATGCAGGCTGGCTACTCACGCCGAATCTCCCGTCCGGGGCTCTGGGATCTGAATCCATTTTTCAATATTCGCAACAACTTCAGCATCCGCACCGGAAATCCGCTTTTATTACCCGAATTTACCGATTCTTATGAGGTCAACGCCATATTTGACCAGGGGCCTTTATCCCTGAATGCGGCCGTCTACCATCGGTATACCACTGATGTGGTGGAAAATGTCTCTACTTTTGAAGATAATGTCAGTATTACCCGACCTGAAAATATAGGTACCAACCGGGCTACCGGTGTAGAGATCAATGCCAAGTACTTCCCTACTGAATGGTGGTCCCTCAACGCTGATTTCAACTATAACTATTTTCAGCGGGAAGGCACCTTTGAGACAACTTCCTTTGATTTTGATGCTGACCAGTGGACCGCCCGCCTGACAACCAAGTTCAAACTGCCTGCCGGGATTGACCTTGAGGTCAATGGTAATTACCGCTCCAGTTTCCAGACTTTTCAGCAGAACATATCCGGGTTCATGTTTGCTGACCTCGGAGTACGCAAAAAACTGATGAAAGGTAAAACTATAGTGAACCTCAGTGTCAGAGATGTTTTTGCCAGCCAGATATTTGAATCCGAAACCCTGCAACCGTCATTCTATCTTTATAATTACCGCCTGCGAGGCCGTTTCATTACGTTAGGAGTGAGCTATGGTTTTGGAAAAGGGGAGGCTATGGAGTTCAGCGGGCAGAAGCGCTTCTAAGAGTTTGCTCATTAGCTGTTTTTGACAGGTTTTTCACAGGATAATCTCGCTTATCTTGGGAAATAATCATCCCTTTAAGGAGTTGTTTATCGGTTTTTAGATGTGTTTAAAGAATATTTTCGCTCATTCAGAGCCACTTTACTTGATTAAAAAGGCAGAAAACTGCTTTTCCACATAGTATTTCACTCAAACGTCAAACATGAAGCTTTTACAATTAGAACTTCCTCCTGCTTATCATCATGTTGGTTTACTCATACTGCGGCTTTCTTTCGGCTTTTCCATGATCTACGGGCATGGTGCTGGTAAACTCGGACGGCTTTTTGGCCCTGATGAAATCAGTTTTGCTGATCCGTTCGGTCTGGGGCCGGTGACTTCTCTGATACTGGTGGTCTTTGCTGAAGCTATCTGTTCCCTACTGGTTATGGCCGGGCTGTTTACCAGGGCCGCTGTCATTCCCTTGATCATTACGATGGCGACAGCTTATTTCACAGCACACTTTGATGACGAATTTGGCCGGCAGGAAAAAGTGATCCTGTTTGGCTTTGCCTTTCTCTGCCTTTTTTTCACCGGACCTGGTCGTTTTTCAGTAGATGCTATGCTTCAAAAGAAAAAAAGGTAAATTGAGAAGCCTTTAAAAATACACTACAAACCTAAACATAAGCCGTACAGCCATGAAAAAACTCAGCAAAGAAAACATTAGCCAGGAAGTATTTGACCTGTACGATGATTACGCGCATAATCGCATAGACCGCAGGATGTTTATAGAAAAACTGTCTGTTTATGCGGTAGGCGGTATTACCATTGGCTCTCTAATGAGTTTTCTGATGCCTGACTACATCAGCAAAATACAGGTACGGCAGGATGATCCGCGAGTAAAAGCGAACTACATTACTTATGACTCGCCCAAGGGTGGGGGCAATATTCGCGGCCTGCTGGCAATGCCGGCGAATGCTTCCGGTAAATTACCCGGGATAGTCGTGGTGCACGAAAACAGGGGGTTGAACCCGCACATTGAAGATGTATGTCGCAGAGCGGCCGTTGCGGGATTTATTGCGCTGGCACCTGATGCCCTGACGCCTCTGGGAGGCTATCCGGGAACAGATGATGAAGGCCGGGAGATGCAGCGCAAAAGAGAGCGGGATGAAATGCTGGAAGATTTTATCGCTGCTTATGAAGTCTTGAAAGTGCATGAAAACAGCACGGGTAAAGTAGGTGTGGTTGGCTTTTGTTTTGGCGGATGGATATCCAATATGATGGCTGTCAGAATACCTACGCTATCGGCAGCTGTACCATTCTACGGAGGTCAGCCAAGTGCGGAGATGGTTCCAGAAATACAGGCACCCCTGTTGCTGCAATATGCAGGGCTGGACACCAGGGTAAATGAAGGCTGGCCTGCTTATGAAGCTGCATTAAAAGCCAATAACAAAGAATATACTGCTCATATGTATCCTGACGTAAACCATGGTTTTCACAACGATACCACTCCACGTTATGACAAAGAAGCAGCCGAACTTGCCTGGGACCGGACGATTGCCTTTTTCAAAAATCACCTGCAGTAGCCAATAAGCATCTTTGGGATGAGCAGAGAGGAAGTTATACAATTAGCATTTTTTGTTCGGTTAAAAGTTGGAGTGGCATAGACCATGTACTTCTCCACGATTTGCCTGCGCAAACGAATAGGAAAATTGGTGTAGAGCTCATTTAAAGGAAAGCCCGAATGAATCGTCCTTTTTCTACTTTTACAAGTTAGAGG
>CAZFFW010000080.1:0-22519 GCA_964518125.1 uncultured Porifericola sp.
CTTTATTTCATAATCCTTTTCCAAAAGCCAATCTGTAAGACAGCTACAAAATTGCGTCGTAGTCATAGTAAAATGAAGATAAAGATTTTTTAAATCAGTTAATATGAATCTGTGATTCATGGCTATCCCTTTCAAAAGGCTTTATGGGTACATTCTCTTCAATCTGCATTAACTTTTCTAATACCACTGTCACCACGAGCATTTCTGGGTTATTGGGATGGACTGCGGTGTTGATTTTTGCAACCGACCACCCCCTTTGGTGATAGGGCTCTAGAATATCATGATTTATTACACCTCTTATTATTTTTATAGGATAGCTAATCGTCTTTTGCATCATTCCGCTATTTGTTCTTATGAAGGAGGTTACATTTTATGATAAACTGGCAATTAAAAAAGCGTGTGGTATTCTTTACGCAGTTTGTTTTAATTGTAAAACCTTACCAAGTCTTAGGCTGATATACACTTTATCAGAACATTTTTCGGCTTCTGAGATAGAGGTAAATCCACCTTTTTTAGTTCCATCATCTAACTCAACAAAAATATTAGAAATTTCCATCTGCTCTTCTTTGAGGAGGGCCTTCACCCGGCTTATGGTATTAGTATACCTCTGGCCTCTGCTTAAATTTTTCATTTGCAAAATTTATAGTAGGTTCTTCAAAAACAACAACGAAGATGTGTAAACATAGTAATACCAAAGAGTATCAAGGAATAATTGGCTATTACAATATGGTTTATTGGCGTATCACAAAGATACTAAAATTTTGATTTTCGGGCCAGGTGATTCTCTTTTACGTACCAAAATGAGAACCTTAAAAAGATATCAGTTATTATATTAAAAAACATAATAGAATATATCATCCTATAGAAAAAGAATAATCACAAAAAGGTAATAAATAAACATATAAATTTACAAAAAATAGAACCCTGATTATGCTTAGCTATATCATTAGAGGTTTGGCTATTAAAGTGCTCTGATACACTTTTTTAATTAAAACCAGCAGTGCGATAAGCCTCAGAACAATGTGCATTTAAGCTTGTGAATTACAAGTTTAATTTCAATGTACCATTTATAGAGGAAAATAAAATAATTACTCTTATTATTTTTAGAAATTTAATATTCCTACATCTATGAAGAACATATATTTTACATCGTATTTATTATTATATAAATAGAAGATGCACTATGAAAAAATCATATATAAAGCTAGAAAGATTTAAAAGACTGGGTCAACTTCGTCAAGCTTCTTTACTTTACCAAAAGGGTAGGAAATTAGCTCAGATACAGGAAAAGGGCCTGCAATTTACCCTTTATACAATTGACTCTTTTTTTGTGGAACTAGCTTATGAGCCTCAAACTTTTGAGTTACTACCAATCAATGCTTTTCGCCATACTGAGCCTCTGGAAAAATATTGTAAATCTATGAACGTGCAGAAATTGTTTTCTTTATCTGATTAGATATTCCATGCTGGCTTTTAAGCTGGCTCACCTTTCCACAAATATGATAATCTAGTAAAATAGTTAATTTAAACTTTTGGTTATGTCCAAGGGGAAAGTCATCGCCATCACCAATCAGAAAGGCGGGGTAGGCAAAACCACCACAACAATCAATTTAGCTGCCAGCCTGGCTGCCTTAGAATATAAAACACTGATTATTGATGCCGATCCTCAGGCAAACTCTACCTCCGGACTTGGTATATCCTTCAACCTGTTGACCCGAGGGCTATACCACTGTTTGTTTGGGGAAGCAAATATAATGGATGTGATCTTCGAAACTGAAGAAAAAGACCTTTTCATTGTGCCTGCCAGCATAGATTTGGCGGGCGCAGAAGTAGAATTGGTATCTTTAACCGATAGAAATTTCCGGCTTAAAAATAGTTTACAGAATGTCCGTGAACACTATGATTATATCCTTATTGACTGTTCACCATCTCTTGGATTATTAACAGTTAATGCCCTTTGTGCTTCTGATTCGGTAATCATTCCTGTTCAATGCGAATATTTTGCTTTGGAAGGCTTGGGTAAGTTACTTAAAACAATTACCATCATTCAGAAAAAAAGAAATCCTCAACTCGATATTGAAGGCATACTGCTTACCTTGTATGACTCGAGAACAAGGCTGGATAACCAGGTAGTACAAGAGGTGAAAAAATTTTTTAACTATATGACTTTTAATACCATAATTCCCAGAAATGTTTCCTTATCTGAAGCTAGTAGTTACGGGAAACCTGCTCTGCTTATTGATGCTGATACCAAAGGAGCACAGGCCTATCTTAGTCTTGCCAAAGAGGTAATCAAAAAAAACCAGGCGAATAATGATACCTCCGTGTAAATCGATTTACTCTGAAATCTTGATCAGGGTACGATAGGGAACACTTGGATATTTTCCCAGGGATAGTAATTTATCTATATTTTTCTGCTGCAGATAATAATCACGAACTTCATTGAAGTTTTCAAATTGCAGATTTTCTTTTACCATGAGAGAACCATACTTTTCCCCATGTTCATACCTTTCTATAAAGGAAAAGCCACTTTCGTTGATGTAACTCAAAATAAATGAGGTGCTTTCACAGGAAAATATTTTATACCGGGGATATGCTGATGGTACCATACAGAATTGATTGTTGTGACATTAAATATGTTTAAACTATTGTAGGGACTTCAAAATCATATTATCTTTAGTTGATTCTAAGCTTTACCGTAGTCAAAAATGTTAAAGGAACATTGTAAACTGAACCTTCTAGTAATAGATGATAATTTGGTTGATGTTATAATATACAAGAAATTATTCTATAACATTGCAGATACTGTACATATTGAGCATGTACTCAGGGTACAGCATGGGATAGAGTACTTGCTCAATGAGAAAAACCCCCTTCCTCAAGCTATTTTACTAGATTTACTTTTTCCTGACGAGGACGGTTGGTCATTTCTGACGTTTTATGAAAACAGTCCTTTCAAGTTTGAGATCCCCTTGTTCCTAATAACTTCATCTAATAATTATGGATATCAGGAAAGATCCAGGAGATTTTCCTCTGTTCAAAACTATTATTTTAAACCCATTCATATGAAGGAAGCCAGGGATATCCTTAAAGTCATTTGCTAATGCCAACCCCTAAGAATAAAAAAGACAGACCTAACTGCCTTTTTTATTCATACACATACACAGAAGTTTTACTTTGTGGTATAGAGTTAGTCAATACGCCAATTCAAAAACTCTATTCCTTTGATTCATTCCGAGAAAACAGCATTGATTCTGTAGATTCATAAATTACCCAATGTTCATCAGGCATTCAAATATGTTCATATTCCATTTAAATAAAATGCAATAATTCCCCAGCTTTTGTACTTGGTAAGATTTAACTTAGTCTTTGAATTTTTCAAGATCGTATACTTTGCTGTATGATTCCCTGGGCCCGGTAGGAACTAAAAAAATGTTTTTACGAATAAATGTCGGCACTTCATAAATTTCCCAGTCGCTTGATAGCAAAGCACGATCATTAATACTATAAACTTTATTGAGCTTTTCTCTTTCCATAGTGGCTTTCCACAATGTCTGGTGCCTTGACATTACTGGAGACCTTTTGCTTTCCTGATATCGCTGGTAAAGGCCTGATGCCTGTTGCAAAGATGATCGGCTGCCAACACTATTTAGTTTAGGTACAGCCGGTGGTACAGCCTCTTCCTGAATGTAATTTTCCTGAGCCTTTCCAAAAGCAGGAGAATTATCATTGGGATAGGGAAAACCAGTAGCAATCAGGGTCACGGAGATCTCATCTTCCAGGGAAGGATCAGTTCCGTGCCCAAATATGAGTTCCAGATCCCCCTGACATTCCTGTGCAATGTAGTCGGTAATCTGACTCAGTTCATCCATCTGCATCTCTGTTTTCAATCCGGAGCGTATGGATAAGAGCATACGGGAAGCACCTTCCAGCCCCTGCTGGTCAAGCAGAGGTGAACTAATGGCTTTTTTCACAGCTAACACGGCTCTGTCTTTACCTTTGGCTTTACCGCTTCCCATAATGGCCTTACCGCTTTGCCTCATTATGGTATTTACATCCTCAAAATCAACATTGATATATCCGGGAACGGTAATGATTTCAGCAATGCCTTTAGCGGCTGTATGCAGTACATCATTTGCGTATTGAAAGGCAAGAGAAAGCCCTGTCTGTGGGTATAATCCCTTGAGATGATCATTATGAATCACCAGGGAAGTATCACAAAAAGCTCTAAACTTTTCTATTCCTTCCCGGGCCAGGGCGGATTTCTTTTTGCCTTCAAAGGAAAAGGGAAAAGTAACGATACCCACCGTAAGTATACCTTTTTCGTGGGCCTGCTGGGCGATGATAGGCGCGGCACCAGTTCCGGTACCTCCTCCCATACCACAGGTGATAAACAACATCCTCAGATCAGGCTCCAAGAGTTGCTGTATTGATGGCAAACTTTCCTCGGCTGCTCTTGCTCCAACCTTTGGGTTAGCACCCGCTCCTAATCCCTGGGTAAGTTGTTTGCCAATCTGCAACTGGTTCGGTACCGGACTGGATTGTAGTGCTTGGTAATCGGTATTGCATACGATAAACTCCACTCCTTCAATTCCTCTACGATACATCTCATTGACCGCATTGCACCCTCCCCCTCCTACTCCGATTATTTTTATAAATGGTTTCATGCTATACCCTAGTTAATATCATACTGTACATCATCCAGAAAAATAACACGCGCTTTCTGTTTGACCATTTTCAAAAAAGAGGTGGTATTCAGTTTTCCGGCAAATTTACTGATATTGTCCGGAACGTATCCGCGCTTATTCTCCGTTTTACTGCTATCCTGGTAGTAGTAGTTTCGGTCCTGAAATAAATGGTTCCATGCAAGGCCTATGCCTGCAGCATAGGTTGGATTTTTAGCAGCGCTATATTGTCCAAAGTCAACGTTCTCTGTAGGATAACCGATTCTCACATCCAAATTACAAACCCATTGTGCCAGCAGATCCGTTTTGGGCAAGAGGGCCCCACCTCCGGTAATTACTATACCGGCTTCCAGTTTTTGACCATTAGAAAGAATTTCTCGGTGGACTGCCTCCAGGATTTCAGCCAAGCGGGACTCTATAATGCACGCAATGTTAATGACCGGTATCAGTTTGGGTAGTTTGTTCCTAAAAGATGGCACACTCAATACTGCCATTTCATCCTCTGTGTCCACTATGGCATGCCCCAACTTTGTTTTAATGGCTTCTGCCTGTAAAATACTAATCCCCAAGCCCTGGCTCAGATCAGCAGTAATCAGATTGCTGCCAAATGGAAGTGAGGCAAGGTGCTGCAACCGATTATGCTTGTAAATAGCAAGGTCAGTAGTGCCAGCTCCAATATCCACTACACATACACCTAATTCCTTTTCCTGGCTATTCAAAACATTTTGGCTGGAAGACAAAGGCTGGAATAACAGTTCTCTCATTTGCATCCCAACCCTTTCAATACACTTTTTTAATTTAGCCACCGCTTTTTCATCCACGCAGATAACTTTAAAAGTTCCATCTAAGCGGGTTCCGCACACGCCCACAGGATCCTGTACTTCTATCTCATAATCTATGGTAAATTGCTCAGGAATTACATGAAGTATGCAAAAACCACTAGGCAACACCATCCGGTAAATATTTTCGGTAAGTATGCTGACGTCTTCTGAGGTAAAAATACCGTCCTCTGCAGTACAAAAAATGGAATGGCTCTCTTGAAAGTAAGTTACCAATGGGGAGCCCATATTGACACAAACTTCTTCGATAACCACACCTGATTTTTCCTCAACCTGTTGTTTAAGCAAACGTAAATCATCTGTTACTTTATCTAAATTATGGACTGTGCCAGTTTTTACACCCTGGGTCGGAATACTGGCATGAGCAAGTATCTCCATGGTATTCAAATTGTTTTTTCGGGCCAGGGTTAAACTAATTTTGGAAGAGCCGACATCAAGAGCGGCAGCGATGTGGTCAGGAAAATGAAGTTCTTGCTGCATGAGTATGAGATAATTTTTTTATCTATGGAAACCTGAAATTAAAAACTTTGGCTATGGGAAAACTGCGTGATCTTCAGTAAACATTACACGTTTACAGTAAATCATGAATCACCCTTACCTACTGGGTTGAGTAGGATATTTAAAACAACTCATGAAAGGGTTTACTTCTGTAAATAAGAATTGTGTAAAACCTTAAATAAATTATTAAAACAACTGGCGCTCCTGCCTCGATACCTTATTGAAGAAATATACAGCTTGAAGAACCAATAGTTTATTGGCAATTATTTTCCTTGCACCTTATGCTAAAAACCGAGCCCATTAATCAAAAAAGTTGAAGATTAGAGAGGTAAACTGAATATGAAGGCAGGGTCTTGTCTTGGAGTGGGTACTTCCTTTTACCGCCAGGCAGATATGATGAGGGTTCCTTACCTGAAAATAGATAAGGTAACTCTGCACCTGGAGTAATTCATCCATGCTGGTAAAATAAAGTGTCACGCCGGTTTCATTTTCTTGGAGGTCATAATTGACTAAAGGAAAATGGTGGTTAATTTTGTTAACCAGTATCTCCAGGACGTATTTTGCCCGTCTGGGTTGCATATTGATCCGATTAAAGGTTCCCGATACAATAACCAAATAAAATGGTTCTGATGAATAAGCAAATTTAGTTTAATGATTTTAAAAAGAAACCACTCAACAAAATTAATTGCCTACAAAAAACTAAATTGATTATTCTCGAGTTTGTATTGCTGCCGGGTGTGCCATACAGCACGCTGATTTTTCAGTACTAGTATGTTGATACTTCCCCCAACTGTATGTTGCGTTCCTGCAAACCTATGGTAGGAAATAGTAGTTTGGATAAGATGGTTACAAAAATCAATACCATCCTGTATACTCATCACATCCCAGGATATCCTGGGAATTAATTCTTTTGATGCCTGTCCCTGAAGTGATGGAAAATATAAGCGATTGATTACTTCAGTTTCGCCATTCCAGATTACGCCAAGTTTAATGGTATTAGGCCGTGGGCCTTGGTTCATCTGGTATAGAAAAGGTTCTATGTTTAATACCCTGAACACTTTTGGCTCATAGTAATCCTCTTCATGATCATATCCTGCTACGTGAAAGCCACTTTTAATATTCGGCTGAAATTGCTGAAAGTATTTTCCCAGGTAACGTGCTACCTCATGGACCTTTACGTCAGGATTTCCCGAAAATTCTTCCTCAATATGTTCAAGGTGTTGAAAAATAGTCTTACCCCCCAAAAAAGCATTACCAAATACTGATACGCCTATTCGGTTCAGAATTAACTTGGTTTTAGGGTGGAAATCACTGTAAAAGTGATGAGATTCGTAAATCCCCTGATACATGTCCACTGCCTGACGCTGCGAACTCATCCTGGAATCAGAAGCCATCACGATGGCATCCTGTAAGCTAAGGGTAATTACTAATGACATTCAAACCAAGTTTTGGGCAATGAATAGATTTTTGCACCAAGAATACAAAAACACAACCTAATTAGAAAGCACTACCCAACGGTAGTGTATAAGATACCACCGGTCATTGACTGCGTATTCCCTCTCGACTTTGAAACCCATAAGCCGGACAAATGCATTTTCCGCCTGCCCTGGCAGAGACTGGCATGGACGAAATACTATAAGACTTCCACCATTATCAAGTTTCCTAAGCGCCTTCCGATAAAAAAACCGATAGGATAAATCCTGGTGAAGAAACATCATCAAAATTTTCACTTTGTCCTGCCTATCTGGGGGATAGACAGGATTTGGTTTGTTTCGGAAAATCCAGTCCAGGTAAACGGTCTTAGCCTTGCTCTTCATCCTCTAAAAATAATTTTTTCCCCCTTACTTGTTTTCATAATGATGACCCAAATGCATTGCAGTGGAATATTGAACTGGGTAGCAAAGGATGCCTGCGATAATGCTACATTTTCCAGGACCAGGTCTTCAGTACATGATAAGTATAGCGTACAATCCAGGCTATCATCTACAAGTTGATAATCTTTACCAAAATTTTCATGCATGGTCAAAGTATGCAGTACATGCTCCTCATTTTCTAAATTGACAAAAACAGACTCAACACCAATAATAAAGCGGGAAGAGGGATTTACTGATGATTGATTAAGGATGAATTCTAAAGCTGGCTGTACATCATCAAAAGTAGTAAACAGGGAAAGATCTTCCTGCATTACACCTGCGGGTAACTGGGACATGGTACTCATTATCGATTGATTTTGTGGTGAAATAAATGTATTTCAAAGGAAGTTAATTTCCTGATTAAAAAGGGACCGGATTAATGACTTTTAAAAGTCTTGTAATATTTATCCAAGAGAATAAAGCTTTTTTGTATCCATCTTTATCATTTCTGCTCTCCTTAGTTCGATAAAGAAATGAGGATCATTCTCCTATTAACTAAAGCTCTTTTGAAAATTTTCAAGCTTGCTCCCTCTACTAAAGAGGCATACGATGGGGCATGAATGCATCCCCGTTATAAAAATATTGCCGAAAAACGATTCTCTGTAAATTTGCTTAAAATTGTACTATCCGTTCATCCCTTTAAAGCTTTGCTAAAGCTGCATGAATAAGTATGGCTACAAGAAAAAAAAAGAGTAAATCAAAACTGGTCGTAAGAAGGAGCCGAGTTTGTAGACAAAGAATGACAAAAGCATATCTATGTCCATAAATCCGTACTTGAGCCTACCTTAGCAGGTTAGGGTAAATAAAAAAAGGTTATCAAAATGATAACCTTTAAGTTACTGATATACAATTACTTAAGCTAGTAATTCATATGAAGGATGAATTACTTGCCGTCCATAAGAATGATACCCTCCATCTCCTCAAGAATCTTGATGGCCTTCTTAATAGGACGAACACTTCTTTGCTCTATTCCATTTTTCATGCAACTAAGCACCTTTCCCTTCAAATCATTCAGCTTTGCATCCGTATCCAGGAAGGCATGTTTTATAGCCGCGTTAATGGCATTAAACTCTTTTTCTCTTTCTAGTCTTTTGTGCATCTCAAGAACGTCCTTGTTTTCCTGAGCACGTATGCGTTCCAGCTTAATTTTGATGTCACCAATATTCTGAACCTTACCTAACTTTCGGATATCATTTAACTGGGCCAGTGTTTGAACGTCCTTACGGGCAATTTTCTCGCTCCCCATCAGGATATTTTCTTTCAAGCGTTTGTTCACCCTGCCAATGACTTCCATACCCTTGGCGAATTCAGCATCACGTAGAATAGTACTTCTGCTAATAGAGAATTTTTTGGCCAGATAATCACAGGTCTTTTCTCTTTTTTCCCTTTCATCCAGGATTTCATCTTTCTTTTGCCGGGAAAGATTAACAATAGAATTATACTTAATTCCTCGGAAGTAATGTAATTGGGATGGAGTAAGGTTTCGTCTTCCCAATTGCTGTTCTATCATAAATGCCTTGACCTGCGCTTCCTGTTCAAAATGTACTTCCCGCACCTGAAAAGGCAAACCATGTTTTTTGCAGATAAGGTAACGGTAATGCCCATCAACCAATACCCAACGATTCATATCCCTTCTCCAAACCAGCAGAGGGTCAAGGCAACCTACTTTGCGGATGTTTTCATCTAATTGTAGTTCCTCCTGCTCAGTCAAAGGACTTAAAAAAGTACGCAGCATCACATCAATGTCTAAGTTTTCTGCTGCTAAGGTAAAAGGCTCTCCCACCGAAATCGGTTGAAAAGACCAATCTTCCATCAATAATTTCTCTCCCATACAATCTCTGTTATCTAACCTATGGTTTTCCAAAAATATTTATACATAAATATACTCAAATTAAGTAAAGTAAACCATTAACTTTTTTGCAATATATCTAAAATCCGTACATTCCAGAACAGTGGCTTTACAAAAAGCCCCAGCGATTTTTCCTTTACTTTTTTTTGATATAATCCATAACAAAGTTTTAGAGGAAATGATTATTTACTGTACATTTACAGTTGTTTCTTTGCCCTTATCATTTCTGTAAGGAACTAAGTACTCATTTGCATTTTTCGTATTCTTCATGCTGCACGGAAGTCGCATTAATAGCTATTACTATGTCCATTACGCTATCATTTTATAACAACAAAGGAGGAGTGAGCAAGACCAGTAGTGTCGCCAATGTTAGTGCTTGCCTGCATGCCAAAGGATATAAGGTATTAATGATTGACTTTGATCCCCAGGCTAATCTGAGTCAACATTTTGGACATGAGGACGCCAAAGAAACTTTGTTTGAAGTCTTTCTGGAGAACGCTAATATTCTTACCAGGATCAAAACTGTTTTACCCGGTCTACATCTGATTCCTTCTAATGATTCGCTGTATTTCCTGGACTACCATCTACATGATCTTCCCCGGGGGGAATTTATGCTAAAAAAACATATCCATAGTTTTTTGCATCAAAATTATGATTTTATCTTGATTGATTGTCATTCTTTTCTGAATTTTCTCACGATTAATGCATTGGCAGCTGCTGACTATAATCTCATTCCCTGTAGTACCGATTGTCTTTCTATTAATGGTTTATGGCAGTTGAATGAAATGTTGGAAGAGGTCAAAGAGGAGATGCGCCTTGATTTTCAGGTGGCCGGCATATTTTTAACACAGGCAGAAAAAGAATCTAATCTGTACCAAGCCGCCTCCACCCTGTTGGAAAGAAATTTCCCAGAATACTACCTCCATGCTGATATTAGCCGTGATATACACGTATCATGTGCCCCTATATATGCTATTGATATTTTTCGGTACCAACCAGAATGTGCTGGTGCAACAGATTACCAGTTATTGTGTGATCGAATTCTGGAAAGGATCAATCGACCTTTGGTATCAAATGGTTAAATAGTATTTTTTTTATACTAATTTCTCTGAATCATTCTCAAACAAATTTTTTCACGCTTTATTTTTAGTAACTAGGTATAAAAGGCTAACTACTTTTTGTTAACCTATTATTTTTTGTTAGGTAATTTAATTTCAGCATAATTTGAAAAAAAAATTGTTTAGTTTTTAGAACAATCTTACAACAAAATTGGTATCCAATAGCCAAATAACTGCCTGAATAAAGCATTTGCCTGTTGAATTAATGTTTTGAAAATCAAGCTTATAACAGTGCATTTTTCCACATATATAAATATGTTGGTATTTTTTTATACTTTTTTTGATTATTTTTTTTTATACTTATTGACAATTAGCACTGATTAGCAGCTCCTACGACCGAATATTCTTTTTTTTAATTGACTTTATCCCTATACATTTAATCCTGTTATCAATGAACAGCTTAATTATTTCGTCGATGCTAACTTCTCATGCTGATATGCACAAACTCAGATCACGCCTGGAACAGGTAAGGAAATACGCGGGATTATCTATGGATGATTTTGCCCAGTTATTCAAACTTAGTCCTTCTGAGCTTGAGCGTAAAATTGAAAAAGCTGAAGACTTTCCTGATGAAATCTTCTACCTGCTACATGAAAGGTATCATCTTTCGCTACGATGGCTTATGAAAGGTGAAGGGTGTATGAGAAGCTTTGGCCCAAATAGCCGGCTACGTGCTTTTGCCAAGGTGGGCAAAAATCGCAATGCTGGCGGCCTGGCTGCTGCTTATACACATGCTGTTCCTGAAAAATCGGGAAACCCTGAAGCTTTTGTTCATGAACTTCATAAAAAGCTGGAACAGCTATCGGATAAACTGGAGAACCATCTATTTCCTTTGCGGAAAACGCTTATGAAACTAACTGGAGTAGATACTTTTGACGATCACCGTCGGTTAAGTCAGGAAATCAAAAACATGCAGCATAAACTCTACTTTGGTTCTCAGGCCCATATTAAGGAACTTATTGAAGCAATTCCACAATTAGAAGAGCAGATTCTGGATAACCGTCAGTCGCTACATATGCTTCTGGAGCATGAACTGAGTACCCCGGTACATGAAATGCCCTCTGGAAATGATCAGTGGTCTGTGCATCGTAAATCTATTTGAAGCGAGGATCCTGCTGATATTTCAGACGTCTCAGGCGTTTCACATCCAGGTAATATTGTCCGTAATCTTCTCCAACAATTCCCTCCAGGAAGTAACATCCAGGGTTGTCTACCGGGTATGATTGCCAACTCTGTGGAAAGTGTACTGTATCAAAGTAGTTCCCCTCTAAATCGTACCAGCATCCGAATCCCATCATTTTTTTATCATGTGTCGTGCTGCGCTTGATACAAATAAAGTAGGCGGGTATCTTTACCCACTTATTAAGATTCTTGACCAGATCTTTTTGGATTATCCCCTGAGGTATGGGCGGCTGAACCAGTTCAAAAGGTGAATACAATGAAAACCCCAGCAAATCCATTTGTTCATAAACCTGTTCCAATCGGCTTTGGCTATCCAGTGACAATACAGAAGACTGTGGTTCTTTGTTTGTAAAAAGATACCCCGTTGCAACACACTGCTCGTCCCGAATGTATTGATTTTTTTCCCAAAGCAATTCTTTCACTGCTTTGCCGCTAAAGCGAAATGCGCCGACTCTGATCAAGAGGTTCAATTGTTCCCTGCCTATTTTCACTCTTTGCACAAATTGCGCCAGGCTGAGGTAGGGGCCTCCGGCCTTTCGCTCTTGCATAACAGCCTTAATCACTTTTTTTTCTATACCTTTAACCCAGGCAAAGCCTACGTAAAGGTCCTTACCATACAGCATGGCCAACCAATCGCTATGGTTGATACAAGGCAGGTGTAAGGTGGCCCCCAAACGTCGGGCTTCATGAAAATAGATTTCCGACCGGTAAAACCCTCCAAAATTATTGATAACACCCAGCATAAATTCCAGCGGAAAATAAGTTCTCAGGTAAAGGCTTTGATAACTTTCTACAGCAAAACTTGCCGAATGTGCTTTACAGAAAGAGTATCCTGAAAAACTCTCTATTTGTCGCCATACTTCTTGGCTTAGTTCTTCAGAATAACCCTTTTGCTTGCAAAGAGAAAAGAACTTTTCTCTGATACGAAGAATTTCATCCTTACCTCTGGATTTTCCTGACATTCCCCGACGTAGTACATCCCCTTCGGCCAGGTCTAGTCCCGCAAAATGATGTGCTACTTTAAGCACGTCTTCCTGGTATACCATCACGCCAAAGGTATCTTTTAGTAATTCACCAAGTCTGGGATGCAAATAATGAATCTTAGAAGGATCGTGTTTTCTTTCAAGATATGCCTGCATCATGCCGCTACGACTTACTCCAGGACGTATTATGGAACTTGCAGCAACCAAGCCTGGATAACTGTCACAGTGCAGCTTTTTCAGTAGAGAACGCATGGCCGGCGACTCTACATAAAAGCATCCCAGTGTATTTCCCTGTGAAAGCTCGGCATTTATCTTTGGGTCATTGATAAAGTCATGAACACGGTGCACATCAATTTTCTGTTGCTGGTTAATCCTGACCCAGCGAACTGCTTCCTTGATATGCCCGATACCTCTCTGACTTAGGATATCATACTTGTGGAATCCATGATCTTCAGCACTATACATGTCCAGTTGGATGACCGGAAAACCTTTGGGTAGTACCTGGGTGGCAACATAGCGGTGAAGCGGTCTTTGGGTAATCAGCATACCTCCAGGATGAATACTCATGTGACTTGGCAGGTTCTCCAATCGACTTGCCCAATAATAGATTCTTTCAAATAGTCTGTTGCCTTGGATTGCATTGAGATCTCGCGCCTTCATTTGCAATTGCTTGATCTCTTCTTCGTTCAGTCCAATGATCTGCCCAAGTGCACGGAATACTGACTTAAACTGATAAGTGGTGTAAGTAGCTAAAAGAGCTACATATTCACCCCCATAGCGTTTAAACACATAATCTATCACCTGGTCTCGCTCATCCCAGGAAAAGTCTATGTCAAAATCGGGAGGAGAAGAACGGTGTTCGTTGATAAATCGCTCAAAATAAAGGTCCAGAGCTACAGGGTCAACATCAGTGATTTTGAGACAGTAAGCTACCATAGAGTTAGCACCGCTGCCTCTTCCGACATGATAAAATCCTCTCTGAAAACCATAACGAACTATGTCCTCGGTAATGAGAAAATATGTATTAAAACCGAGGCGGTTGATAACCTCTAGCTCACGTCTGAACCGGTCTTCCAGGCTCCTGTCGGCTTGAGGGTAACGTTCCCGAAACCCCTCCCAGCTCAGCTTGTACAACAGTGCCTGGTCATCCTGGGCTTTCCCGGTAAAGGTCTGGCGGTTTTTTTCTTCCGATAATAAAACAGAAGGGTAAGATACGTGCTGCAGTAGCTCTTCCGTCCTTTCCCATACCTGATCCAGGCGACTATATTGTTTTTCCCGAACTACAGCTTCTTCCACATAAGCATCTTCAGGAAAAAAAGTATTTTCCTCCAACTGGGTAAGTAGGCAGTTTTGGCTTATTGCTCTGAGGATCTTATGGAGCATAAAATCATGTCGATGCTGAAAGACTGCCAGGTTCCAGGCCAATAGTTTATCTTTTGGAATTTTTCTCAAGCGGTCCCATTGCTGGCATTGCCAGGGTAGCAAACCAATGTATTCATCATTTCTTAAAGATTTGCATGGTAAGTCTGCTAGAGGATATATCCAGTATACACCCTCTAATTGGGGGACGTCCACCTCCAGGGATGCATCCTTAGCCCTACTACTGAAATGATCATTCACTGCCTGCCAGGCGGAAAGGTCTTGGGCTATCGCCGTATACATCCAGCATCCGTCTATACTGGTAAATTGCATACCTAATACTAGCTGTAAGCCATGCTGCCCTGCCTCTGAGAGTACATCCAGGGCGGCCCCACTATTATGGATATCTGTCAGGACAAGACGATCATACCCTTTTTGTATGCTTACTTCCACCAACTCCGCAGGTGACATACTACCGTACTGCAGGGAGTAATAGCTTAGGCCTACCATGGTGCTCATGGTTGATGCAAAGTATTCGCCCTGACTATTGCTTTGCTGCCAAAACGGTCTCTGATTTTATCCATAGCTCCCAACAGCGCCCAGTCCTTTTCATCCTTGTCAAATAAAGTAAGCTGCAGCTTACCTGGTACCAGGGATGAGAACTTGATGCCTAGCAAACGCAAACGAATTCTACGGTCAAACAACTGAAGAAAGAGTTCCTCGGCCACTCGCTGAATAACCCTGTCATCAGAAGTCCAATGCAGACGTTTTTGCCTGGTATGGGTCTGGTAATCACTATAACGTATTTTCACACATACACAGGACGTTAGTTTTTTTTCCTGCCGTAACTGGTAGGCCAATCGCTCACACATGGATTTAAGCAAGACTTTTAAGAACATGACGTCAATGGTATCAGTCTCCAGCGTTCTTTCCATTGACAAGGATGCCTGCTCGTGGTAGGGTTGTACTGGACTATCATCCTGCCCATGGGCCTTCCAGTACATCTCATCCCCTGATTTTCCAAACTCGCGAAAGAGCCAAATCCGGGGGATATTTCTTAATTCAGCAATTTTCCTGACCCCCATAAGGTTGAGCTTCTGTCCAAAAGTTTCTCCGATGCCAGGTATTTTTCGAACTGGGAAAGGCGACAGGAATACGGTTTCTTTTCCGTGTTGTATGTTGATTCTGCCGTTAGGCTTTGCTTCACCACTCCCAACCTTAGAGACCGTTTTATTACTGGCTAGGGCAAAGGACATAGGTAGTCCACTCTCTTTAATCAGCTTTTCTCTTAATTCACTCGCCCAGCGGTAACAGCCATGCAGACGGTCCATTCCGCTCAGATCCAGGTAAAATTCGTCAATGGATGCTTTCTCAAAAATGGGTGCCTGTTCTTCTATTACTTCCGTAATGATAGTGGAGAAATCCAAATAACGATCCATATCTCCTTTTACCACCAGGGCTTTGGGACATAAGCGCAGATCCCACTGCATAGACATACCACTTCTTATCCCGTAGTGTCGGGCTTCATAGCTGCAGGAAGCAACAACGCCTCTGCTTTTAAGACTACCTATCAGGATAGGAACCCCCTGGAGGCGAGGGTTCAAAAGTCTTTCTACGGACACAAAAAAGGTGTCCAGGTCCAGATGTAGGATACTGCGTTGCACAATAAAACGTTTGGTCTGATTATAATAATATCAAATTTATGATTAAATTAGTATCAAAATCAAACATTAGCCAACATTATTTCAGATGGAGCATTTTTCAGACAACCTTCGTTACCTACGGAAACTCATGGGCTGGACCCAACAGGAGGCTGCTAAACGACTGGAAATCAGCAGAGTAAATTATAATAATTACGAAAGAGGAGCCCAACCCAACCTTGAAACACTCATCCGTATGGCACGGATTTTTTCAATAAGCCTGGATCAGTTACTGAGCCGTTCTCTAAAGTCAGAGTCTTCTACCGGAGGAAGCTATCAGTCTCTGCTTCGCCCGGAAAAAATTCTTAGTATAGTGACCGATCAGGAAAATGAAGAAAGAATCGTCCTAATCCCTCAAAAGGCCAGTGCTGGCTATCTGTCCTCCTACTCCGACCCGGAATACTGGGAGCAGCTCCCCAGCATTCGGTTACCATTTAAACAAGAAGGAAGTTTCCGTGCATTTCAATTAAAAGGTGATTCTATGTTTCCCCGGGCAGAAGAGGGTGATATCATCATTGGCAGGTACCTAGATCATCTCAGCGAACTAAAGGATGGTTCTTGTTGTGTGCTCGTCTTGCAGCAGGAAGGTATAGTCTACAAAAGGGTATATAACCGAATATCCAAGGGACTGGGTCTGCTGATGGTATCAGATAATCCAGCCTATGAACCTTATAGTGTTGAACTGGAGCAGGTCCGTGAGATTTGGATTTTTTATGCGATACTTAGTTTTAGGGAAACAGGAATTTCTAATAGTTCTCTATCGGAGCCTATCCTGCGCAGGATTGAAAATAAAATTGATAGCATTGAGAAAAAATTAAATAAAAAATAAGCTTGTAGACAGAAAGCTTGTCTGGCTTTATGTTTCATCCTATTTTTGGTTAAAGCGTAAGTTTTGGAAAACCGGGTATCCATACGTATTAACCTTTCTCAGTCAGAAGTAGAGATTCAGGGTAGCGAATCTTATATGGAAGAGGTGCAACCAACCCTGGTTAACCTCATAGAATTACTCAAAAATCACCTTCCTGCCGAAAAGCCTTCTTCTACACCATCGCTTACCCCCTATCTGCAGGCAAACTTAAGTAGTAGTTCACCAAGTCAACTTACTACCAACGAAAACTCTCAGGTATATGAAAGAAACAAGCAGCTTCCCAATCCTATAAAGGACAAACCCCTTCATCCTGATCAGTTACTACCCCACTCCCAGAGGCTTTTCAAGGAGGTTCTTAAACTGGGGAAAAAGAATTTTTCAAAAGTTGATGTAATTTTGCTGTCTGCATTCATACTACAGAATGAACAGTTTGACCGTCCCATCAAAACTAAACAACTGAATAGTTTTCTAAAAGATGTTCAATACCAGGTAAGCAATCTGTCTCACTTTGTGAAGCTTAATGTAGAGTATGGTAAACTCTGTGAAGAAAATCATACTTATTTTTTGACGGCACAGGGTGACCAACATTTGGAAAATATTTTTGGTGCTTTTATAGAGTTGGCTTCCCAAAAGCTAAAGGATGCTTAACCTAGAGGACCCTCGTCAGTTTCAGGCCTGGCAACAAGAGGTACGTGACCGTTTTTTTGATAGTGTCAATAGTTTACTGGATCTAAAGGTGGTAAAAAGCGAAGGTGCGTTTGCTGATCGACTGCTGATGTCGAGATCAAATTTTGGTGATTTTAAAAAACTCAGGCGCTTTATTACAACAAAAATGCTGTATCTCAGCTGGAAGGAATTCGGCATTGATCCTTCTTATATCTTATGTGGGAAAGGTCAGGTCAAGACTGTCTCTGCTGCCATTGAAACCAGCCCGGTTTCTGATCAACATACTTCTCAGGGAATGAATCCCGAAAAAAAAATTTCCCTGATAAGAAAGGCATACCAGGAACGAGAACCGCTCTATTCAATGCCTTCCATCAATCCCATGAGTTTCAGAAAAGTGGTTTTGATCAATGATCTACCGAACTTCAGGGAATATGTTCGTAGCAGGGCAGTGGGCGAACTATCTTCAGATTATAAACACATATATATTAACGGTGACCCCCGAGAAATCAGTATTATTGGGTACCGGGATTTCGTCAGCCCTAGCCCTACCTGGCTAATGCGTCAATTACTTTTCAGACTTATGCCTGATCCTTTCTGGTTTTGGCCCCACCCAAATTTTCTATACGTGGTGTGTCTAGCGGATCAAAGTATACTGACAGGAATTCTTGAAGGAACCCCCTCTTCGGAGAGTCTGCTGCTCATTTCTGAAGAAAAGCCATCCCTCCGACTTAACAGACAGGAAATTCAGGCAATATGGAGAATTGAGCGTTCTGCCGAAGAGTTTTAAATTTAAAGGATATCTTTCCAATCAAGGTACAACAACTGCCTTTTATCTAATTCTTTTTCTACCTCAAGCAGCTCTATATAACAACGACAAGCCCTCTGCAGCTTATCAGTAGTAGAAATATCGCTCTTTCGTGGGTCTGGTAGTAGAATAAGTATCTTGAAGTATCCATGTAGACTCTTTTCCAGCAAGTATTTTTTTTGGAAAAGTTGCTCATCGCTTTTCTTACTGAGTATGTTGGTCAATAAAAAAGTTTCATCTGCAAGATGATGAAGGACAAGTAAAAAACTATGGTAGATTTGCTGCTCCTGTTGCTGAAAGTAAGCCTCTATAAGGATATGTATACCACATGCCCCAAACATTGGTAGGTTCATAGTTACGTGGGATAATAAACGGGCAATCCTATGATCAATGGTTTAATTTATGCTAAATTTATAAAATCCCATAACTTTAAGGGACAGTTGATAAATTATGAATACTGAAACTTTGCTTCTCAGAATATAATAAAAGCGATCAATTTGGCCAGGATAAAAATTGACTTTCAGGGTGGGTTATTTGAATTTGAGGGTAAAGAAGAGCAGTTACAGCAACTATTACCTTTTTTTCAGGAACTTAGCGAGTTTTTAATCGCCTACCGAAATGATCCCAAGCCAGAATACCTACAAGCAGCTTCTCAGGTACGGCAGAAAATGAATCACCAACTAAAAAAGGAAGAGGAGAAGCCAAAACCAGTGGAGAGGGCTCCGGACATATCTTCTCCCAAAGCCGCCGAAATATTATCTTCCCAGGATGAGCCCCTTTTGTTTTTTTTCCAGCAATGGGTACAGCTTTGCCCCGACGATGATATAAAAGAAATGCGTTTGGTTTTATTATTTTTCTTTGGTGAACAGTTTCAAAGCGGTATGGCCTGTGATATTCAATATTTGAAAAAGCTAGCCAAAAAGTTGAACATTGACTTCTCCCCTATTAAGGAGGAATATATATTCTTTATGAAAAAAAAATGGTTATATGCAGATCGACAGGGTAATATCCGGATCACTACAAAGGGTCGTGAAATGCTTCTTTCTCTATTTGAAGAAGTTATTTCTGAAAGTTGGGAGCAAACCAAAAAAAAGTATCCTACGTATCAAAAACCCGATTACCTCTCATAGATCTGCCAAGCGAGTCAATAATCTTACATAAAATCGGGATGTCCTATCTTTGATGGTTAATTTTTAGCGCTCTTTTTGCTATATGCAGGGCAGAAAAACTCCCAGCATCTCGTGAGAAATGGCATTGAATTTAAACTGAAGAAAAGAAAACTAGAGGGTGAAATGAGCCTGGAAGATTACCTGAGCCGGTCACACGAACTAATAAAGAACGGAGAAGTCATATTTACAGGTAGCCTGCAGGAATGTATTTTGGAAAAAGTAAGAAGAGAAGGCCTCAGTCCCGAAGAGATTGATCAGAAACTAAGAAACAAAAAGGATCAGTAAAGACTGCCTCAGGTTTTATCTATGAAAACGTCTACCTGGCTTTGGTGAAATTCCTGCGGACCATCTTCTGTATCGTACAATACGATCAGTTCTGCTCCAACTAAACGGTACCTGATTAATCTTTTAAGCTGTATTTTCATTTGCAATGTTTGCCCCTGATATAGCAGAATCTGGTGAGTAAAAAGGTATACTTTCAGGAGTTCATCCGTACTACCAGAAGAGTTAGCAACTTCCATATATTTTTATCTTTTGTTTCGTCAATAGAATTCAGTAATATACTTGATATAAGCATACAATTATACTTAATTTAAGTACATTTTAATATCGTTTGTTTTCCGATGTATGAAAAAAGAAAAAAGTAATGGAGTTCTTCTAAGAGTATGCTTTTGAATAACACGCCCATTTAAGGAGTGAGCTATGTTAAAAATTAGTGTGAAAGGCAGATGCTCTGCCCGCGGAGTGGATGGCTGTTGGTTGAAGAAGTTGGCCCGAAAAGAAAGCGAAAAACCTAGCCTTGACCTCAAAGCTGAATTTATAGGGAACGATTTTGTGACTTGTCCACCTGCAGGGCTGACCTTTCACTACTTACGATTTTTCTCTAGGCGAGGAGATTTAAAAAAGTGTATAAGTACCAGAGTGATATTACTAGTCTTTCTAAATGAGTAAATTTACACTATGTTTTTAAGGAAAAACATAGCATTGGTTTTGTAGTATCACCAGGAAATACCTCGACAAATGGATTTATATATTCCATTAATTTCTGTACTACTGCTGATTTCCTCTATGGCAGCCTCTATAGTATCGGTTATACTTTTTAGCCGATCAGAAGGTTATATCCATAGTTTTGCAGCCTTAATGATAGCAGTAGCGCTTTGGGCATTTGGATATGGCATGGAACTTTCAGTAAAAACCCTAAGCTCTGCGCTTTGGTGGATTAAGCTGGAATATGTGGGCATTGCACTACTTCCAGCCATATGGTTGGTTTTTATTTTAAAATTCAGCAGCCTTTTACCAAATATAAAGCCGAAGGTTTATGCTGCTATATGCTTGGTACCGACAATAACTTTAATTTGTGCCTGGACTACCCCATTGCATAAACTCCTTTACCAGGAGGTGAGTATGGTAGAAGAAGGTGGTGCTTTTTTGCTCAATATACAACCCGGTATCTGGTACCATGTTCATACTGTCTATTTTTATTTATCACTGGTTATTGGGATAGGTATATTATACCAAAATCGTCAGGGTGGGTTACTATACCGTAAGCAAAGAAAGGTCATTACTATGGCAGTGGGTTTGCCCTGGCTGATCAATATGTTTTACCAGAGTAGATTTCGACCTTTTGATCACCTCGATCTTACTCCCTTGGCTTTTCTTATGACCATTACACTTATTGGTTATGGCTTATATCGATATCGTCTGATGAACCTGTTACCTCTCGCCAGGAATAAGGTAATGCAAGCTATGCAGGAAGGGGTTCTGATCCTGGATCATCAGCTGCGCGTGTCTGATTTTAACCCTGCGGCGATGCATATGCTTGAAGTTCAATATTCTTTTTCTCATGGTTTACAACTCAACGGAAGTGACCCTTTATCACTCAAGGTTAAAGCGTTCAAAGCTAGTAACGAAAATGACCCTGGGTTCAAACCTTCAAATCAGGCAGTAGAAATACATGTCCCTGACAGTAACGGCTTATATAAGTGGCTCAGTTTTTCAGTTTCGGCAATCATTCATGAAGGTGAAACTGAAGGCTACCTGGTATTAATAAGAGATATAAGTAAAGAAAAGGATTATTTGGATAAGCTAAATCAAAAGTCAGCGGAAATGGAGCAGTTGAATGAGTATAAAGATCAGCTGTTCTCTATCATTGCTCATGACTTAAAAGGCCCGGTAGGTCGTCTAACAGGACTGCTAGGCTTATTAGGTGATAATGCTTTGACAGAAGAGCAGATAAGACCATTATTCGGTCAACTACGCCAGGAATCAACCGATACTTATAACATGCTGGAAAACCTTCTGTACTGGACCCGAAGCCAGTTCAAGGGTATGCAGACAAACCCCATAGATATAAAGGTAACGGATATTCTAAATACTGTTGTAGATAATGAACGAATGCGGCTGGAAGAAAAATCACTAAAGGTAGAACTAGCACTGGAGGAGGATTTTCAGATTTTTGGCGATTCAGATATGATGCTGATTGTATTCAGAAATCTACTATCTAACGCAATAAAATTTAGTCAACCCTTAGGTAGCATTACATTTATGGGCATAGTTAAGGAAACAATGGTTAGGATAAGCATAGCGGATGATGGAATTGGAATCGATGGAGAGGTTTTAAAGAACCTGTTTAGTACCAAAGTAAAGTCTTCCAGGGGGACCCGGCAGGAAAAAGGAACCGGGATAGGCCTTCAACTTTGCCAGCAATTGATTAAGCTTAATCATGGAAGCATAACTTTAGATAGTGAGGCTGGTAAAGGTACTACCGTTCACGTATGCTTACCCAAAATTTAGTGGAAGCTAGCCTTGGAAAATGATTTATTAAAAGACTGAACATAACCCAATTTATACCTTCATTTATTGCTCCTGGCCTAGAAAATGAATGT
>CAZFFW010000081.1:0-16301 GCA_964518125.1 uncultured Porifericola sp.
CCTTACAATGATCCTTTTGCCTATCTCTCAGCGGTGGTCAGAAAAGAAATACTGGTGAAGCCAACGGATCTTTCTTCCCTGGAAAATAATATGATTGTCATGGAAATCCTGGATGCAGCCAAGCTGTCTGCTTCTTCAGGTAGCACCATTTTTCTGAGAAAATAAAAGAATATCTTTTTGGCGGAGCATAGCTCACACCATTAGGCTGTTTTTAAAACAGCACAAATCTCCTCTGCCGAGAAAAATATGTTTTGCGAAGTTTTGCCAAAAAAAAGCCCTGCACTGACAGGGCTTTTTGCTGTAAATATGCATTAAACTTATAGTACCCAGCCGCTGCGATAATCGCGCTGCAGGTAACGGTTGACTTCCTGCTTATTGGTGAAAGCCATTTTCTCTGCATCATAGCGAAGCGTTTCACCGGGAGCATACAGGGCCACTACCCCCAGCAGCATGGTTTCAGTAAGGGGAGCCGCATACTCAAAAGGACTGGAAGCCTTTTCTTCTCCCTGAATAGCCCGTATCCAGTTCATTTCATGTGCATTTCTGCCGCCTTTTACCCGCTCATAGGTCTGAGGAACATCGGCATATTCCTGCATCAGCGACTGTGGATACATCTGGGGATTTGAACCGTAGGTTTCGTGCATCAGAATTCCTTTCTCTCCGACGAAGATGACCCCACCTCCTTTATCCAAAACCACATCATCGGGTAGCACTGAGGGGCGTGAAGGCATCATTCCACCATCGTACCAATGCATCGCTACTTCGGGATACATACCTCTGGCCGGGAAAGTGTACTGCACGTGCGTGGCCAGCGGGTAAGTAGCTTTATTATCATCCTTACCTCCCCAGGGGGTAGACGAAGCCTGCACGGTATCAGGATAGTCCAGACCGAGCGCCCAGTAAGGGTGGTCAATGAGGTGGGCACCCATATCGCCCAGTGCGCCAACTCCCCAGTCAACCCAGCCCCGCCAGTTGAACGGATGGTAAATCGGGTCATACTCTACATAAGGAGCAGGTCCGAGGAAAATTTCCCAGTCCAGCTCTTTGGGGATTTTGCTCTTTTTAGTCACGGGACGGTCAATACCCTGAGGCCAAACCGGGCGGTTGGTCCAGACATGTACCTCGCGTACCGGGCCGATAGCGCCAGCCTGCACCCACTCGTTGATACGGCGGGCATCGTCGCTGGAGTGTCCCTGGTTACCCATCTGGGTTACCACACCGGTTTCTTTGGCAGTGGCTCGTAGAGTGCGGGCTTCGTGTACTGTGTAAGTCAAAGGCTTTTGTACATATACATGCTTACCCATTTTCATGGCCATATTGGCAGCAGAAGCATGCACATGATCAGGCGTGGCGATCACCACGGCATCAATGTCTTTCTGCTTGTCCAGCATTTCACGGAAATCTTTGTACCAGGTAGCTTTATCGTAGGCCTGCTTTAGCTCAAAACGGTTGTCCCGTGACACTGAATTGCGGACGCGGTCATAGTCGCAATCGGCAAGTGCTACGATATTCTGGCTGGTGAGATTGCTCATATTGGAAGCACCCATACCGCCGGCACCGATGGCCGCTACGTTTACCGTATCACTGGGTGCCTGGAAACCTTTTCCCCCCAGTACATGGCGTGGTACAATCATGAATGAAGCCGCTGACATGGCTGATCCTTTTAAAAAGTCCCTCCTGGGAATAGATTTTCCTTTGTGATCAGGTTGTTTTTTCATTATGTGTGTGTTTTGGAAAAAATACTACTAAGTTTTAAACAGCTTTCAATTTATGATATTTTAGGTTTATAATAAAATTATTAATGGAGGTGAAAATCAGCAGGGATTGCGTTATCATTGATTGAATTTTTACAAATAATAAAGTTGAGCGCACGCTGAAAAATAAAAGCTTTATTCGCGAGGTAATTGAATACCTGCTTTTAAGAAACTATTGAGCGGGCAGCGTTCAGGTTGCGATCAGTCACGCAATTTTTTTATTTGCAGTGGTTGGTGAGGATTTCCTGACTGGCATCAAGCGGTAAAGTTTTGCATATTTGAATCAATTGACAAAAATATATTGACCCATGGAAAATTTTGATTTTGAAGAAGACGTACTGATGCGCAGTCAGGAGGTACCCGTAGTGGTAGATTTCTGGGCACCCTGGTGCGGACCCTGCCAGGTGCTCGGCCCGGTGATAGAACAACTGGCCGGGGAAGCGAATGGCAAATGGGAGCTGGTCAAGGTGAATACCGATGAAAAGCAGGAAATTTCCGCTAAATACGGTATCCGGGGAATTCCTGCGGTTAAAATGTTTTACATGGGAGAAGTGAAAGCCGAGTTTACGGGCGCTTTGCCGAAGTACCAGATTGAAAAGTGGCTCTATGAACACTTGCCCGACGAAAAAAGAGACCAGCTGAAGTCCCTGGATTTGCTACTTTTTACAGACCGGCATGCTGAAGCTGTGCAGGGACTGGAGGTATTGGCTGAGGCAAATCCCGAAATGGAAGAAGCGCAACTCTGGCTGGCCGCTGCCACGATAGGACAACATCCGGAGCGGGCACAACATGCGCTGCATCATACGCATCAACTCTATGAATTGGGCGAAAATGTAAAAATCCTGGGCGAATTGATGCTTTTTGAAGAAACCCCTGAACCAGCACTGGCCGAAAAGCTGGAAGCTGCCCGACAGGCGCTGAAAAGCTATCAATACGAAGCCTGCATACAGGCATTAATCCAGGCTACCATGTTGAATAAGAATTTTTGCAACGAACTTCCCCGAAGAGCCAGTGTAGCGCTTTTCAAACTCATCGGTCAAAACCATCCCATCACCAGGCAGTATCGCCGGCAGTTTGATATGGCCCTATACTGAGACTGCGCGTTTGGTATAACACTTCGCTTTACTGGCAGTTAAAATGGTAGTACAATGGCAATATTTTTTAAACTTGGATAAATTATGGCTAATCGTAAATTACAGAAAATAGTAAGTTATCAGTTTACTTCTCAGTCCGAAATTACGGAGCATGAGCCTATCAAAAAGGTGCTTGAAGAAGGATGGGATGTGGTCCAGTTTCAGGTAAATAATCAAGGACAAGCTGGAAATACACAACTCGTCACCGTACTGCTGGAACACACATCCAAAAACCCGCAGAGTAATTGGTAATTTATTTCATCATATGAAAGCATATCCGCTAAAAAAGCATGGAGGTACTTCGGTGCTGTCTCCTCAGGAAGTTGAAGAACCTAAGCCGTCGCCTGGTGAACTCCTGGTGAGAATATCCCATATCGGAATCAATTATGCGGAGATTCTCTCTCGTCGCGGGCAGTACGGATGGGCTCCCAAACTCCCCTATATCCCGGGGATGGAAGCCTTTGGTACCATAGAGGCGCTAGGCGAAGGTGTGGACCGGCAGGTAGGGGAGCGCGTGATCATTGGCGCGCAGTACGGCACTTATGCTGAAAAAATAGTGGTACCAGAGTATCTTGCTTTTCCGCAAATGCCGGCTTATACTGAAGCAGAGCAGGCGGCTTTTCTGGTTAATTACATGACAGCCTGGGTCGCCCTGTTCAAACTGGCCCGACTAAAACCCGAAGACACTGTGCTGATAACTGCGGCTGCCGGGGGAGTCGGTACGGCAGCGGTACAACTGGCCAAAGCCTATGGCTGCGAGGTGATCGGTACCGCCAGCAAAGATTATAAAATTAAGCTCCTGAATGAGTTGGGAATTGATGCGGCGATCAATTACCAGCAGGAGGGGTGGGAGGAAGATGTCAGAAACAAATCCAGCAGGGCCGGAGTAGATGTAGTGCTGGAACTGGTGGGAGGAGAGACTTTTGAGAAAGCCAAGTCGCTGATGCATCCCTTTGGCAGAATGACCATAGCCGGAGTTGCCAGTCTCAAGTGGAGCAAGAAAAATCCTCTTACCTGGCTTTCCGCCCTTAAAAGTATTCCCAGATACGATATACGTAAAATGGCTACCGCCTCACACGGTATAATGGCGACCCATATCGGCTATCTTATCAAAGACAAAACGCTGACCCAACAGTTATGGAAGGAGCTGTCCAGCTTTGTGATCGCCCATGACATAAAGCCGGTGGTTTCGCATATTTTTGAGTTCGACCAGCTACCGGATGCCCATGCGTACATTGAGTCCCGCAAAAGCTATGGTAAGGTAGTGGTTAAAGTAGGATGAATTTTCTTCCTGCAAATAAATTAGCAATGGCTGTCTAATTGTGTATCTTCAATAACCGATGTTACTGGATCAACAGGCTTATGTTCCTGTATGGCAAATTGATCTGTGATAAAAAATAAATCTTCAGTTTGGAAAAAGAATTTTTCATCAAAATGAATCTAACCCGGCAAGCCCACTATACCTGGGAGCACGGGATACATCTTGCCAAAGTTGAAGGTTTCCAGTTTGATTATGATCTGTACAGGCTGGAAAATTTTTATGTGGAGATCATCTACAATCTTGAGCTTGGCCAGGTGGAAAATGTTGAGGGTTTTGACCAGCAGGAAAAGCTGATGATCTATCTTGAGCAGGTAGACATTAGTGCTTTGTTAAAGTAAAAAATCCCGGAACTAGCCGGGATTTTATCTTGGTCATACTGCCTGTTTTGAAAAAACATTTTCCACATCCTTTTTCTGGATGATTTCTTTCTCCTTAAGCAGTTCAGCTACATTCCGCAGCGATTCTCTTTCTTCCTGTAGCAGTTCTTTAGCCCGTTGATAGGCTGATGCAACAATACTCTGCACTTCCTGGTCAATGGCTTTTCCCATATACTCACTGTAGGGTTTCTGGAAAGACTGCTGGTACTCACCGGTACTGTCATGGAAACTGAGGTTGCCGATACTTTCACTCAGTCCGTAACTTGAAACCATGGTGTAAGCCATCTTGGTTACTTTTTCCAGGTCGTCCAGCGCCCCGGAGGATATTTCGCCGAAAGTAAGTTCTTCCGCTGCTCTACCCGCCAATGCGGCACACATTTTATCCAGTATCTGCTGGCGTGTCATGATATTCCTCTCTTTGGGCAGGTACCAGTTGGCACCCAGCGACCTTCCCCGGGGAATGATACTGACCTTTACCAGTGCATCCACATTGGGTAGCATATGGCTGGCCACCGCGTGTCCGGCCTCATGATAAGCGATAATTTCTCTTTCCTGCTCAGATATCTGCCGGCTTCTTTTTTCCAGCCCGGCTACTGTACGGTCCATGGCATCCATAAAGTCTTTTTGGGTCACTGTTTTCCGGTCATTCCGGGCGGCAATCAGTGCTGCTTCATTACAGATGTTGGCGATATCGGCGCCTGAGAAACCCGCGCTCTGAGCTGCCAATACTTCCACTCTGATATTATCTTCAGTTTTGATAGGTTTCAGGTGCACCTTAAAAATGGCTTCTCTTTCGCTACGGTTGGGCAGGTCCAGGTAAATTTCACGGTCAAAGCGCCCTGGTCTCAGAAGTGCCTTGTCCAGTACATCCTTTCTGTTGGTAGCTGCCAGCACGATTACCCCTGAATTGGTATCAAAGCCGTCCAGCTCCTGCAGCATCTGGTTCAGGGTGTTTTCCTGCTCATCATTACTCTGCATAGATTTGGCTTTTCCCCTTGAGCGGCCGATGGCATCAATTTCATCAATAAAAATAATGCAGGGGGCCTTTTCCTTGGCATCTTTAAACAGGCTACGCACACGGGAAGCACCAACTCCTACAAACATTTCCACGAAATCTGAACCAGACAGGGAGAAAAACGGCACGTTTGCCTCGCCGGCAACAGCTTTGGCCATCAGGGTTTTACCGGTACCGGGAGGGCCTACCAGAAGTACACCTTTGGGGATTTTGGCTCCCAGGTTCACATATTTGCTGGTATCCCGCAGGTAATGGACCAGTTCTTCCACTTCTGTTTTGGCTTCTTCCAGGCCTGCAACATCCTTAAACTTCACTCCAGGACGGTTCTCCCTATCGTAAATTTTGGCTTTTGATTTTCCCATGGAAGAAAAAGGATTACTGCCGCCCATAGCCTGTTTGGCACGTTTGCGCATCAGGTACCAGAAGCCGAAAATCAGCGCCAGGGGGATAAGCCATGGTAAAAGGCCAGCCAGCCAGTTGGTCTGGTAGGAATATTCCACGGATACTTCGTCTATACCGGCTTCAGCTTCGGCCTCAGCCAGTTTGTCTTCAAAACTATCCACTGAGCCCAGCGTGTAGACGAAGGCCGGCCCTTTGGCCCCACCACTAAAAATACCTTCCTGTCCTTCATCCTCCCGCACACTATCTTTCAGGTACACTTTTGCTTCCTGCTGGTTGACCACCCTGATGAAGTCAACTCTTTCCTTTTGGATATAGTCCTCGCTCAACTGCTGCCAGCTGATAGACTGGGGTCGGTTACCGGTCTGCCCAAAAAAGTAAAAAGCCCCGAAAAGCAGTAGTCCAAAAATTAACATTCTTTTCCAGTTAAACGATGGCCGCTTCTCCTGTGCTTTTCTTTTATGTTCAAGATTTCTTTTTTCCTGTTCGTTCATTTATCTACGTTTAAAAAATTATCGTTTTCTTATCTCATTAACTTCTTTTTAGGCATTTCGTTCTAAGCCTGCTTTCCAGGCTGATGATGGAAGAATTATGGGGAATTTGTGGGGAACTGTTGTAAAATTTCCTCGCAGGTGGGGAAAAACATCATAAAATATACTCCCAAAAAGTGTGTTTTACAACGAAAACAATGTGGGCACGGTTATGGACAATTGTATTAGCGTAGGTTGATGGTTCCAGGTATTTTTTAAACTGTTGACAATATTTATTTTTTAATCTGATACCCACCTGGAAACATTTGGGCTGTTTACTTGATGGTGATAAAAAAAGGCTTCTGCATATTGACAGAGCCTTTTTTTTTGCTTTTTCTCTTAGCATGATAAGCCTAAGTGCCCCATTATTTTAGAAATTTAAGCAGACGCTTGTATCCTGCTGAAGTAGGCTTTCCTGCTGGATCTCCTGTACAACAGTAAAGCTCTTTGTGAATTGAACACAAAAAGTAAAGGGGCGAAACTTAGTAAAGTCCTCTCACCAATAGCTTTTGCATAGTTTAACACAATCACCTCTATTTGATCCCTTCAAATAAAATTAGTTGACAAATGAATCCTCCCCATCTATCTGGTCCCGTACCCAGACCTAGCAGTAATCTGCTCCCTGTAATACCACACTACGTTGATTCCCCTACAATATGCAGTATCCTGAGTAGGTACAGACCCTGGATTATCGCAGAAATAAAAAAAGTTAAAAAAAACTATGGTCATTTTTTCTCCTGCTGCCTATGTATAGGTAGAAACCAGATAATCATGGAAAACAAGCGGGAGGAAGTAAGGGATTTTTTAAAAGATGCATATTTCGTCTCCTGGGTAAACAGGCCGGATGAAAAGTCGGATGCTTACTGGAAGCAGTGGATAGCGCTGCATCCTGAGCAGCGCAATACCATCAAGATTGCCCGCGAAATGATCAGTAGCTTTCAGTACCAACAGACTTACCGCCTTCCACAGGAGCAATATGATACTATCCTCAGGAATCTCCGCACCAAACAGATAAGCACTTACTATCTGAACCAGAACAGTGGTAACCACCGGTGGTTTTTGAGAACAGCAGCCACGATTCTGCTGCTTATCGGAACAGCTTACTTTTTCTGGCAAATGTCCGGTACTGAAGTGGCTCCTGCCCAGGAGCCGATTACCGAAATTATCCGACAGACCCAGAAAGGTGAGAAGTTAACGTTTAGCCTTCCTGATGGGAGCAGGGTACGTCTCAATGCCAACAGCAAACTCACCTCCCCATCAAAGTTTACCCAGGGTGCTCGCCGGGTATCGCTGGAAGGAGAAGCCCTTTTTGAAGTCACAGAGAACCAAAAAAGCCCCTTTATCATCGTCAGCGGAGATATGCATACCCGTGTATTAGGCACATCATTTAATGTCAGGGCCTATCAGGATGAAGCGAATATGGCAGTAGCGGTAGTCAGCGGAAAAGTAAGCGTACAGGGCAGCGGCACAGCAGAAGTATTCCTTAAGCCCAATGAAGTCAGTTTCTACAACCATGTCAGCCACAGCCTGCTAACCCGCCGTCAGGACATCAGCGACCTTATCGCCTGGAGTAAGGACATCCTCATTTTTGACAAAGATTCGGAACAGGAAGTCTGGAAGAAACTGGAAAACTGGTACGGCGTCAACATCATCGTACAGCATCAGCCGGTAATACTTGGAAACTACAGCGGCAGGTTTCATGATGAATCCCTGGAAAGGGTGCTGTTAGGAATTAGCTATGCCTCGGAGTTTGCCTTCGAGATCAGGGACAACAAAGATGTAGTCATCACAAAAATAAAAGGAGGTACACAAGCAAACTCTTAATTCAGCTGTACAACATCAAAATCAACTAATACAACCAAATATATCCTATTACTAAAACCTAAAACTATGGAAAACGCAAACCAAAAGGCATTTCTCGGCATGTCGAGGCTGCTGCTGTACTGTATCCTGATACACTGTACTTTTTCGGGAGGGCTTTATGCCGCTGCTGCGATCTCCCAGGATGACCAGAGCGTCTATGACATCCAAATTAAGCTCAGCAAAGAGCGCTATGTGCTGGCCGATGTCCTCAAAGAAATTGAAGACAAAACGGACTTTTTGTTTACATATGATGACTCCAAAGTAAGGCTTACCAGCAGCATCTCGCTTGAGAAGCGAGAAGGTTCACTGGGGGAAATACTGCTTGAACTTTCCAAACTGAAAGATATCAAGTTCAAAAGGATTGGCCGTAACATCCACATCTCCCGTAAGGTAGCGGCAGAAAATCCTATCCTGGAGCAGGCGGCCTTGCCCCAGCCCCAACTCATCGTAGAGGGTAAAGTAACTGCCTCTGGCGACGGAGGCGAACTGCCGGGCGTGAACGTGCTGGTCAAAGGTAGCAGCATCGGTACCGTAACCGATATAGCAGGCAGGTATTCCCTGAACGTACCCAGTGCCAATGATACGCTGATTTTTTCTTCCATCGGCTACACACAGCAGGAAGTCCCGGTAAGGGGCCGTTCAGTCATAGACATAGTGCTTACTGATGACATTCAAAGCCTGAGCGAAGTAGTAGTAGTAGGCTATGGCACCATGCGAAAGGCAGACATTACCAATGCCGTCTCGGTGGTGGATATGGAGAAGCTGGGGGAAAGGCCCGCATCCAACATGACTACGCTACTGCAGGGGCAGGCACCTGGGGTCGTGGTCAAACAGAATACCGGTACTCCGGGGGAAGAACTGGAGGTTAATGTGCGCGGCATCAGTTCACTGGGCGCCGGCAGCGATCCTCTTTATGTAATTGATGGCTTTGCGGTTGGTAATAATGTTGGTCAATACCTCAACCCCGCTGATATTGAAAGTATTACCGTACTCAAAGATGCAGCTTCTACCGCTATCTACGGAGCCAGAGGATCCAATGGAGTAGTATTGATCACGACCAAATCAGCCAAAGAGGACCAACTCAACCTGTCGTTCAATGCCCTCTACGGAGTGCAGAATATTCCTGATTCCCGCAGAACGGAAATGATGAACGGACCCGAATTTGCCCAGCTGAAAAAAGAAGCCTTCATGGACCGGATACGCTACTATGAGGGTCGTGAACCTGCTATTGAGGAAGTACCTCTCAGCTTTCGTTTTCCGGAGCAGACAGAGCATTCTACGAACTGGCTGGGAGAGATTCTCAACCAGAATGCCAGTTTTCAGAACTACAACCTGACACTGAGTTCCGGTAAAGGTGCTGTCAAGACCTTGCTTTCCCTGGGTTATCTGGACCAGGAGGGAGCCATCATAGAAACCGGTTTTAAGCGGTACAATGTTAGAGCCAACCTGATGGGAGATATCAATCCCAACATCTCCATGGGCTGGAATATCGCCGGCACTTTTACCGACGAAGCATATGCCAATACTTCAGGCCGTGATGCCATCGTAGGCGCAGCACTATGGGCTGATCCGCGATACCCGGTTTATAATGAGGATGGTACACTCAACCCTTATATAGGCGGTGTGGATGGTGTTTTCGGTACGCCCAACCCGGTGCAGGAACTGAAAGAAATGCAGCGCGACCGCAACAATACCAATATACTCTCCAATGGCTACATAGAATTTAAGTTCCTCAAGGACTTTAGCTTTAAATCATCCGTCAATGTAGGAATCACCAATATGCGGCAAAAGGAATTCAGACCTTCCTTCCTGGCTGGACGCGGCTTCAATAACCCCCCGCCCCGTGAAGCGTATCTCAACGAATTTTATTCCGAGCTAATCAACCTCTCTACCGACCAGGTACTCAGCTATTCCAAAAACCTTGGAGAACATAGCATCAGCGCTATGGTTGGCTATTCGGCGCAGGAAGAAACCGGCCGGAATATTTCAGCTTCAGGCGATGAATATCCTGATGATATTGTCCGTTTCCTGGATGCTGCAGCCAGGGTTGACGCCGGTTCCTCGGAGCAGAGCTGGAGTCTGCTGGCTTATGTGGGAAGGGTGAACTATTCATTTCGGGATAAGTACCTGATGTCAGCTACTTTTCGCAGAGAAGGCAGCTCACGCTTCGGGGCTAACAACAAATGGGGTAATTTTCCCGCAATTTCGGCAGGCTGGAGAATTTCTGAAGAACCCTTTCTGCAGAACAGCATGCTGATTGAAGACCTGAAGCTGCGCGCCAGCTGGGGTGTCACGGGCAACAATAATATCGGTAACTACACCAGCCTTTCTACCATGAACCCGGCAAACTATATTCTGGGTAACGGCTTTGCGAGCGGTCAGGTACTGGCGGCTTTCGCCAATGCCAACCTTGGATGGGAACAGTCAAACCAGTTGAATATTGGTATGGACTTGGCGCTCTTTGAGAACCAGCTGGTTTTCACTGCCGAATACTATAATAAGGTCACCAACGACATGCTGTTGCCGATAGATATTCCGGTGATTTCGGGCTTCCGCTCTACCTTCTCCAACATTGGTAAAGTGGAAAACAAGGGAGTGGAATTTGCCCTGGGCTACCGTACTGCTGTCAACGAGCTGAACCTGAGGGCAGACTTTAACATTTCCTTCAACCGGAATAAGGTACTGGAAATCCTGGGTGAAAACGATGAGATAAGGAATGGCGGCTTTTACAGCACCTATAATGTATCCGTACCCGGCCGGCCAATCGGTATGTTCCATGGCTTCCGAATGTTGGGTATCTTCAATACTGAAGAGGAAATTGACAATGCGCCTACCCAGGACGGTGCCATTCCCGGTGTATACATCTATGAAGATACCAACGGCGATGGCGTCATCAGTTATGATACGCAGGATATGGTAGAGATCGGTAACCCCCATCCTAATTTTGTCTGGGGATTGACGCTGGGTGCCGATTACAAAAACTTCGATATCAATGTACTGGTAACCGGCGCGCAGGACTACGACCTGTTCAGAAACATTGAAGCCACCACCCTGAATATGGACGGGGTTTTCAATATTTTGAGAGAGGGTAAAAACCGCTGGAGATCGGCCGAAAATCCCGGTAACGGATGGATACCTACCACCAATACCTGGAAATGGCAGCGTGAGTCCAATTCCCGCTATGTATACGATGGCAGCCACGCCTGGGTGCGCAATGTGAGCATCGGTTACACCATCCCGAGCTTCAACAATAGCCGGGTATTCCTGAGTGCTGATAACCTCCTGCTGATCAGCCAGTATCCCGGTAATAACCCTGATGTAAACCAGAGAGGTGGCATCAATCCCGGCTTTGACGATGAGACTTATCCGGTCCCGACTACTTATTCTTTAGGCGCCAAAATA
Source organism: uncultured Porifericola sp. (assembly GCA_964518125.1). Taxonomy (GTDB): domain Bacteria; phylum Bacteroidota; class Bacteroidia; order Cytophagales; family Cyclobacteriaceae; genus Catalinimonas. The sequence continues at coordinate 11,795 of CAZFFW010000081.1, forward strand.
AACTTCTAAACCTATGAACAGCTATAAACTATCCATCACAGCCTTCATCATTAGCCTGACGCTTTTTTCCTGTAGCGAAGATTATCTGGTAAAAACCGATCCAAACCGGCTGGTATCCGACAACTTTTACCAGACGGAAACCCAGGTAGCCCAGGCATTGAATGGCGTTTACTCGCAGCTGCAGGGTATCGTGTCTAATCAGTGGCAGTACAACGAATTCATTACGGACAATACAACCCTGCACTTTAATCAAGCCGACCGTGGCCAGGGCCCGGCGCTGGAGGCCATAGAATTCTGGCAGATCAACTCCAATACGCCCAATATTGCAGGATTGTATAACAGTATTTATGGAGCCCTGGTCAATATCAATACTACCCTGGCGCGGCTGGAGGAGGCTACTTTTGATGAAAATGCTATCAGGGAGTTTGAGGGGCAACTGAAATTTATGAGGGCCTACTACTATTTTCAACTGGTACAGCATTTCGGAGATGTGATCATCATCACGGAGCCGCTTAGTTCACCAAGCGAAGCCTGGGAATATGCGCGCCAGCCCGCGGCAAGTGTGTACGAGCTGATTGAAAACGATCTCAATGATGCAGTAGCAGCATTGCCTGCTGCTTATTCAGAAGATGAAATGGGCAGGGTGACCAAAGGAGCCGCCCTGTCCTTATTGGGAAAAGTATATCTCACCAGGAAAGAATATGCCAGTGCGGTCAGCACCCTTACTGAAGTGACTACATTAGGTTACGAGCTGCTGCCCGATTATGCGGATGTGTTTGACCCTGCCAATAAAAACCATCAGGAGTCGGTCTTTTCGGTGCAGTTCCAGGGTGGCAACGACCTGGGAGAGCACAGTAATTTTATCTATACCTTTGCACCGCGTGAATCGGTAGGCGCTGTCATTGATTTCTCCGGACAGAATGGAGGCGGCTGGAATACCCCCTCGCTGGATATGATCAACGCTTATGAAGCGGGTGATTTGCGGAAAGAAGTTTCGCTGAAGGAAGGCTATACCTCGCTGGAGGGTGAGTGGATTCCGGTACCCTACATCAACAAATACAATCATCCGCATACGATCCGTGGCCGTACCGACGATAACTGGCCGTTAATTCGCTATGCCGATGTGCTGCTGATGCTGGCTGAGGCGATCAACGAAGTATCTGGTCCGGGTGAAGCTGAGCAGTATCTTAACGCAGTGCGCACAAGGGCTGGCTTAGAGCCCCTGCAAGGACTGGGACAGGAAGCTTTCGGAGAAGCAGTTTTTAAGGAAAGAAGGGTAGAACTGGCATTTGAGAATCACCGCTGGTTTGACCTGAAGAGGACCATGAGCCCTGAAGAACTAGCAGACTTTATGAACGCTTACGGTGAAGTGGAGAAAAGCGAGCCTACCACTGATCGCGGGGGGATACCTTTTTCGGCAGGCGATTTCAGGTTTGAACCCTACGAGGCTTTATTCCCGATTCCTGCTGATGAAATATTGATCAATCCCAACCTGCAGCAGAACCCCGGCTACTAGCGTGTTTTATTGTAAAAAAATGCTTAAACTATGATTTGAAAAGCAAATACTCCTTTCTGCTCAGCAGGTGAGGAGAGAGGAGTTTTTGCTGCTCATGTCCCTGATTTTTGGAAATATATCATTCATGGAAAATAATGCCTTTTTCTGGATCGCTGAGTTTTTAGGCAGGCTGCATCCGCTCATTGTACATTTTCCCATCGGGCTGCTGGTGGTAGCCCTTTTCCTGGAACTACTCACCCTCAACGGAAGGAGACCAGAACTCCGGGCTGGTATCAACTGGCTCATATACCTGGGTACACTTAGTGCTATTCTGGCAGCAGTGGTAGGCTGGGTACTCTACCAGGTGGATGATTACCAGGGTTCGCTGGTGGACAACCACCTTTACCTGGGCATGGCTACCGCTGTGCTAAGCCTGCTGACAGTCTGGATACTGCGGCGTCCGACAAGCAGTGACTCTCTGGTTTATTATCGTTCCAGCCTGTTTCTTACCGTTATCAGCCTTACGGTAGCCGGGCATCTGGGGGCCAGCCTGACTCACGGAGAGGACTTTCTGAGCAGCACCCTGCCCTGGAACCAGGATGGCTTTCAGGATGATAAAGCCGGGGATCTGCTGGCCGAATTCGCTTCTACCGGTAAAAGTAGCGAGCTCTCCCAAAACCAGCAGGACCGCCTCAACCTGGAAGTGCGGGCGATCTTTGCCCACCACTGCTACCAGTGCCATAGTGAACTGAAACAGAAAGGCGAACTGGTGCTGGAAACAGAAGAAGGCGTGATGAAAGGTGGTGAATCCGGCGCAATATTGGTCAAAGGCAATGCTGAAAAAAGCGAGATCATCCGTCGTCTCAAGCTGCCCCGCGAACACGAAGAGGCCATGCCCGGTAAGGGTAAAGCCCTCACCAAAGAGCAGATTCGCCTCATCAGCCTGTGGATAGACGAAGGCGCGCACTGGGCAGATGCTTCCCTTAAAGTATTCCCCGAAGCGGAACTGGCTCTCAGCCAGCCTGAGCTTCCTGACGTACCAGGCGTGTCGCATCCGGTAGACAAAATTGTGCTGGCCTACGCAGAGGAGAAAGTCGTGAACATGCCGGATATGGTAGATGACCGTACCTTTATACGGCGCGCCTACCTGGACATCATCGGGCTGCTGCCCAGCCCGGAGCAGGTAATTGCTTTTGAGAAAAACCCCTCTGACAGCAAACGAGAGCAGCTCATTGATGAACTGCTGACTGACGACACCAACTACAGCCAGCACTGGATCAGCTTCTGGAACGACCTGCTGCGCAATGATTACTCCGGAACTGGTTTTATTACCGGTGGGCGCAAGCAGATCACCGACTGGCTCTATCACTCGCTGCTGGAAAACAAGCCTTACAACCAGATGGTGAAAGAACTGACCAACCCGACGGAGGAGTCAGAAGGCTTTATCAAGGGCATACAGTGGCGAGGGGTGGTCAACGCCAGCCAACGCACCGAGATGCAGGCCGCGCAGAATATTTCGCAGTCGCTGATGGGTATTAACCTAAAATGTGCTTCCTGCCATAACAGCTTTGTGAGTAATACGAAGCTGTCAGAGGCTTACGCCTTTGCCAATGCTTTTTCGGATTCTACCCTTGAAATTTACCGCTGCGACAAGCCGACCGGCAAACTGGCCGAAGTAGAATTTATCTATCCTGAACTGGGCTCCATTGACGCCGAAACCATGAAAGAAAGGCTGGAGAAACTCTCCGAAGTGATGATCAAGCCGGAGAATGGCCGCTTATACCGCACCATCACCAATCGCATCTGGCACCGCCTGACTGGCCGGGGGATCATTGAGCCGCTGGACGAAATGGACAATACGCCCTGGAATGCCGACCTGCTGGACTGGCTGGCTGCCGATTTTATCGACAGCGGCTACGACCTCAAACACCTTATTCGGCGTATTATGACCTCTCAGGCTTACCAGCTACCTGCGGTACAGTACGAAAGAGTAGCTGCCCTCACTGATGAGCATTATGTCTTTACCGGCCCTGCTCGCCGCCGGCTTAGCGCCGAGCAGTTTGCTGATGCCATCAGCCAGGTGGTATCGCCTGTCTATTATTCCATGGCCTACGATCCTGAACCATCCGAACTCCAAGCTTCCTGGATCTGGTACCGGGAGGTAGAAGTAGAACGGGAAATTTTGCCCAGACCCGGAAAACGCTACTTCCGCTATGAATTCAACCTGCCCCAAAAGTCACTTGCTTCAGCAGATGCGCTCATTTCTGCCGACCATGCTTTCCGTCTGTACATCAATGGGAAAGAAGTACTGAGTGGCAACGACTGGCGTAAGATCAGGAAAGCAAACCTGCAATCTCACTTGCAAGCGGGAGGCAACCTGATTGCGGTAGAAGGGGAGAACGAGGGTAATGTTCCCAATCCTGCCGGTTTGTTATTCAGCCTGCGCCTGACATTTGAAGATGGTTCGCAGGAGTTTGTAAATTCCAATGAAGACTGGAAAACCACCAATAACGAGCCCGAATCTGAATGGACAGCACTGGCCTTTGACGATATTAGCTGGGAGCCGGTAAAAAAGTATAACAGCGGCTATTCGGAAAGCCACTGGGGTAAGCTGGTTAACTTCAGCTTTGACAACGAGCGGCAGCAGGAATTTGCCCGGGCCTCCATGGTCAAACTGGACCCATTCCTCAAAGCCCTGGGACGGCCCAGCCGGGAAAACGTCACCACCTCCCGAGATGATCAGGCGACGCTGCTGCAGGCTTTGGAACTGACCAACGGAGCTTTTTTCAACAATGTGATGGAAGAGGGCGCCGAGAAATGGCTGGCCCGTTATGGTGGTGACAGTGAGCAGTTGGCCGAGCACTTATACCTTGAGTCATTCGGCAGAAAACCGGCTGCAGAAGAAATGAAACTCATACAGAATGTATTGGGCGATCAGCCGGATACTGCACAGGTGCAGGACCTGCTGTGGGCTACGGTGTTGCTACCTGAGTTTCAGTTTATTGATTAATA
>CAZFFW010000081.1:16401-22312 GCA_964518125.1 uncultured Porifericola sp.
ACTATGCGATCACACGAAGATTTTGCCAGAAGAGACTTTTTGAAGAAAATGGGGGCTGCCAGCCTGGGGGCTATGGGAGTTGGTTTACCATCCGCCAGTTTTCTAAGTTCCTGCAGCAGCGAGCAGCGCATGCCTTCCTCTATTGATACGGTCATCCTGCTCTGGATGGCCGGAGGTATGGCCCATACTGAAACCTTTGATCCCAAGGCTTACGCACCCTATGAAAAAGGGCTGGAAAGCAAAAAAATTCTTAGTACTTTCCCTAAAATTCCTACTGCGGTGGATGGGCTGTATTTTTCTGAGGGACTGGAAAATATCGGCAGCGTGATGGACAAAGGCGCTATCATCCGCTCTTACCGCGCTGCTGACCTGGGTCACATCCTGCACACCCGACACCAGTACCACTGGCACACTTGTTATGAGCCTCCTCAGTCGGTGCAGCCGCCTCATATAGGCTCCTGGATCGCCAAAGAACTGGGGTCGGTCAACCCGGTGATTCCGCCCTTCATCAGCATGGGACAGCGATTTACGGTAGGAGAAGGTGAGGAACTCAAGGCTTTTCATTCGGCCGGTTTTATGGGGTCTGAGTTTGGTCCATTCCTGATTCCTGATCCCTCCAGTGGCTTGGAAAGCGTGCGTCCTCCCCAGGGCATGACGACCCAACGCTTTGAAGCCCGTAATGAGCTATACCGCGAACTGCTGAAACGCAGCCCGCTGGAAGATCATGGTAGCGGCTATCAAAAGGAATCCCTGATGCGTTCTATGGAACAGGCTTACCGCCTGCTGAATTCGCCTGAAGCACGGGCATTTGACCTGAGCCAGGAACCCAAAGAGGTGTACGATACCTACAATACCGGCCGCTTTGGTCTGGGCTGTCTGCTGGCAAAACGGCTCACGCAGGAAGGGGCCCGCTTCATCGGTGTATCTACAGAATATGAGCCTTTTCTCGGCTGGGATACCCATGAAAATGGCCATACCCGCCTGAAAAAGATGAAGGAACTCATTGACCGACCTATTGCCCAATTGATCCGTGACCTGGACGAAAGTGGCCACCTGGACCGTACGCTGGTAGTGCTGGCCAGTGAGTTCAGCCGGGATGCCATCCTGGAAGGCCGCCCGGGCGAAAAAGTCAAAGACCAGGTGCCCCAGCCGGATACCATAGACGACATGAAGTACTACGGAATGCACCGCCATTTCACCGATGGCTGCTCCATCCTGATGTGGGGTGGTAATGTAAAGAAAGGACTGGTCTACGGCAAAACCGCCGATGAGCGCCCCTGCGCCTCTACCGAGAAAACCGTGGTCATTGACCAGGTGCACCAGACCATTTACCACATGCTGGGTATTCCGCCGGAAACACATTACACCATTGAAGGCCGACCCTTCTACACCACTCCCGATGGTAAAGGAGAGGCTATTCTGGATTTGTTAGCGTAAAATGGAAAGGACACAAAGCTATTTTGTGTCCTGAGGCTGGTATTTTTGGTAAAGCATCAATAAGTAGCCCGACCGCCGGATATGTCATAGAGGAAACCGGTTGAGAAACTATTTTCTTCCGAAAGGATGAAACAGGCCATGGCTGCCACTTCCTCAGGTTCGCCCAGGCGGTCCATGGGAATTTTGGATTTCATATAAGCCAGTTGTTCAGGAGCGGTGTCGGCGTTCATGGCGGTTCGTATCACGGCCGGTGCCAGGGCATTGATGGTAATACCACTGGTAGCATATTCTTTTCCAACACCTTTAGTCAGTCCGATTACGCCTGCTTTGGTCGTGGAGTAGCCAACCATTCCCGGATTTCCCTCTTTCCCGGCCATAGAGGCGATCAGCAAAATCCTTCCGTACTGATTAGGTTCCATTTGCTCAATGACGTACTTGGTCATCAGGAAGGTGCCTTTCAGGTTAATGTTATAGATATTGTCAAAATCCTTAGTAGTATAGGCTGTAATTTTGGTACTGGTCGGTCCGACGATGCCCGCCGAATTCACCATCAAATCTATTTTACCATAATCCTTCGCTACCTGGCTAATCCCTTCTTTTACCTGTTCTTCCTGCGCCACATCAACTGTATAAATTCTGGTAGGAATATCCTCTGCCGCAAAGGCTTCCTGTGTTTTCCTGAGTAATGCTTCATTGCGGTCAAAGAGGGCCAGAGATGCTCCTTCCTTACCCAGTCGGTAGGCGATAGCTTTGCCAAGTCCGTCGGCACCACCGCTGATCAGGGCTACTCTGTGTTGAAATCTGTCGGGAAAAAATGTCATAGGTGTACGTTTTGAGGTTGTCATGTTACGGCCGAATATACGGAGTTTCACTTTTTTGGGCTGTATTTTTTCGTAAAATTCAAATGAAAAAGCCCAGGCATAAATCTTTAAAGAAAACATTTACAAGTACAGCTAAAGGAGATAAATCCTGAAGAATGACTACACTTTTTCAGCTATTTGCTTAATTTAAGCGAATGATTTTGACTGATTAAAAAGAATAATCGGCTATATAGACTAAAACTTAACCTAACAACCTAAACGATTCATGCTCACCATCCTGACTATCCTGCTGGCTTTTGCCTTCATCATTCTTGCCATCATCAAATACGATATTCACCCCTTCCTGGCACTTTTTGTTGGTGCCATTTTTTATGGGTTGCTGGCGGGTATGCCGGGAGAACTGATCGTCAGGTCTATTAGCGAAGGATTTGGCGGCGTGCTGGGTAGTATTGGTCTGCTGATCCTGCTGGGCGTGATTATCGGTACTTTCCTGGAGAAAACCGGTGGGGCATTTGTCATTGCCCAGAAGATACTGGCCTGGATCGGGGAGAAGTCGGTCATGCTGGCAATGATGATTACCGGTTATATTTTATCCATACCGGTGTTTGGTGACAGCACATTCATCATGCTCAATCCGATCAATAAGTCTTTGTCGTTTAAAGGGAAACTGCCCTATGCTGCTACCACCGTGGCAATAACACTAGGGGTGACTGCCAGCCACTCGCTGGTGCCACCGACGCCGGGTCCCATCGCAGCAGCTGGTATTCTGGAAGCCGACCTGGGCAGGGTAATCCTGTTTGGCTTTATTGTTAGTTCACTGGCACTGGTGCCCTGCTTCTTTTATGTGAAATATTACGTTTCCCGTTTTAAGCTGGAGCCGCAGTTTGCCGACGAGGAAAAGACCACTGCTATTAAAAAATACCCTTCCATCGGCCAGTCATTCATGCCGATCTTTATTCCGCTGTTGCTCATCGTGCTGGCCTCCATCGCCAATTATCCTACCCAGCCTTTTGGAGACAATGCCTTCACTGGCTTTCTGAAATTTGTGGGTAGCCCGGTCATTGCCCTGCTTTTAGGCGCTTTTCTTTCTTTTACCCTGCCTGCCAAATTAGACCGAAAATTACTATCCTCCTCCGGCTGGTTCGGAGAAGCAATCCTGATTGCAGCACCCGTTATTCTGATTACTGGAGCTGGTGGTGTATTCGGTAAAATGCTGCAAAATTCGGGTATCGCCGACATGGTGAGCGACGGGATCGTGGCTGGTAACCTGAGTCTGTTGCTGCCTTTTGCGATGGCGATGGCCCTCAAGAGCGCCCAGGGTTCTTCCACAGTGGCCCTGGTAACAACCGCCTCTATCATGGCCCCACTGCTACCAACGCTGGGACTGGATTCTGAAATCTCCAAAGTATTTACCGTACTGGCAATCGGTGCAGGGGCAACGGCCATTTCCCATGCTAATGACAGCTTCTTTTGGGCCATGACGCAGCTTACTGGCATGGACGTCAAGCAGGGCTACATGACGCATAGTATAGGCACCTTTATTATGGCCTGCACGGCGATCACCCTGATCTTTATCCTTAATTCGTTTTTTTAAAAAAGCATAAACAGTTCTGGTGCTAATTTCTAAACGAACGCCAGAACTGTTAAAAAATGAAAATATTTACTTCGCTGTCCAGCCTCCGTCCACGGTAAGCATAGAACCTACCATATAGGTGGCTGCATCGCTGGCCAGGAATAAGGCGGCACCCTGGATTTCCTTAAGTTCGCCCCAGCGGGCCAGGGCGGTAGCGCCTACGATGAATTTTTTTGCTTCCTCTGTATCCGCAATTGGGATGTTCATTTCGGTCAGGAATGGGCCGGGGCAAATGGCGTTTACATTGATGTTAAAAGGAGCCAGTTCCAGCCCCAGGGCGCGGGTCATCTGCACAACGGCTCCCTTACTGGCCGTATAGGGTGTGCGGTTGGCTAACCCTACCAGCCCCAGCGTACTGGCCAAATTGATGATACTGCCCCGCTTTTGCTGTTTCATGAAGGGCGTCACGGCTTTGCAGCAGAGCCAGGTGCCATTGACATTGATATCCATGACTTTCTTGAAATCATCAGAACTCAGCTCGTCTATTGCGCCACGAATGTTGATCCCGGCGCTGTTGATCAGGATGTCTATTCGCCCGAAAGCATCCATCGCTGCCTTTGCCATAGCTTCGGTTTGCGACTCCTGCGTAACGTCGCAACTAAATGATATGGCTTCTGTGCCATATTCACGGCTGATGCTTTCGGCAGCTTCTTTTCCCTGCTCAGCGTTGCGGTTGACCAGCATTACTTTAGCCCCGGCCGAAGCCAGTCCGGCGGCCATCGCCAGTCCCAGTCCTTTGGAGCCCCCGGTGATGATGGCGGCTCTTCCACTTAAGTCAAAAAGTTTGATTCCCGGTAGTTTTTCTGTGTCCATAAAAATAGTATTCTTTCTACTTGATTGGTGTGATTATGATTTTTCCAGATTTTGTCTGCTGTAATTTAGCGAATGGAGGATGTTTTCGTTCTCAACCGCCAGGCGTTCTTCGGCTAGTAATTGTTTTACCCGAGGTAAAGCATCAGGGTATTTATGCTGGCGTACCATTTTTAACGTGCGTGCCAGTTCACTTCCCGGCAAATCCTCAAAAGTGGCCCAGTAATGATCCTGCAGGCAGGGGATTTCCAGCGGATCTCGTGTGATCATCTCCAAATTGAAGCGAATATTGGGGTTATACTTTCGGCAAAGGTCAAAAATTGCGGGTAAGTCCAGTAAACCCTCGCCCAGCGGCACTTCAGAGAGCAGAAAACCGTGTTCATACTCTTCAAGTCCCATATCTTTGACATGGGTGGAATAGACATAAGGCGCCAGTGTACGTACTACTTCCATCGGGTCTTCCAGCAGTGAAATACTGTTGCCAAAGTCCAGTGTTACGCCGATCCACTCGCTGTCTATATCTTTCAGCAGGGCTACCAGTTCGTCAGCGCGCCAGTCTTTGTGGTTTTCTACAGCCAGTTTCATTTTGTGTCGGCGCACTACGGCTTCAGCCAATTGCAGGGACTTGACCGACTGCTCTCTGAACTGCTTAAACTCTTCCAGCGTGCTGAAGTTCTCATATCGCCGACCACTCAGGCAGACGGTACGCAGTACCTCAATGCCGGCTTCTTTGGCATTTTTTACTTCCTGCTCAAATGCAGCTATTTCTGAAGCTTCTTTAGGTAATCGGAGCGTTCCTTCAAGGTAAAGCCCCAGATTTTCGCGGTGGTCACGCACTTTTTGGGTAAACTCTGCTGTCCATCCGTGGACACCCACCTGTACGCCTCCACCACCCAGCTGATGGCAGTGTTCCAGTAGCTGGATGGCATCGTAGAAGCCGGGGTATTTTTTGCTTTCGTGCTTGGAGTTCCAGCGATTGGCGTAGGAGTGCACCACGATACCCATGGGTACTTCTTTCAGAAAGTGAGGAAACTCAAAATTTGGGATAGATAGTGCCACCGCACCCAATGCTGATTGCTTCAGAAAAGCCCTCCTTTCATCCGGTGAGGGCGATTTCCTGTAAAATGATTTCATGTCGTTAGAATTAGGTTGTAGTGTCTCAAAGTCAAAAAATCCCGGTTAAATGTCAAACGGCAACTGCTTAATCTTC
>CAZFFW010000082.1:0-22211 GCA_964518125.1 uncultured Porifericola sp.
GCAATGAGTTCGGGATATTCTTCCTGTATAAAATGTCCTCCCTCAGTAAGTTGCACCCTGGCCCGGGGCATGAGTTTCTGGTGAGCAGAGAGCAGCCGACCAAGTACCGGATCGTTTTTGCCCCATACCAGCGATACCGGCCCCTCAAATGCTGCAGCATAAGCTTCAGTCTGTTTGAGAAAAGTCACGCTGGGATGATCCAGGCTATTGGGAACCATACGGGCCAGCATCAGCGGCGCCTTATTGTCACTGATTTTCCGAAGGGGAAAGGTATAGGCATCCTTTACCATGCCGCTGATGGAATGGGGATCGCCCTGGGCAGTATGCAGGTATTTTTGAGGAAACTGAAAAACGCGGAATACCAGCTCGCTGATGAGGGGCATCCGGCTAAATTTATGGAAAGTCGTCGGTTTAAAACCGGCGCGTGGAGGCCGTAGCGAAGTATTCATGATCACCATCGCCTTCAGCTTGCGGGAATGATGCATGGAAGCCAGCAGCCCGATGGGTCCGCCCCAGTCCTGTCCCACGAAAATAAAATCCTGGTCCACTACTTTTTCCAGAAACTTGGACATGATACGCTGATGGTTATCCAGCGTATGGAAATCACCCTCTTTAGGCTTGGAAGAAAGCCCCAGCCCCACGAGGTCAGGTGCGATGCAGCGGTAGCGAGTTGGGTCAAGGGCTGCCATAACCTTGCGGTAGAGGAAGCTCCAGGTAGGGTTGCCATGCATCATAAAGACCGGAATACCCTCTCCCCTCTCCAGGTAGTGAATGTCATAATCCTCTATCCGGCGCATTTCACGTTTGGTGCCACTGGGTAACTGGTAGGTGATCGTGTCAGGTAAGTAGGGTGGGTTCATGGTTGAAAGCTTATAACCTCAATATATGCATTTTGGCGCATTCATGACAGTCATAATGTCGCAAGGAATAGCGTTCTGTGGTTACTTTGTCTACTGCGCTGCTGCAGGAGATAAAAAATAGCTACCTGAAAAAGTCTTGCGGAACAACTAGAAAAAGCCACCTGAATCAGGAGATACTCCCGGTTCAGGTAGCCTTGGTTCAATCCAAAAAAGCCGGTTTATACCTCCCAGCCCTTGCGGTAGGTTCTGCCGACAAACTGGTTGGCCTCCTCCAGGTTGGTGATCCTGATATTATTGCCATCCCAGAGTAATTTCCTGCGTCCGAAGAATTCCATTTTTCCCTGGCTGTTTTCTTTTCTCAGCATGTAGCTACGGATGGCCAGGTTACCCATCAGAACGGTTTCCGTCATAGGTCCGGCATAGTCAAAGGAGGAAGTCAGCGCCTTATGTTCCTTGCTGTTAAAGCCGGCCTTGCAGGCATCCACCCACATACGCTGGTGTCCGTATTCCGGCTCTTCATTGTCTTCCACTTCCGGTCCGAATTCAGTACTGCCATCGTTCATGTACAGCTTGGGCATCAGCGGCGAGCTGTCGTTGATATTGGTGGAGATAATTCCCTTCTCCCCGATGATCAGCACACCATTAGCACTGTTGGCGCCACCAATATCGTGGTCGGCGGGAATGATCTCAGGATGTGCAGGACGGATACCACCGTCGCTCCAGGTCATCTCAATGGGAGACTTGCTTTTGTCGGTAGCGGCAAAGTGAAGGGTGATGAAAGAAGAAGGCGGACATCCTTCGGGATGGTAGTCTGCGGTCCACATCTGGGAGTAGACGGAACTTACGCTGCACTCGGCATCAGTCGGGTACATGAGGCCCAGCGTACGGAAAGGTATGTCAATGAGGTGACAGCCTACATCGCCCAGTGCGCCGGTGCCGTAGTCCCACCAGCCCCGCCAGTTGAAGGGATGCAGTTTGGGCGTGTAAGGCATATATGGAGCCGGTCCCAGCCAGAGGTCCCAGTTCAGCTCCTTTGGCTTCTGGCTCTCATCAGCGGCAGGCATTTCACCACCCTGAGGCCATACGGGGCGGTTGGTCCAGATCTGCACCTTGGAAATTTTGCCCAGTTTGCCGGAGTCTACCCATTTCTGTACCATGCCCAGCAGGGGATTGGAGCCTCCCTGGTTACCCATCTGGGTGACAATCTTATTTTCGCGCGCCATTTCGGTCAGCATACGGGCTTCGCGGATATTGTGGGTCATAGGCTTCTGTACGTACACATGTTTCCCTCTTTCCATGGCGTAAGCCGCAGCAGGCCCATGCACATGGTCAGGGGTAGAGATCGTGACTGCATCTATGTTTTTTTCCTTGTCCAGCATTTCACGGTAGTCGGCATATTGTTTGGCTTTGGGAAACTGCTTGACCGAAGCAGCGGCCGAGCCCGAAAAATCCACATCACAGAGGGCCACTACATTTTCCCGCCCCTTCACTGAGGCATTGAGAATATCACTGCGCCCTTTACCTCCGGCACCGATGGCCGCCAGGTTGAGCTGGTCGCTGGGAGCGGTGAAGCCTGCACCACCCAGTACGTGCCGGGGCACCAGGAAAAAGGAAGACGCGGCTGCGCTGTTTTTGATGAATTCCCGCCGTGACTTCTGATTTTGCTTTTCTTTCATGAGATATTGATTAGGTTGTGTGAATGTTTGCTTGTTACAAGATGCTAAAAGTTTTTTTGATTCACCACCGCAAAACTATTTTTTGGTGGTCCTGGCAATATTAGGATGCATGTCCGTTAATCGCTGAGTTAGTAGGATACTGTGGATCCTTTTCACCTTACTCCCTCCATCATAAATATTTGAATCCGACTAATTCCTCCGATACTTTCCAGAGGCGTTCTCCTATAGCTTCATCTTTTGACAAGTCCGTAGATGCCGCTTTACCTGCTTCCCCTTTCATCTCTTTGAAGCCTGTTGGCCCAAAATATTCACCTCCTTTTGCTTTACCAATGGCTGCCAGAATCGTGGGTTTGGCACCTTCAGCAGGCGCATGCGTCAGAAATGGTGCAACCGTATATTTCAATACGGTATACAGTAACTTAGGCATGTGTCGGCTCAATTCCGTCGTTGCAATACCGGGGTGTGCTGCAGTGGAAATCGTTTGCTGATGTCCTTCTTTTTCCAACCTCCTTTGTAATTCAAAAGTAAACATCAAACAAGCCAGTTTTGACTGTCCATAGGCGTCTGAAGCAGAATAGCGTTGCTCACTTTGCAGGTCATCAAAGTTAATTTTACCATTTCTATGCGCGATAGAACTCAATGTAACAATTCTGGAGTCCGGTGTTTTCAGGATTGTATCCAACAGTAAGCCCGTTAACAGGAAGTGCCCCAGGTAGTTAGCCCCAAACTGTAGTTCAAAACCATCTTTAGTTTTCGTGTAGGGCGGCATCATGACCCCGGCATTATTGATCAGGACATCCAAACGATCAAACTTTGCCTGGTATGATTTGGCAAAATTACGAACAGAACTCAGATCGCTCAGGTCGATTTCCATGACTTCCAGGTCTGCACTGGGTATTTCTTTTTTAATGCTGGCTTTAGCGGTATTCGCTTTTGAAAGGTTTCGACAGGCCATAATGACTTTTGCTCCTTTTTGTGCCAATGAAAGCGCTGTTTCGTAACCTAAGCCTGTATTGGCTCCGGTCACTATCATGATGCGTCCGTTTTGTTGTGCCAGATTGTTTTTATCGTCCATATTTTTGATGTGTTAAATGTTTGATGACTTAATTGCTCACTAGCGTGCGCTGCACAACCAGTGTGGGATATCGGAACCGAGTGTATATCTGCCAGCCCGAATCTTTATGTATTGTAATATCATAATTTTAGGCAGTCAGCTCGCACCGGCTACAGCCGATATTGTATAGCGTTATTTACTTATCCTGCCGTACTTTTTTAATATTTCAATGACCTCCTTCTCCGGCAGTTCATACACGGTGGTGTTATTTTTTCCAACCATGGTTTCGGCGGCCACCAGGGCATTGAGTATGGATTCTTCCGTGGCCTGAGCCGTTGCTTCAAAAAGTACAGACATCTTATCATTGGGGAGCATGGCTACCACCTGGTCTTTTTCTCTGTCAGCAGCCCCTGCATTAGCGGTAGAAAATGCTATAAAAATATCTCCTGAGCCATTTCCACCATACCCCCCTAGCCGGCTGATGCCTATGGGTACCCGGCGGGCAAGTCTCTTCAACTGGTGAGGAAGGAGTGGGGCATCCGTGGCCACAATGACGATGATGGAACCCCTGTCCTGGTCTGGCTTAAGCGGGTCCCAGATAATCTTACGGTCAGTAATCTCTTTGCCGACCGGGACACCCGCAATGGTGAGTGATTCGCGCGTACCATAGTTGGCCTGCACCATGACGCCCAGTGTATAGGTGTTCGCGCCAATTTGTACTTCGCGTGAAGAGGTACCGATCCCTCCTTTAAATTGGTGACATATCATGCCGGTGCCGCCTCCCACATTCCCTTCTTCCACCGGCCCTGATTTAGCACTATTCAGGGCTGCAAAAGCGTGTTCTTTTTTGACGTGAAAACCATTGATATCATTCAGGTCTCCATCGTAGGTTTCTGCCACTACTGGTAAGGCCCAGAATACATCGGGTTCATCGGGAAGCGGATCAAAATGATTATTTTTAAATTGCCATTCCACCACAGCATCCCTTACCACCCCCACGCTGTGGGTATTGGTAATCATGATAGGTCCCTCGAGGAAGCCCGATTCTTCTACCCAGGTGGTGCCTGTCATTTCTCCGTTTCCATTCAGGCTGTACCAGCCTGCAAAAACGGGATCATAATCTTTGCCTCTTGGAAAAACTGCCGTCACCCCTGTGCGGATCGGCCCCTCTCCTACCAACAGTTTGCCTTCCCCGGATATTAAGGTCGTATGCCCTACTTCAATGCCCCTGACATCCGTAATTGCATTAAGGGCGCCAGTTTTTCCGTCAAGCGGTATCCCCAAATCCCTGGCCCTGCTTTTTTGTCCGTATGCCTGGCAGGTAAAAAGCAGCGTTATGAAAAATATAAGTGTATACTTCATGTAGGTAGGTTGGGATTCTTGTGTGAGCAGCAGCGGATAAGAGGCTACAACGCTTCATTTAACAAGATACTCAAAAAAAAGGTAAGCGGTTCAGGTATGCACTAAAACCAGAGTTCGCTGTGCTCCCTAATCCAGACTTCAGTATAAATAAAGCCTCTGACTTCTATCTATTCACTTGAATTATTTGATAGAAGATAGGAGAAAAGAGGAAAGCCCTATTCATATTTCCTCCATATCCCTGGATAATCTGTTTGCGGAAGAATCTAGAGAAATGAGAAGTTCGTTCGGTAGTCTTCCGCCCTTACGCATTTGCGGTATTTGGTCCGTGGCTGCTACTGATCAATAACATATACGTCTGATGCCTACTCATTCTCTCATTGGAAGAGACGCCTCACAAGAAAGTTCAGGCACAAAAATAAAGGACATGAGCGTGGTGATGATTTGATTTGAAAAAAATCAGGCTGGTTGGCTGGAAGTAATTCTGTTCCAATTAGCCTAAATGTACTCGGCTCTCTTGTATACTTGCCTGCGCTGTACGATCATTGAGAAAAAAAGGAACATTTACCTATATGAAGAAGCTAGGCTTACTGGGCGGAACATCTTACCCTTCCACGATGCTCTATTATCAAAGGCTTAACCAGTTGGTGCAGCAGCGACTGGGTGGCTTTCATTCCTGTCCTATGCTGCTGTATAACATTGATTACCACGGCATTAAATCATTATACCCTGACGGCTGGGATCAAATACCTCGTCTGCTGAAAAAAGAGCTTGAAAATCTACTTTCTTTGCAACCGGATGGGCTCATCATCTGCAATAATACCCTGCACAAAGCTTTTGATATGATCAGGCATGAGCTGCCACAGAGCGTTCCAGTTTTTCATGTTATTGAGCTGACAATCCGTTATTTGCAACAACAGCAGATTAGCCATGTACTGCTGCTCGGTACGCGTTTTACCATGGAAGATGGTTTTTTCAAAGATGCCCTGACTGCTGCAGGTATTAGGGTGGGGATACCTGATGCTACAGAACGTGACGCTATCCAACAGATACAGAGCCAGTTAGCCACCGGAGTGACGGAGCCTGGCTTCATCGCATACTTTCAGCAACTTTGTGACAAGTACGCTGATTATGAAGTGATCATCCTGGCTTGTACTGAACTCCCGCTGGCTTTTACGGAAGTTGTCTCCAAACCACTGCTGATCAATACACTCGAGCTCCAGTGCCTGGCGGGTGTGGATTTTGTGCTGGAAGACTATCAGCCATGAGCATCTCTTTTCAAGTCCGCAAGAGTAACTCCCTGCCTTAATGTGAACCAGCACTGACGGTAGGCCGCTCCGGCCTTTTACCTTTCTCCTTTTTTGGCTTGATGTAAAAATAGTTTTAACCTCGTATACGACGGTACATCTGCTAATCATCTAAATTTCAAGGGTAATATTTCCTCATGTAAACAGTAGGCTTGCTACACTGTTGATACAATAAGAAGTTTATTGATTTTTTTATCTTTTCATTATCAGAAGCATTTTTTTCTATGCAGAAAGCACTAAATACACCCTTTATTTTACTCCTTTTTACTTGTTTAACCCTGGCCTGCGGCAGCCCGGAAAGTGACAGGACACCCGGCAAAGAAGTAGAACTAGCCGGCGACGAAGCTGATGAAACGCCGGTAGACACTTCCGAAGTAGTGGCCTACGACCCAGCCGATACGGTAGTGAATATCAGTGGATCAGAGATAAACGCCCAGCTTAGAGAGCATACATCGGTCGTAGTGAATACTTACCTGGAAATGGGAGAGGCCCTGATGCAGGATGACACGGAAGCGGCCAAGGCCCGGGCTGAGCAGCTGCGCGAACTGCTGGAACGCAATGAGCAGGAAAATATGGATTTGCAGCCGCAGGCCAAGGAACTTTACACCAATGCTGCCCACATCATCCGCCAGAGCGTCCGCAATATTCTCACTGCCGATGATGCCCTGACCATCAGGTCTGCCTACGCCCCTATGGCACCAGCTGCTTACAAGCTGGCAAAAATCTCAGATTTCAATGGTGAGAAACTGTACTATCAGTTCTGCCCCCAGGCTTTTGAGGGCCGCGGTGCTTACTGGGTAAGCCGTACGGCGGAAATCACTAACCCTTATGCTGAAGGCAGCGAACTGGAAAATTGCGGCCAAACAGTGGGCAGACTGTAGTTTGCAAAGCATAAAAAAAGCGCAAGGATCGTCTCCATGCGCTCAGTTTTTCATTACCCAATATGAAGTATGAAGTACTTCAGTCTTTATCTTTGGCCAGTTCTACACCTATGTTGGTACCTTTGTGGGTCACATCACTCAAGGCTGTCAGCACATCCTGCTCGTAGCTGCGGTCTACCTCAAAGAAAGAAAAATTATTGAGTATCTCAATCTGCCCGATCCTTACATCCTCATCCGGCATATGCTTGTTCACCATACCGATGATAGACTTGGGAGAAATGTGGTCTTTCTTGCCTACATTCATGAAAATACGCGAAAAGCCACTGCTCTTTCCGTTGTTCTTAGGCTTACGGTCACGCTTTTCTTTCCGGTCGCTACTACCATTTACACTCCTTTCAGAGTTTTTGCTACCCCTGTCTTTGTCTCTACCAAATGAGGCATTCAGGTCGCGAGCTCCTTTATAGTGCTCCAGCATCTGGTTAAACTCCAGCGACACAAAGTTGCGGATCAGGTCTTCCTTGCTTAGCCAGGAAAGTTTACCAAAAATGGCGGGCAGAAACTGCTCTATCTCTGGATTAATATCCACTTTTTCCATGCGGTCTATCATGCTGAACAGCTGCTTTTCACAGATGTCTTTACCTGAAGGTACACGCTGCTGTTCAAATTTCTTCTTGACCGTTTTCTCTACCTGCTTCAGTTTACCCTTATCGCGGCCATGTACCAGCGATAGGCATATACCACTTCTACCGGCCCTACCGGTTCTTCCGCTACGGTGGATATACACCTCGGGGTCATCGGGCATGCTGTGGTTGATCACGTGCGTCAGGTCATTAACATCCAGACCACGGGCAGCCACATCAGTAGCGATCAGTAGTTGGAGGTTCTTCTGGCGAAAGCGGTTCATTACCACATCACGCTGCGCCTGGGAGAGGTCACCGTGCAGGGCATCGGCATTGTATCCATCTTTTACCAGGTGGTCAGCAATTTCGCGCGTATCGTTCCGGGTACGACAGAATACGATACCGTACATATTAGGGTTGATATCTACTACCCGCTTCAGGACCTCATAGCGGTCGCTGGCGTGTACAGGAATAAACTGATGTTGTACATTGTCAGCACCGGCGTTTCGTTTGCCTACACTGATCTGCTCCGGCTGGTGCATGTATTTCTCAGCGATCCGCATCATCTCAGGCGGCATAGTAGCCGAGAAAAGCAGTGTCTGCTTATCTTGGGGTGTATTGCCCAGGATGGCATCCAGTTCATCCTTAAAGCCCATAGAGAGCATCTCATCGGCTTCGTCCAGTACCAGGCGGTCAATATTTTCTACCTTTAGCTTCTTACGCTTAATCAAATCCAGCACACGTCCGGGCGTACCTACCACGATGTGGGCACCTGCCTTGAGCTGCTTCATCTGCTTCTCAATATCCGCTCCTCCGTATACCGGCACCACTTTGAGGCGCTTCAGGTATTTGGAGAAAATTTCCATGTCACTGGCGATCTGCAGGCAGAGCTCGCGGGTTGGCGAGAGAATGAGCGCCTGCGTTTCGTAAACTTCATCGTTAATTTGCTGAATGATCGGGAGACCGAAAGCCGCGGTCTTTCCTGTACCTGTCTGGGCAAAGGCGATCAGATCATTTTCAGCATTAAGAATAAAAGGAATGGCTTGTTCCTGAATGGGAGTGGGTTGTTCAAAGTTCAATTCACGGAGGGAATTGATAATTTCTTCGCGCAAACCCAGCGCTTCAAATTTGGTCATCAAAAAGAATTATAGTGTTACGGGCACAAAGGTAGACAAAAGAAAAGGCTTTTATGCACCGCTGCACCTAATTATATTCTGCGTTAACGTGCACGCTGAAATTAGAGTTCAAATCTCTGCTATTATCTTTGGGTTAGTCATGCTTAACCTTACTACATCAGTTTTATCTCAAATGCAGCATACAAAAACAGTGGCAAGATTTCACCTTGAAAGGGTTGGGCTATCCAGAATTTTTGTTGAATATCATGACTGGCCGATTAATCCAAATAGTAGTCCCAGGCAGTTTTAGCAATGTCAGCGATGATCCTATGGCAGGATTCTTCACTTTCAGTGGCATCACTTACCAGTACACTTATGTAGAAATGAGCACCATTTGGCAGGAAAACGATTCCGATGTTGTTGAGCGCACCTGTAAGCCCCTCGTCATTTTTGCCGGAGTGACCTGTTTTGTGGGCCACTACCGCATCTTCTGGCAGAAAAGCCCTGATATCCTTCAAACCTGTTTTGGTACCTTTGAGTACTTCCAGCAGGAAGTGATGGCTCTCCGGACTCAACAGATCATCCTTATTTTCAAAGAAAATTCGCAAAACCTGGTTGGCCGCCCGTGCGGTGGTCCAGTTAGCATACTGCCGATCCCATAAGGCCTGCATTTCAATTTCTTTGTGAACAACCGCAATGTCTTTCACACCTATGCCATGGAGGTATGATTGTACCACATGAGGGCCTCCCACAAGTTCAAAGAGCAGGTCGCAACCTACATTATCACTCCAGGCCACGGTGTTGGTAATAATCTCGGAGAGGCTTACTTCTGCACCATCGGGATACTTTTCGCGTAGTGGACTCCAAAGGTGACTGTATAGGGCTATTCGTTCCTGATCAATCGTAATTTTATCATCCAGGCTTAACTTCCCCTGATCCACCTGATGCATTGCCACCAAAGCCAGATGAAATTTGAACACACTTTGCATGGGTAAGTGAAGGTCGCCGTTCAGGGAAAGCGTATCCTCTGCATTACTCCCCCAGATGGCCACCCCAACTGTAGCCTGCTTGCCTTCCAAAATTTTATCAATATTCTGCCGTATTGGCTCCAGGGATTGTGCCCTGGAAAGCCCGAAGGCAAAGAGTAGTACTAATAATATAGTTTTGAATTTCATGTATTCTTTGATGGTTTCTTCCGGTCAGCGTCTGGCATGGAGCAGTAAAATTAATGAGGCAAATCAGGGAATAAAAAATCTATAAACAGAATACCTTGGTTTGATAGCTCTCAAATCATATTTATACCGGGATGTCTCCAACAGATCTTGGCGGGCATCTTGATCAATCAGACTGCCACTGTCAAAATGGCGATCAGTAATACGGCTGCGGCCGGCAGGATAAAAAACCATCAATCCAAACTGATGCGGTAGGCAAAGTTCTCTAGTCAGTCAGGAAAAGTTATCCGTTGAAAAGACTTACCGCAACTGAAAAAACAGCAGCCTCAGCAGCGAAGCTCCCATAAATTGCCTACCCAGTTTATTTAGTTTCCTGGCTGTCGCTGAAAATAGCCAGTCCTGGCAGGCAATCAGCAGTATCAGAATAGTCCTATGCGTAGTTGTTGAGCATGACTGGCATCACCAGCATCAGGATATCCTCATCCGTATCCGTATCTTTGGGAACAATCAGCCCGGCCCGGTTTGGTGCAGAGAGTTTCAGCGTTATCTCATCAGAATCAAGGTTATTGAGCATTTCTATCAGGAAGCGGGCATTAAACCCTATTTCTATATCCTCTCCTTCATGCTCGCATTGCAGGTTCTCATTGGCTTCATTAGAGAAGTCCAGATCTTCTGCTGAAATGTATAGTTCATTTCCGCTGATTTTAAGCCTTACCTGATGGGTGGTCTTGTTGGCATATATGGCAATACGCTTCAGAGAACTCAGTAACTCCATACGGCTGATGGTCATCTGATTGTTGTTATCCTTGGGAATCACATTCTCATAATCAGGATAGCGCTCATCTATCAGACGGCATATCAGCTGAATATTGTTGAACTTGAAGAATACATTAGATGCATTAAACTGTACACTTACCGGCACTCTGTCAGAGGGCAGGGCTGTTTTGAGGAGGCTGAGCGCTTTGCGGGGTATGATCAGTGAGGATTTGTTAGGAGAGCTCACATCTGACCGCAGGTAACGAATCAGGCGATGGCCGTCAGTAGCGACGAAGGTAGAACTTTCATCCTTCAGGTTTACATAAACCCCTGTCATAGCAGGCCTAAGTTCATCTGTACTGGTTGCAAACAGCGTATTACTGACAGCACTTGCCAGCACATCAGAAGGAATATTTACATCATAGGTATCCTCTACCCTGGGTATTTTAGGAAAGTCAGTAGCATTTTCTCCGGAAAGTCGGTACTGCCCATTGGCCGAATGAATTTCTATGTTATAAGAAGATCCATCAATGGTAAATGTGACTGGCTGCTCAGGCAGGTTTTTCAGGGTATCTATCAGTATCCTGGCCGGTACGGCAATACTACCGCTCTCATCTGCATCTACTTCCATTTCGGTAATCATGGAGGTTTGCAGGTCGGAAGCAGTAATGATTAACTTACCGCTGCTCACTTCACAAAGGAAATTTTCCAGTATAGGAACTACCGGGTTGGAAGTAATTACACCGTTAATGGTGGACAATTGCTTCAGTAGGGCAGAAGAAGAAACGACAAACTTCATAGGACAAGAGTACTTAAAATCAACAATTTAACGGCACGCTCTTAAACAACTATTAGACGGTAAATATATAAATTTATATGAGAAGATTGGCTTGCGTGTCAAATTAAAACAAAAGCAGTATCCGGGGCGGGTATCGAGAAAAAAAAACCCGGCACACCGGCCGGGTTGAAAGAAAAATCAATGGTGCTTATTCGCTGACAGAAATACGCCTAAAGGCAGTTACTTTCATACCTTTATTAACGCTGTCCAGGTACTGGGCAACTGTCATGTTCGGATCTTTCACAAACGCCTGGTTTACCAGGGTGTTTTCTTTGAAGAACTTGTTCAGCTTTCCTTCAGCGATTTTGTCGATGATTTTATCAGGTTTGCCTTCAGCACGAGCCTGCTCACGACCGATCTCCATTTCACGCTCGATGGTAGTCTGGTCTACTTCGTCTTTATCAAGGGCGATAGGCTTCATGGCTGCAATCTGCATACCTATATCACGACCGGCATCTTCAGCTTCGCCACCTACATTGGCCAGCGCTACCAGTACACCAAGACGGCTTCCGGCATGCACGTAAGAAACGACCATATCTCCAGTAAGTGTTTCATAGGCACCGATATCAATTTTTTCACCGATTTTACCAACCAGTTCGGTCAGTTTTTCTTCCACCGTCAGCGCTCCCATTTTGAGTTTCACCAGTTCTTCTACTGAAGCGGGCTTATTTTGGAAAGCCACATCCAGGATAGATTCACCGGCTTTTTGAAACTCCTCATTTTTGGCTACGAAATCTGTTTCGCAGTTGAGGGAGATCATCATGGCAGTTTTCTTATCATCGCTGCTCTTGACAAATACAGTACCTTCATTGGTTTCCCGGTCAGAGCGGGAAGCAGAGATTTTCTGTCCTTTTTTTCTCAGTATTTCTACTGCTTTATCGAAATCACCATCTGCTTCTACCAGGGCTTTTTTACAGTCCATCATACCGGCTCCGGTCATTTGGCGGAGCTTATTTACGTCTTGTGCAGTAATAGCCATAACAGAAAAATTTTCTAAGGTTTATAATGTGTGTTTACTGTTAATCCTATAAAAAAAAGAACATCAAGCAGTAGCCGATGTTCATTTGTATGAGATATTTCAGAAGTGGCCTATTCGTTGGAACCAGATTCTTTACCTTCTAGTTCTTCGTTTTCGTCAGCCTCTTTCTTACTGGTTTCTTCTTCTTTAAGCTTTGCTTCTTCCTTCTGCTGCTTTCTTTCAATCAGCCCTTCTTCTACGGCTTTACCCATATACTTAACGATCAGCGCAATTGATTTGTAGGCATCATCATTAGCAGGGATAGGGTACTGCACATCGTTAGGGTCAGAGTTGGTATCCACAATACCGATCACCGGGATATTCAGCTTCTTGGCTTCCTTCACAGCAATATGCTCACGCTTGATATCTACTACGAACAATGCGGAAGGAAGACGGGTAAGGTCAGCGATACCACCCAGCACGTTCTCAAGTTTCTCTCTTTCGCGGCTGAGCATCAGGCGCTCACGCTTCGCCAGGTTCTGGTAGGCCTCTTCCTTTATCATTTTGTCTATGGAAGACATTTTACGGAGAGACTTACGGATGGTAGCGAAATTGGTCATCATACCACCGAGCCAGCGGTCGGTAACGAATGGCATTCTGAGACGCTTTGCTTCTTCAGAAACCACTTCCTGAGCCTGCTTTTTAGTAGCCACGAACATCACCTTACGGCCTGACTTCACGATCTGCTTCATCGCATTAGCCGCATCTTCCAGGCACACCAGGGTTTTGTTGAGGTCTATGATGTGGATACCATTGCGCTCCATAAATACATAGGGAGCTATTTTTGGGTTCCACTTACGGGTAAGGTGTCCAAAGTGAACACCGGCATCCAAAAGATCTTTGTACTCTAATTTTTCCATTCTGTTGGTTTAAAGCTTTACTCAATTAGGAGCTCGTTAAGGCACAAACTCGAGTAAAAGCCATTATTTTTATCGTTTACTAAACTGGAATGCTCTTCTTGCTTTTCTACGTCCGTACTTCTTACGTTCAACCATACGGGGATCGCGGGTAAGAAAGCCTTCTTTCTTAAGAGAAGGACGATTTTCGGCGTTGATCTCCACCAGCGCGCGAGACACTGCAAGGCGGATGGCTTCGGCCTGTCCTTTCACACCACCACCGTCCACATTGATTTTAAGGTCATAGCTTCCATCTTCCTCGATCAGCGTAAGCGGCTGCTTCACGATGGTCTGCAGAATTTCGGAGGGAAAATAACGTTCAAGCGGCTTTTTGTTGATCGTGATAGTACCATTGCCGGGCTGCATGTACAGCCTGGCTACTGAAGTTTTGCGTCTACCGATTGTATTAATAACTTCCATAGATCCTTTGGGGGTTCAAGCTTATAGTTGACTTAAGTCTAAATTCTTGGGCTGTTGTGCCTCATGAGGATGCTCAGCACCTTCGTACACATGAAGGTTTTTGAACTGCTGTCTTCCCAGTCTGTTCTTGGGAAGCATACCCCTGATTGCCTTTTCAATAACCCGGGTTGAGGATTTCTCCATCTCCTGGCGAGGAGTTGAGAAACGCTGACCTCCCGGATAACCGGTATGACGAATATACTCTTTGGTATCCATTTTGGTACCAGTAAGCCTGAGTGCATCAGCATTGATGATCACTACTTTATCTCCACAATCCACATGCGGTGTGAAGCTGGGCTTATGCTTTCCTCTCAGTAATTTAGCCACTTCACTGCACAAACGTCCCAGAGAGGCGTCACCGGCGTCAACAATGTACCAGTTCTTTTCTACAGTTGACTTATTGGCCGATACCGTTTTATAACTTACAATATCCAATTTTATGTTGTTTTTAGGTTTACTAAACCAATTTACTCGCCTTTTTCTAAAAAGAACACAAAGGTAGACGCTATTTCCGTCAAATGCAACATACCTCTGATCCTTTTTACAGTTTAGCTCAATTTTTCTAGCTGTTTGACCAGCACGGCAAAATCCTTGGGATAGGGAGCCTTTACACTAACGCGCTCTTTATTCAATAGTTCAAAACTTAGCGCCTGTGCGTGCAGTGCCACTCTTTTGATCAGCGGCTGCTCTTCCGTATCCTTTTTAAGATTAAAGTTTTTCTTGATCGACGAGAGATAAAAAAGCTTTCCTCCATACTGCTCATCGCCACTGATAGGCGCTCCAACGCTGGAAAGATGTATCCTGATCTGGTGCATGCGGCCACTTACCGGCTGGCACTCGAGCAGCGTATGCCTCCTGTAAGCTTTCAGCGTACTCACGTAGGTGAGGGCCTCTTTTCCGTCCTGCTGACTGATTTTTACCACACCCTTGGCATTGGCGTAAATAGGAGCATTGATCTCAAGATCTTTGAAGCTGTGAATCCCGTCCGAGACGGCATGATACACTTTTTGCACCTTACGTCTTTCAAATTGTATGGCTGCCGAACGATAGGCTTCCGGATTTTTTGCGATCAGCAGGATACCAGAAGTTTCCTTGTCCAGACGATGGCAGACCTGCGCACTTTCCACATACTCCCTGGCCAGAGCGATCATATTTGCGTCGTCATGCCGGTCATCCAGCGTGGCGACAAAGGGTGGCTTATTGATAACCACATAATCCTCGTTCTCGAAAATGATCATTTTCCGGAAAGGAGTTTTCTGCAGCTGCTGCATTGCCTGGGCGTTATAAGTATCTTTTGGCTTCATTGATTACTGATTTGCTGGGAAGATGATTACCCGAAAAGATGAAAATAAGTTCCTCAGCTTAGTGAGTCTCCTCTTCAGTGGATTCATAATCTTCTTCAACCTGATTTTTATCTCCTTTGGGCAGCTTGAAACTGAACACAGAACCCTTATCCACTTCACTGTTCACTTTTACTTTGGAATGATGTAGTTCAATGATATGCTTTACAATGGCCAGCCCCAGGCCGGTACCTCCTTTATTTTTTGACCTGCTTTTCTCTACACGGTAAAAACGCTCAAAGATACGGTTAATATCTTCAGGTGGAATCCCTCTCCCATGATCTTTTACATGAATGATGAGTCCATCTGGCTCATTTTTGAAATAAACCACCACTGCGCCTTCTTTCTTGGTATACTTGATGGCGTTGCTGATCAGGTTCACCAACACCTGGTAAATGCGCTGGGCATCGGCAAATACATAGGGCTGATCGCCGGGCTTGAGGTTCAGGATAAGGTTGATGCCCTTTTTCTCGGCCTCACCTTCAAACTGTTCAAAAACCTCTCTGACGATGCGGGATATGTCAAAATGTTCGTAGTGCATTTTGATATCGCCGGTTTCCATCTGTGAAAGCGTAAGCAGGTCCTGCACCAGCATGTCGAGACCATCCAGGCTCTTTCCGGCCTTTTTCAGGAATTTCAACCGTACTTTCTTATTTTCTATGGCTCCATCCAGCAAGGTATGGACAAAACCCTGTGCAGCAAATATGGGCGTCTTCAGTTCGTGGGATACGTTTGCGACAAATTCCCGCCTGAACTCCTCCATCTTCCTCAGGTCATTGATCTCTTTCTGCTTATTGGCCGCATATTCAAAAATCTCTTCGTTAATCTGCTTAAGCGGATTAAGCGCTCTTTTCCGCTCCCGCTCTCCTACGAAAGAGAGGTCTTTACGCTTCAGTTTGTCCAGCACGTTGTAGATTTTGTTGATCTCCCGGAAGATCATAAACTCCATTGTAATATTAATCAGGATATAGGAGGAGGAAAAAGCGAGGATCAAGGTAACGAGAAGTGCTCCGGTAGATACGCCTTCCACCAGCGAAAGAAAAGCTGTTGTTACAATAGCGATAGAAATACCAAGTAAGAAGGCTACACCCCTAGCGTTGACCAGCATAAATTATGTCTGTTTTTATTCTTCTGCTCCGAACTTATAGCCTACGCCTTTCACCGTTACGATGTACGGACTACCTACCTTTTCGCGAACTTTGCGGATATGCACATCTACCGTACGGGCCAGCACGTAAACATCAGAACCCCAGATATTCTGCAGGAGGTCATCGCGGCTGTGGACTTTTTCGGGGTTCTGGGCCAGGAAATAGAGGAGTTCAAATTCTTTTTTGGGTAAGCTTACCTGTTCTTCATTGACGGTAACCGTGTAACTGGTGCGGTCAATTGTCAGATTACCGATGGTAATTTTGTTACTTTTCTGCTTCTTTTTGGCTTCCCGCCTGAACATAGCCGATATCCTGCTCATCAAAGCTCTCGGTTTGATAGGCTTGGTAATATAGTCATCGGCTCCTGTATCAAAAGCGGCAACTTCAGAATATTCCTCTGACCTGGCAGTAAGAAAAACAATGTAGGTATTATACAGGTCAGGATTTTCGCGCAGCTGCCTGCAGGTTTCCACCCCATCCTGATGCGGCATCATGATATCCAGCAGGATAAGATCTGGCAAAAATTTAGCGGCAATTTCTACGGCTTTTTTTCCGTTGGTAGCAGTTTTGACCTTATATCCTTCTTTTGCCAGATTGTAGTCCAGCAGGTCCAGAATATCCGGCTCATCATCCACTACAAGCACTTTGTATTGCTTGCTTGCCATATTTTTATAGGGATAGGTGTCTAATTATCAAATACTTACAGCATATCACTGGTACTGCCGTGATTCAAAAATAAAGACAAAAAACAGGAATAAAAAATCGGGTTTTGTATCATAAAGTTATCTTTTCTTCACATGCACCTGAATCTCATCCTTAGGCCTGAGTGTCAGTAGCGGATCCAGGGGTGGCGGGAGTTGTGATAAAGGTTGAAACTCAAACCGATGGATCAGCATAGCCAGAATCACCTGCATCTCCATCATGGCAAAATTATTCCCGATGCAATAGCGGGGGCCACCACCAAAAGGGAAAAAAGCAAACTTATGCCGTCCCTTACTTTGTGTTTCACTGAAACGTTCCGGGTCAAAAACGTTAGGCTTCTCCCAGAATTCCGGGTGTCGGTGTACGATGAAAGGCAAAAGGTACACCTGACT
This sequence comes from uncultured Porifericola sp., assembly GCA_964518125.1. Classification (GTDB taxonomy): domain Bacteria; phylum Bacteroidota; class Bacteroidia; order Cytophagales; family Cyclobacteriaceae; genus Catalinimonas. The sequence goes on from CAZFFW010000082.1 coordinate 17,594, forward strand.
GCCCTTTGGTATAGGAAAGCCATTCACCTCATCCTCCTCCAGCGCTTCCCGCGCTATAACCCAGGCCGGCGGATAGATACGCATAGATTCATAGAGTACCTTATTTGTATAACTGAGCTTGTGCAGGCTTTCGTTGTTTAGAGGGCTAGCGGAAATGACGCTATCTACTTCCTTCCGGAGTTTACTGACTACTTCAGGATGCTGCATCAGCAGACTGAAGGTCCAGCTAAGGGCATTGGCTGAGGTCTCTGTACCGGCCAGCATCAAGGTCACCACCTCATCTCTGAGCTGCTGGTTGCTCATACGATCACCGGTTTCCACATCTTCAGCTTCCATGAGCATGGCCAGCAGATCATGTTGCTGTACACCTGAGCTTCGTCGCTGCTCTATGATTCCGTAGATGATCTCATCCAGCCGACGTATTGCCTTGTTTAACTGAAGGTTACTAGGCGTGGGCATCCACATAGGGCTCCGCAGGGGATTCACCAACTTCTGGGTAGTCTGATGGTTGACGATAGTCATGAGATCAACAATTTCGTCAGATTGCTGTCGTACGTCCGTACCCATCAGGGCATGGGCGACAATGGCCGATGTTGTTTTCATCATATCCCCCACTAAGTGTACCGGCTCGCCGGAGCAGGCTTTTGTCTCCCATTCTTCGGCAAGCGTTTCTGTATCGCTTACCATCACATGGAGCAAAGATGCCAAACGCTCGCGGTGAAAGGCCGGTTGAGCCGTGCGCCGCTGCTTTAGCCATGAAGCTCCCTCATTAGTCACCAGTCCATTACCCAACGTATAGCTAAGAAAATTATAAGAGAATGCCTTCCTGTAATTCCGGTGATTATTGACCAAAACGTGCTTTACGTAATCCGGGTGAGAAAGCACCAGAAAAGGTATCTGAGGAAAGTTGACGTCATAGAAATCTCCCAGATTTTCCCACTGACGTAGCATGAATGGCAAAGGTCCTTTGGCAAAAGCCAGGGCATTTCTGAAAAATGGATGCGCCGGAGGTACTGTGGGGACTGTCTTTCCACCAAAATCTTTGCCCTTCCCCATCACCTCACGTACTATATTTTTGAGTATCCGCATGTGCTTAATTTATGGAAACATTCACAAATGAGATTCATTCTTAAAGCAAGTTTATATCTTTGTGCCATGGCAAGAACACGCATTTTCATAATAGCGTGATAACAATATTATTATTCGTAATCATCATTTTATGTCGCTTTCAACCAAATATAACCCTCAAGCTGTAGAAGACAAGTGGTATCAGCAGTGGATGGATAAAGGCTTTTTTCATTCTGAGCCTAACCCTGCCAAAGAACCTTATACCATCGTCATCCCGCCGCCCAACGTGACCGGTGTGCTGCACATGGGCCATATGCTCAACAATACCATACAGGACGTACTCATCCGCAAGGCCCGTATGGAGGGCAAAGAGGCCTGCTGGGTGCCGGGTACCGACCATGCCTCTATCGCGACTGAAGCAAAAGTGGTGGCTATGCTAAAGGAACGCGGCATCAATAAGCGTGATATCAGCCGGGATGAATTCCTGCAATACGCCTGGGAATGGAAGGAGAAATACGGCGGCATCATCCTGGAGCAGCTCAAAAAGCTGGGCGCCTCCTGCGACTGGGAGCGCACGCGCTTCACCATGGAAGACCATATGTCGGAGTCGGTCATCAAAGTATTTGTAGACCTATACAACAAGGGCTATATCTACCGTGGCTACCGCATGATCAACTGGGACCCTCAGGGTAAGACTGCTCTGGCCGATGATGAGGTGATTCATAAGGATGTGAATTCTAAGCTGTACTACGTCAGGTATCAGATAGAAGGCGAAGAAAGTTACGTGACCATCGCCACTACCCGTCCGGAGACTATTCTGGGCGATACGGCCGTTTGTATTAACCCCAACGACGAGCGCTACCGCCACCTGAAGGGCAAAAAAGTGATTGTTCCTTTGGTAAACCGGGCTGTTCCTGTCATTGAGGACGAGTATGTGAGCATGGAATTCGGTACCGGCTGCCTCAAGGTGACCCCGGCGCATGACCCTAACGACTACGAACTGGGGCAGAAGCATCAACTGGAGACCATAGACGTGATGAACGACGATGGCACCATGAGCGAAGCGGCTACTTTATTCGTGGGCGAAGACCGCTTTGTGGTGCGCAAAAAGATCGCGAAGGAAATTGAGAATATCGGTCAGTTGGCCAAGGTAGAGGAGTACAAGAACAGCGTAGGCTTCTCCGAAAGAACAGATGCCGTAGTAGAGCCCCGCCTCTCCGAGCAGTGGTTTGTATCCATGGAAAAGCTCACCAAACCCGCTCTTGAAAATGTGCTGAACGACAGCGTACAGCTGCACCCGGCTAAATTCAAGAACATGTACCGCTCCTGGATGGAGAACGTACGCGACTGGTGTATCTCCCGTCAGCTGTGGTGGGGGCAGCGCATCCCGGCCTACTATCTGCCCGGCAGTAAAGACTTTGTAGTCGCCGAAACACCTGAAAAAGCCCTGGAACTGGCCAAAGAAAAAAGCGATAAGGCGGAACTGAAGCTGGAAGACCTCCGACAGGAAGAAGATGTGCTGGATACCTGGTTCTCTTCCGGGCTATGGCCGATTACCGTGTTTGATGGAATTCGTAAACCCGACAACCCTGACATCAGCTACTACTACCCTACCAATGACCTGGTGACGGCTCCCGAGATTCTCTTCTTCTGGGTGGCCCGTATGATCATCAACGGTTATGAGTACCGGCAGGAGAAACCCTTCAAAAATGTGTACCTCACCGGCATCGTGCGTGACAAGCAGGGACGTAAAATGTCCAAATCGCTGGGCAACTCGCCTGACCCGCTGGAGCTGATTAAAGAATATGGGGCAGATGGTGTTCGGACTGGTATGCTGTTCAGTTCCCCGGCCGGCAATGACCTGCTGTTTGATATCAAACTATGCGAGCAGGGAAGAAATTTTTCCAATAAAATCTGGAACGCCTTCCGCCTGGTACAGGGCTGGGAGATTGAAGGTGAGCGCCCTGGAGAACAGAACCGTACCGCAATCGCCTGGTTTGAGGCCCGCTTCAACCAGGCCCTCATAGAGGTGGAAGATCATTTTTCCAAATTCCGCATCTCCGATGCCCTGCAGGTAGTGTACAAGCTGATGTGGGACGACTTCTGCTCCTGGTACCTGGAAATGGTGAAGCCGGAGGAGAAGAAAATTGACCAGATGACTTACGATGCCACCATCCGTTTCTTTGAAAACCTGATGAAGTTACTGCATCCCTTCATGCCTTTCATCACTGAAGAGATCTGGCATGAGATCGGTAAAAGAGGTGATGATAACTTTGTGATTGTGGCGCAGTGGCCGGAAAAAGATAGTTCAGCGGCCCGTGTGCAGACGGACAAGCAGATGATCGGACAGGGACAGACAGCCATAGACGTAATTTCCAACGTGCGAAATGTGCGCAACAGCCGGGGCATCTCTATGAAAGACCCACTGGAACTGATCGTCCGCAGCGATACCAAAGAAGTGTATGAGCAGTTTGGCAGCATTATCTGTAAACTGGCGAATATCTCAGACATCCGGTTTAGCAGCGATAAAGTAGAGGGAGCAGCCAGTTTTATCATCAATACCCCACAGGGCAAGCCGGATGAGTGCTTTATCCCTCTTGGTGATGCGGTGGATACCGAAGCTGAAATAGAAAGACTACAGAAAGACCTGGAATACCAGCAGGGCTTTAAAAAATCAGTGGAGAAAAAGCTCAGCAACGAGAAGTTTGTTCAGAACGCCCCCGATCAGGTAGTAGCGATGGAGCGCAAAAAAATGGCGGATGCCGATGCTAAAATTGCCTCCCTGCTGGAGCAACTTCAGGCCCTGAAATAAGTTGCCTGACAAAGCAAGAGGCCTGATTTAACTCAGGCCTCTTTTTTTTTATCTTATAATAAATCTGTCCGCCGATGATTAGCCTTTTTTTGAGTCTTTACTTGTTTTTCCCGGCGCTTTCCCTGCCTGCTTCCCTTCATGAGGGGGATACTGATTTTGACTCCGACCCGGTTTTTTTGCTTACTGAAGGTGAGATGCAAAGCCTGCAGGCATTGATCCAGGATAATGAGACTGTTGGTAAGCGCTACGATAGCCTGCTGGCTGCTGCCGATGAGGCAGTAAACAGCCAACCCAGCCCCACTGATACCCTGCACTACGAAGGCCTGGTGGGAACTCACCCGGACCGGCAGCGTACCATCAAACACCTGATGGACATGAAAAAGCTAAGGGCTCTCACCTGGGCCTATCGCCTCAGTGGAAAGCCTGAATACCTGCAGTCGACCAGAGACTACCTGATGGCATGGACCAGCACGCTCAAGCCCAGCGGCAACCCCATCAATGACAACAAACTCGTCTCTATCATTTTTGCGCATTATCTCCTGAAAGATGCGCTGAATACAAAAGAGAGGAAGCAGGTAGAAAACTGGATGCGCCGATTAGCCGAAGCTGAAATAGCATCCGAACCCCATTCCCCTCACGGCAACTGGCATGCTAAAAGGATCAAGCTGGTGGCTTTTGTCGGCAGTGCGCTGGAGGAAGAAAAGTACCTGGACTATGCTGCACAAAAGTTTAAGGAAA
>CAZFFW010000083.1:0-22172 GCA_964518125.1 uncultured Porifericola sp.
TTTCTTCACTGATATGGACCATCGCTATAGGGTGCAAATGTTGATCCACTGCATAATGCACAACATCGGTGGCAGATGTTTCAGTAACCGGGACTTCCCACTGTATCTGCAAGCTGTTATTCCCTACAAGTTTCACTTCAGCCACAAAATCATCGTAACTAAATACCGACTCCTGCACTTTCTCATTAAAATGATAAGAGAGTTGATAGCTTATACCATTTTGGAATTTGCTACTGAAAAAAATATTCACTTCGCCTGCTGAGATAAACTGTACAGAATCCGGAATGATATTTTCATCCAGCAAAAACTGAGAGGGTAGAAGACTACCGGTTTCTCTACTGAACTGCAGGTTCAATACTTGATCGGATAGGGGTGTGATGCTGCCTATCATGGCTTCAGTATTCTGCAGGCTTATCTGAATAGGCTCAGGCATCATGTTATGGTTTAAGTCATTTAGGTTATCTATCTGAATATGAATATTTTCAATATCAATTGGTGAAGTGATACTTAATATGATTTTTTCCGGCTCTAGTAGTAAATGCCGGACCGAGAAGCTGTTTTCTTCAGGTTCGTTAATCTGGAAATACGCAGCTTTATCCTGACTTAGTTGCAGAACCGGCTCATGAAAAACCAGCATCACCTGCTTGGGAGAAAGGAAAAAGGCAGTATCAAGTTGTGGGCTTAGCTGGTCGTTAAAATGGGAAAATACCTGGGATGTATTTGTCGCATTGAACTGTTCATCTGTCAATCCATTAATGCCTATACGGTAGGTTTTTTCCTGCAATAAAGGTGAGCCGAGTTCAACTATCAGCCGGTTTTCCTGAAGTGAAAAGGACACTAAATCTATCGCAACTTCATCTAGAAATAGCCTCAGCGGCTGGTTCTCGGATTGATATATTTTTTCGTCAAAAATGATTTCCAGTGAGCTGTCTGATGTGGCTGTAATTTCCAGTATGCGTGGTGCTCTGGTGTCATAAAAAAAACGAAGTAAAGGCGTTGAAAGCAATGTCCCCTCATGGCTAAGAATGTTATGCATTCGCAGCGTATGCAGTCGGTTTTCTGCAAGCGGTTTCTCCAGGAGCAGATGCACCTGCCGGTCATTCTGCTGACTGGCAATCAATTGAGATGGCTGACCTACATTTCTGTCGATGGAAAAGTGCTCAGTGCTCAAACTGCTTCTATCTACTGCTTGCTCAAAAAAAAGATCAAGCTGATATTCATTGATGATATTAATGCTGTCAATATCATTCCTGTAGACAAAACTGTAGCCGCTTGAGGGTTCAGCTGGCGTTTGGTTACCGAAAAGATCCCTGAGGTTGGAAATAAGCAACTCATAACTGCTTTCAGATATCAGGCTGATGTCAAAATTCAGCACTACGCTGATGCTATCGTCCAGCATTGTTGCTTTATCTGGACTAATTTGCCAGGGGCTGAGCAGATAATTACTTTCTCGCTCGGCGTCAGATTTGACCAGTCGCTCATTAAAACGGATTTCTATCTGCGCGGTATCCAGTAGGGTTATGGCCTCAATTTCAGGATGATCAAGATCTACATAAAAAGAAATACTTTGACTTTGGGTACTATTTCCCTGACAATCAGTTACCTGCTCAACCGTTATTTCATTCGTTTTACTGGCCATCAATGCTACGCTGGTGAGTAACAGCAGTTTGGATGAATCCTGGCTCACATACTGTAAAGAAGAAAGAGACTGTTTCCCATTAATGTCAATGTGCTGTGCTGCCGGTTTTGAGAAATAGACCTTTTCATCAAACTCTAAAATTACACTGTCGTAAGATAAAGCTTCTGCCAATTGTAATATTGGTCCATTTACATCTAACAGGTCACTGAATACGGTGTTTTGCTCACCGGGGCTCGCGCCATTTTCTCCGACAGACAGTTTGAAATTAGTGGCAATTCCACAAGGTTTATTTACATATACTCTTTCCAGGGCAATACCTTCTCCCACTTCTTGCGCCGAGTAACTCATGGAATCAACGATGGTTCCTACAGCATCTTTCAGGACTAGTGACCCGCCACTATTGGAGAGAGTAGGCCATGAAGCCGGTGTGATAACATGCCCATACTGCCCATAGGCTTCTGCGAACTTGCCAGTGCTCAGAATGAGGTACTGGTCCGGTAACAAAATGAAAGCAGGTAACTCCCGCTCGTTTAGTGTCCACGATTCCAGTTGAAAAGGATGAGGACCGGGGTTATAAAGTTCAATAAATTCTGCGTCACTGGCATCAGGAAGATTGAGCTTAACCGGCGTCGGGTCAGGTAGCAACTCATTGATGATTATGCTCTCCCAACCGGCCGGATGGGAATCAAAATAAAGTAAATTTACGGTAGTGTCAGCCATTACATTTCCATCAGGGTCTGTCAGGCCGGATATTACGAGTTCCTGAGAAATGCCATTGGGTAATGACTGGGACAATTCAAGCAGGAGTGTGTCATTTACGTAGTTTACCGTCAGGGGATTTGCTCCCTGAATCAGGTAATTTGCAGGATTTAGGGCACTACTGCTTTCCAGTGTTTCAGAAAAAGTGATTTGCACAAGTTTGTCGGAAAGCAGGCTATGAGCTTTAAGTTTGGGAGGCGTATTGTCGGCAAGTATATTTCCGCTCACCTGGAAGTTATCAAAGAAAAAGGCAGATGAGCGGGTAGCAGTATATTGACAATAAATACCGAAGTAAGCCGAAGAGGTGTAAGTATCATCAAAGGCTGTTCCTTCAACTATCCATTCGGTTTCAGTAGCGGGTTTAACAGAGAGCGACCAGTTGCCGATGCCATCCCTTACTACGCTAATCTCAATTTTTACTGGTTTGGTATTTACTCTTCCGTCAAGGCCATCAATCAACAGAACTTCAGTATTCCCATCCTGACGGTAAAGGCTGACCTCATCAGGTGTGCCTCCCACTTTAATGAAGTAACCACTCAGGGTGGAACTCAGGTTGGGTTGATCAGCTACCAGGTAAATCCTGCTAAAGTTTGTTGAAGAAGGGTTCTCACTGATCTCATGATACCACTGCCAGGCAGCATCTGCTATGGCTGTTGAAGGAGTGCTCAGATATGCACTACTGCTGACCGCAGGCGCATTGAGGCGCAACATATGGCTGATATCCACCTCAAACTTACTCACATCGCCGCCCCACTCAGGTTCCCCCGTAAAGTCACCATCTGAAAAGTCATCGGAAAACTGAGCATTTGCATTCAAGGTGGCAGATGCCACTATAAGCACAAGAAGCAGTAATTTCTTCATTGCTGGATATTTTTACTCCCGTCATAATTCTCAGTAAAATTAAAATTATGCTTGAAAGTAATTGTGTAAAATTACTTATGAATTACATAGTGTAAGTTTATGATTGGCAACAAATTGATTTTAGTGACCTTACTGGTGGTTACGATATCACAAATGCAGCCTGTGTCTGCACAGCATATGTCGGTGGGAGCTGAAGCAGCCGGAACAGGCTTTGCCAATGTTGCCCTGAAGGGTAGGATGGGTGTCTGGGGAAATGCAGCTGCTCTCTATGGCTTGTCCACTCCGCAGATACTGGTTGGATATGAAAACAGATACGGTCTTTCTGAAGGTTTGCATTCAATTTCAGCAGCTTACTTACATCCTCTCAAGTCATCAGCACTTGCCGTTTCATTTTACCGATTTGGAGATGAGCTCTACAGCCAGCACAAAGTAAGTCTTACGATGGGACATCAGATAAGTCAGTTTGCTGCCGGACTGAGACTTAACCAGTATCAGTATCATACCGAGGGAACTGATACCCGCTATGCTACTGCAGTAGATTTTGGAGGTATGGCCCAACTGCTGCCCGAACTCGCGTTTGGCATGCAACTCACAAATATTAACCAGGCTAAAGTTTCCAGAGAAACCGGAGAGCGAATACCTACGATCTTAAGCCTGGGCTTCAGGTATGAGCCTGACAAAAAACTCACTGTCCTAAGTGAGCTTGCGTATGATCTGGAAAAGCGACCCCAGTTTAAGGCCGGTATGGCTTACCAGCCGCTAAAGCACATCACCTTCCGAAGCGGATTTAACACCGGAACAGAAGGTAGGTTCTTCCTGGGAATGGGGTTGGAGCATAGCGTGGTCATTGTAGACTATGCACTGGAAACACATGCCGTACTGGGAATTTCGCAGCATATAGGGATGGCCTACAAACTCCGCAAACATGACAACTAAGCAATTCCAGGCATTTTTGTGCTGCATGTATATGGCATGTACTGTCTATATAGCCAGGGCACAGAATGCACCCACTGAGGCAGTGGAGTCTTTGCTGGAAAATATCCTGCCAGCGCAATACGAAGAGGATGTTGAAGTAGAGCAGCTTTATGAAAACCTGATACAATTTTACCAGGAGCCGCTGAACCTGAATGCGGCAAGCGCTGAAGACTTACGTCAGTTCTTCTTTCTTACTGACCGTCAGATCAACAATATCATCCATTATCGCAACTACTATGGGCTCTTCCTTACCAAATATGAGTTGGCACATGTGCCGGCAATGGACCGTGAGAGCATAGATAAGCTGCTCCTTTTTGTGGAAATTAGGGCATTGGAAAGCCGCAATCTGGCATTGATCCAGCGATTGAATAAGGCATCAAACCGTTACCTGATACTCAGGCAGTCCCGAATTCTTGAGCAACAGAAAGGATTCCTACTCAGAGATACCCTTACCGATCGCCAAGGCTACAATTATTATCCAGGCAGTGCTGATCAGCTGTATGTGAGAATGAGGATCTCCCAGCCCGGGAGTATCAGTGTGGGCTTTACGATGGAAAAAGATGCAGGAGAAAGCCTGGACTGGCACCCTGAGCAGCGAAAATATGGTGCTGATTTTTTCTCTGCTCATGCCCAAATAGAAAATGTCGGACCTTTTGACCAGCTAATTATTGGAGACTTTAACCTGCAGGCCGGACAGCAGTTGGTGTTTGGCAGTGGTCTGGGCTTGGGCAAAGGCGCCATGACGGTGCGTGCTGTCGGCCGAAGTCAGCAGGGAGTAAGGCCGTATACCTCTGCCACTGAAAGTGGCTTTTTCAGAGGATTAGCCGCCAGTTGGAAGATACCGCTAAAAAATCAGCCGCTAAAGCTGACAGTTTTTTATTCTTCCGCAGCCAGGCATGCACGGCTGCGCTATGATAGTGCCTCCGGACAAACGTACTTTCGCACTTTTGACCTGACCGGCTTGCATCGCTCTCCTTCAGAAATGCAGCTACGCCGGCAGCTGAAAGAAGATGTTATCGGAGGAAACCTGCACTATTCTGGCCCGCTACAGAATTTACAGGCTGGCATCAATTTCATGCATTCTTCCCTGTCTGTTCCGAGAATACCTGCCGGGGCCTTATATCGGGTCACCGAATTTCGGGGGGATCACCATCAAATGGGTAGCAGCTACTTCTCTTACCAGTTAGGGCACTGGAATACTTTTGCAGAACTGGCATACGCCGGCGGACAGGAGTGGGGGATGCTGGCCGGGGTCAATGGTGTCCTGAATTCATACCTGGAAAGTGTATGGCTTTACCGGAAATATTCAGCAGGCTTCCACAACCCATACGGCAATGCATTCGGAGAAAGTTCTCTCAACAGGAATGAGGAGGGCTTTTACTGGGGACTGCAACTTGAGCCTCTTGCCAGATTAAAGGTTGGTGCCTACTATGACATGTTCCGTTTTGGGTGGCTGCGCTTCCGCGTGGATGCGCCTTCTCAGGGGTATGAGTACCTGGTCAGAGCGCATTATCAGGTCAACCGTCAAACAGAGCTAACGGCCCAGTACCGAAGAGAACAAAAAGGGATCAATGTTTCTGCTGATACGCTTGCCTTCCGGGTCGTAAGAGAGGGAGACCGTCAAAACCTGATGTTTAACCTGGATCATAGGCCAAATGAGGCCCTAAGGCTGCGAACCAGGATTCAGTCCAGTGACTTTATCATATCAGATTCTCTAAGCAGGGGCTGGGTGGTCGCACAGGATGTAAGCTATAACTTTGGCAGGTGGAAAGCTGATGCCCGTATGGCGCTGATCAATACTGATGATTTTTTGAACCGGCAGTATATCTATGAAAATGATCTCCTGTATACTTTTTCTGTGCCGGCCTACTCGGGCAGAGGTATTCGCTATTATCTGATGCTGCGGTATAAGGTCAATCGCCACCTAAGCGCCTGGCTACGATGGGGACAGACGATGTATGATGACCGGGATACGGTGGGTAGCGGTCTGGACGAAATCAGCGGCAACAGTAGGACGCAGGTCAGGACGCAGCTGATTTTTAAGTTATAAGGTCGCTATCGGATAATAACCTTCCTGACCACAGTCTCACCCTGCAGCATAAACCTAAACAGGTACACTGCCGGAGGAAGTGATGTTGTCAGCAGGCTATCCTGCTTACCGTTACCTTTTACGGCCATAAGCCGCTGGCCGCTTAGTGAAAATACTTCCAGCTGTTCAAAAGGCAGGTTGACCCTGAAGCTGCCCTGGTTGGGATTGGGGTAAATCAGCAGTTCCTCCTGGCTCTTTATGGGGTCTTCCACATCGGTCACGATATCATCCAGACGCTTCCTGTCAAAAACAGGCCTGATCATTAGGCTACCTGCCAGGTCATCATTCTGGTCCCAGGCTCCGGCTACGTTGAAGTAAATCTTGTTGCTGCTGTTAGTATTTTTATCCAGACCAAGGGCTACAAAAGTTTCTCCCTGCTGCTCATATCCCACATAAAAGGTATCTTCTACTATAACCGGTGAAGATAATTCGTAGCGGGTGAACTCATTCAATACCTGGCTGCTGCTCACCTGCGCCTGCTCTGTCCGTAGCACAACTTCCCGCCCCAGTGTGTCTTCCAGTCTTTCCCAGATCAGCAGGCGAAAGGGGAGCGACTGCGTATTCCGGTTTAGCGCAGGAAAATATATGTCCACATGGGTGAGCAGATCTCTGGCTGGTGCTTCAAACTGGTAAGCTACTTTACCACCATTCTGGTTAAGCTCAACGCCAAACTCGGCTTCTCCATCATCATACGCAAAAAAGTCGTGGATAGCATAAGTGGCTCTCACTGTATCATTGACCCTGAAATCCACATTAGGAAAAAAAAGGGTATCTCCCGCAGTGATTTTTTCAATGAGAAAATTATCCCCTGAAGTAATATGAAACTCAGTTTCAAGGTAAACAGAGTCATCTGAAGTACTAATAAGGGTGGGGTCAAGGGGACTAGCGGTAATCTCACGCCTATCAAAACCAGAGGGAATAGGGCTAAGAGCGAGGTCGTCATTCAATAGCTGGATAAGCTCGCCACTAGCCGCATTTCTGACCAATGCTGAAAAACGAACCGGTTGTAGCTGTACATTCAGGTTATAAAAACCCACACTGGAGGTTCCAATGTAGCGTTCGGGCAAAGCCTCAAACTGCGTTTTGGGTACAGCAGTGAATTCGCCCAGGGGCGAAGTGGGCAGGCTGGTCAGAGCACGGTCCAGGTAAGCAGTATTTGAGGCTGTTCTGCCACTATTGAGGAAAATGTAATCAATATTCCAGGTATCAAATGCACCTGATAGACGGTTAAAGGACTGAAATCTGAATTGGAAACCCGCATGAAAAAAACCGGGGTTGATTAGTTGGATCATTTCCTGCTCAAATGCAGCAGTATTGAGCGTATCGCCGCCCTGCTGTACCCATTGGGTGATCCACTGGTTCTGGGCGTTTTTGAACTGTAGCCGAATAGAATCTTCCGCATCGGGAAACTCGCCCAGCCCGGATTGCTGCCAGAAAAAGCTGAACCACACTGAGCCTCTTGCTGCCTGAGGCACCAGGGATAGATCTATTGGTTTGGAAACCAGGGAATCCGCCAGCCCGTTATTGGTGCTGACATTACTGTGAGGAGCCCCATCAGCATTTACACCGTCAAAAGTAGCGATCCCGACAGTCGGCGGATTGATATTCAGTCCTGTGTTTACCCTGACCGTTTCGCTGCCAGGCCCCCATCTGTCAGGCGCGGGGCGGAAAACATTGTCGCCCAGGGTACCACTATCCGCATAAGAAAAATCGTCCCAGAATGGCAGGCGTAAGGTATCATTCGCTGCTATACGGGCCTGAGGGTATTTATTAACGGTATTTGTATGGCCGTAGATTTTCCAGACTGATTCAGATTGAACCTGCGCCAGGCCGGTACTTATTCCCCAGCACAGGTTAATGGTAATACATACTCCAAAAAACTTAGTCAGATAGTGTAGCAAGGTTTTTATAACTCTGTTTCGCTTATATCGGGGCTTTCTTCTTCATCGGCTTCATCCAGAATACTGTCTTCCTGCTCACCCAACAGCTCAAGCCAGATATCAATCTCCTCACCAATTCTTACTTTACGTTCCGAAGTGGGATTTTGGCGGGATACCACATATTTTTGTCCTGGTGAGGCATTTTCAACTACTTCGCTGGCATCCTGACCCGCCAGGGCTGGATCCTGAAACAGTACACTTCCCAGTTTGAGGCCGGAGCCTACGATGATAAACTCAGCTTCTTCCAGGTCCATGCCTTTTACATCAGGCACCTCCAGTACTGTGTTACCAAGTCCATCACCAACTACCAGGTCAATTTTAGAGCCTTTGGGCAGGAAAGTACCCGGTTCAATGGTCCCGCCTTCATAGTTCTGCTCCAGCACCGCATTTTGTGCCAGGTCGGGCACGTATCTGATATTACCCATATTAAGTCCGTAGCTCTCCAGTACCAGTTGGGCATTTTTAACCGATCCGTCTACCAGGTCAGGCATCTTGACTTTGGGAGGATTGGTGGCGTTCAATGTCAGGAATACTTTCCTGTTTTCTTTCACCTTGGAGCCCGGGTTGGGGTACTGCTTTAGTATGGTCAGGGGTTCAAACTCAGCAGTGAACCCTGAATCTCTCAAAACTTCAAATCGTAGGTTTCTTTTTGTAAGAAATTCATCAACATCATCGATGTGTATCCCCTCCATGTCGGGTACCGTAACGGTTTCTCCATGATTGGTAACACCGGGAAGGTATACATAGAAAAATAGCACAAATATAGTCACTAGCAGGGCGATGACGATGCCCAGGTGAATTAACACATCTTTGACAGAATTGACCTTGAACAGATTCATGATTCGGATTTCTTTGTGGTTTGTTGCCTGCTTAAATATTGATCTGCTGATTTACGATTTCGTTGATATTGAGGCCGGCAGCCCTGATCTGCTGCGGAATAATGCTCTCTCTGGAGAAGCCGGGTGTAGTATTGACCTCAATAAAATAGAAAACGCCATCTTTGAGCAAATAGTCTATGCGCGCCAGACCTTTGCAATTGAGTAAAGTATAAATGTTCTCAGAAAGTTTCTGACATACGTCAGTTTGTTCGGGACTGATTCTGGCAGGTGTGATTTCTTCGGATGCTCCCTCGTACTTTGCTTTGTAGTCAAAGAAAGCATTTTTAGAGACAATTTCGGTGATCGGCAGGGCTTTGGCCTGGCCATTCTGTAGAAAAACACCACAAGTCATCTCGGTACCTTTGATGTATTCTTCAATCAGCACTTCTTTGTCATGCTCAAACGCCAGCTGGATGGCGGCCTCCAGCTGAGAGGCTTCGTCTACTTTACTGGCACCAAAGCTGGAGCCTCCGTTATTAGGTTTTACAAAACAGGGGAAGCTCAGTTCCTGGCTCATCTGCACTATATCATACTGCATCTGCTGGTTCAGCATGACTGATTGAGGAGTAGTAATGCCATAACTTGCCACAATCCTTTTGCAGAGGTTTTTATTAAAAGTAATAGAACTGGTGATCACATCGCAGCCGGAGTAGGGTATGCCGAGCAGGTCAAAATAGCCCTGAATCTTACCGTCCTCACCGGGAGTACCATGGATGGTATTATACGCAAAGTCAAATTTAATTTCTCTGCCATCCAGTGAAAAAGAAAAATTATCCTTGTTGATAGGATACTGCTGGCCATCGGCCATCGCAAACCAGCCTTCTTTGCTAATGACAACCTGGTAGGGAGTGTACTGGTTTCTGTCAATGCATTCCAGGATGGTGGTGGCACTTTTCATTGATACGACATACTCGCTGGAAGTACCTCCTGAGGTTACGGCAATCGTTTTTTTCATTTTGTGGTTTTTGCGGGCAAATTTAATCCCTTTTAAAACACAGCAAAAAAGTTACCATAATCCGGACAGATAATTTTATAGGAAGAAAAATGTAAGGAAATCAGCAGGAAATAATGCTGCTTCAGGGCATGATGCGCTGCGCTAGCTGCCGGGCCTCTTCAAAGGCTGCATGATGAATACCGGTGTGGGCCCCCTGCTCCTCAAAATATGCCAGCATGTCGGCTGTTCTGATGTTGCCCACCAGTTCCGGACCAGCCATGGGGCAGCCCCCCAGGCCATTGAGTACACCATCATAATGCCTGCAGCCATGCTGATAGGCAGCATCAATTTTTTCATACCAGTCAACAGAGGTGGTATGCAGGTGAAGGCCAAACTTCACTTCACCGTAAGCCGGGACGATATTCTGAAAAACAGAGCCTATGGTTGACGCCTGCCCCATCCCTGTGGTATCGGCCAGGGCTATGTGCCTTACGCCTGACCAATGGAGCTGATCTACCCAGTGGAGCAGCATTTCTGCCGTCCATTCATCTCCGTAGGGATTCCCAAATGCCATTGAAATATACACCCGGAGGTCTTTATCATGCTGACCGCTTAGTTCCAGCATCTGCCTTACCATCTCAAATGACTGTTCCACCGTACTTTTGATATTCCTTGCCAGAAAAGTAGGTGAGAAGGAAAAAGGAAAACCCAGGTAGCGTATTTCCGGATGTTTACAGGCTTCTTCTGCGCCGCGCATATTCCCGACTATTGCCAGCAGGTCCGTATCAGTGTCAGCAAGGTGAAGTTGACTAAGTACCTCGGCGGTGTCTCGCATCTGGGGAACAGCCTTAGGCGACACAAAACTGCCAAAATCAAGGGTGTCAAAACCTGCTTTCAGTAAAGCATTGAGGTAGGCAACTTTCTGCCGGGTAGGAATAAAGGTTTTGATACCCTGCATGGCATCTCTGGGACATTCCGTGATTCTGACAACTTCCGGCATAATCAATCATTTTAAACCCTGGCAAAACATTAAGCTTTGCCAGGGTTAATTTCAGCTTTTTAGCAACCAATATGACGGGAAATAACGATACGCTGGATTTCGGAGGTTCCTTCACCGATCTGCAGTATGCGCTGGTCACGGTAGAATCGCTCTATTTCATATTCTCCCATCAATCCATAACCACCATGTATCTGTACTGCTTCGTCAGACACCTCCTTGGCGATCTCTGAACAGTACAGCTTAGCCATAGCCGCCTCTTTGCCAAAGGGCTTATCGTTATCTTTGAGCCAGCAGGCTTTGTAAAGCAGGTTGCGCGCCAGTTCAATTTTGGTCGCCATATCGGCCAGTTTGAAAGCAATTGCCTGAAACTTTGTCAGTGGATTTCCGAACTGTTCTCTTTCCTTGGCGTATTTAAGAGCCATTTCAAAAGCTCCCTGGGCCAGGCCCAGTCCCATAGCAGCAATGCTAAGGCGACCGCCATCCAGGGTTTTGAGCATGATTTTGGATCCTTCTCCTCTTTTTCCCACCAGGTTTGTTTCTGGTACCTTACAGTTGTCAAAGAATAACTGTGAAGTGTTTGAGGCTCTCCAGCAAAACTTATCATGCATTTCCGTAGCGTCAAAGCCTGGAGTATTTCGTTCTACAATAATAGTAGAAAACTCTTTCTCACCGTCCTTTTCACCTGAGACCACCTGAACGGTAGCACCGCTGGTAATCTCGGTAGCACCATTGGTAATAAATATTTTGGAGCCATTGATGATCCACTCACCATTTTCCAGGCGGGCAGTGGTCTTGGTACCTCTGGAGTCTGAGCCGGCATTAGGCTCAGTAAGGCCAAATGCCCAAAGCGCTTTTCCATTGCACAGGTCAGGCAAATACTTTTCTTTCTGCTCCTGTGTGCCAAAGTTATAGAGCGGTCCGGTACCCAGCGAATTGTGCGCAGCTATAGTGGCTGCCTGCGAACCATCAATTCTGGATAATTCTTCTACCGCGATAATGTATGACAGGTAGTCCATGCCCTGTCCGCCAAACTCTTCGGAAACTGTCATTCCGCACAATCCCATTTCGGCCATTTGCTGGGTGAGTTCCAGCGAAAATTTTTCCTGTTTGTCCAGTTCCCTTGCGACGGGTTTGATCACCGTCTCGGCAAAATCCCTCACGGAATTTCGCACCATTTCGTGTTGCTCTGTAATATACATGGGTCTATGTTGTTTTCTTAAACTTCCGTCTCTCCTTATGCCAGCAAAATGAGGGGCATGTTCTTATCTACCATGCTATCCTTACTAACATATATTTCTTCTACGCTTGCGTCTCTACCTGCCACTATGTTGTTTTCCATTTTCATAGCCTCTATCACCATGAGGGTATCGCCTTTTTTTACTTTGTCGCCTTCTTTTACATTCAGCTGTATCACCTTGCCGGGCATGGGCGATTTGATTTGATCAGATCCGGCAGCTTGCTCGGCCTCTGCCATCATCTGTTCGCTGCTGCTCAGGCGATCATAACGCTTCATGCTGAAGGTCATGCCCTCCAGGCTAATGGTAAGCTGGTCGTCTTCTTCCTGCGAAACATAGGCAGTATACTTATGCTCATCCAGTAGATAAACAATCTTTCCCTCAATTTTGTGCTCGATCCTGAGTTTTGCCAGTGCTCCCTCAAAAGTCAGTTCGCAATACTGTTCACCAAGCTTTCTCATTTCTACAGCAAAATCCTGGTCTTCCAATTGCAGACTGATGAGAGGATAAAGACGCCAGTAGCCGATTTCTTTCCAGATATTTTCTATAGCCGTACTTTGAGGAGAAGTATCCTGCAGATCAAAGGCTAAACCCGCAGCAATGACCGCTAGCGGTGATAGTTGCTCTTTTCTGGTAAGCATATTTTTCAGCAGTTCTGGGGTGTTCTGGTCACAATATTTGGTGGAAATCCGGTTGGCGATAAAATCTTCAGAACCCAGCAGCTGCAGCAGATAACTAATATTAGTGTCTATGCCATGTACCGCAAAGTCTTTCAGGGCCTGGATGCTTCCTTTTCTGGACTGTTCGCGGTCATACCCATAGACAACCAGTTTGGCAATCATAGGGTCATAGCTGCTTTGTATGCGGGCCGGACCGTTGATGAAGGTATCCAGGCGATAGTTGGCGCCAGTGGGAGGATGAAAATAGTTAATCTCACCCGGAGACGGCAGGAAGTTGTTTTCCGGACTTTCGGCGTAGATTCTGCATTCAATTGCATGGCCTTTCTGCGCTATATCTTCCTGCGAAAATGACAGGCGCTTTCCGGCGGCTACTTTGATCTGTTGTTCTACCAGGTCAATACCAGTGGTCATTTCGGTGACGGGATGTTCTACCTGAATACGGGTGTTCATCTCCAGGAAATAAAACTGCTGCTGCTGGTCCAGCAAAAACTCTATGGTGCCGGCATTGGCATAAGGAATGGCCTTGGCCAGTTTTACTGCCGCTTTGCCGATTTCCCGCCGTACTTCATGATCAAGAGTAGGCGAAGGTGCCTCTTCGATGATTTTCTGGTAACGCCGCTGCAGAGAGCATTCTCTTTCATAGAGATGTACAGCTTCACCAAATTGATCACCCAGGATTTGCACTTCTATATGGCGGGGCGACTCCAGGAACTGCTCCACATAGACCGCCCCATCTCCAAAGTAAGATGCCGCTTCACGGCTGGTGGATTCTATTGCCGATTTGAGCTGTGAAGCCTCACGCACGATGCGCATACCTTTTCCGCCGCCACCTGCGGCAGCCTTGATCAGCACCGGAAAAGGAAGGGAAGCCGCCTGTTCAATGATCTCTTCCCTGCTGCCGCTGTAGCCTTTGGTGATAGGCACTCCTGCTTCGCTGGCAAATTTGCGGGCAGCAATCTTGTTGCCCATCAACGCTATCGCTTTGGATGAGGGGCCAATAAAGATAATCCCGGCGTCCTCGCAGGCTTTGACAAATTGGGGGTTTTCAGACAAGAAACCGTAGCCGGGATGAATAGCATCGCAGCCGTTTGTCTGGGCAATTTCTATGATTTTGCCAATGTTGAGATAGGTATCACTTAACTGACCGCTGCCCAGCGATACTGCATCGTCGGCAGTATTCACATGAAGCGAATCCTTGTCATCTTCCGCATAAATTGCCAGGGTAGGTATCTGCATTTTGGTGGCGGTACGGCAGATACGAACGGCAATTTCTCCCCGGTTGGCAATAAGTATTTTTCTGAACATTATTTAAGGGTCACGTTCTCTCTTTGACGAATCCACGATGGTTTTCGCTTTTCCAGAAAAGCAGTCATGCCTTCCTGACCTTCTTCAGAGGCTCTGGCATCCGCGATCATGCGGGCGGTGTAGTCTATGGTTTCGTTAAAACTGCTGGTTTTAGTGATATTGAAGATCAGCTCTTTGGTACTGGCCATCGCCTGAGGTGAGCTTGTTTTGAGCTCGTCAGTAAGTTTAGACAGTTCCTCTTCAAGATTTTCATTATTCAGGATGTGGTTGATCAGTCCTTTGGTGTAGGCCTCCTGACAGCCAAAGCGGCGGCCGGTCAGCATCAGTTCGCGGGCGTTGAACTCGCCGGTTCTTTTGATAATGTAGGGAGAAATGGTAGCGGGGATAATGCCTATTTTAACTTCGCTGAATGAAAAAACTGTGTTGGCAGCGCAATAGGCAATGTCGCAGGCAGCCAACAGACCATTGCCTCCTCCAAAGGAAGCGCCGTGTGCGATGGCAACGGTAGGTTTGCTAAAGGTATAAAGCATATAAAAACACCTGGCCAGTTGCATATTTTCCTGGTAGTCTTCCTCATAGGAGCGCTTAGAGAAACTTTTCATCCAGTTGATATCGGCTCCTGCACAAAAAACTTTACCTCTTCCCCTGAGAACCAGGGCCAGAATAGCAGGATCATGTTCAATGGATTCCAGGCAATCAATGATTTCCGAAATCATGTAGTTATTGAAGGCGTTTCTTACCTCGGGGCGGTTTAGCCAGAGGGTAGCTATGCCATCTTGTACTTCAAATTCAATGGTTTCGTACCTGTTCATATTGTTTTTAATAAAAAATTCTGGTTAGTTCTAATCACTTGTATGTTGTCTACATTCTGAAAACGCCAAATCTGGTGTCCTCGTACTTTTTATTCAAAGAGGCTGCTATTCCCATGGCCAGTACTTTACGGGTATCCAGCGGATCTATGATTCCGTCATCCCACATCCGGGCAGTACTGTAGTAGGGGGAACCTTCCTGCTCGTACTTAGCCATGATTTCTTCTTTGAGCTGCACCAGTTCCTCCTCCGGAAATTCCTTTCCTCTGGCTTTGAGCTGCGCTTCCTTGACGGTAATTAATACATTGGCAGCCTGCTCGCCGCCCATTACCGATATCCTGGCGTTCGGCCACATCATCATCAGCCTTGGGTCGTAGGCGCGGCCGGCCATCGCATAGTTGCCGGCACCAAAGGAGCCGCCGAAAACGACCGTATACTTGGGGACATTGGCATTGGCCACGGCATGTACCATCTTGGAACCATCACGTGCGATGCCATTTCGCTCATACTCCTTACCTACCATAAATCCGGTAATGTTCTGCAGGAAGACCAGGGGTATCTGCCGGTGGCAGCAGAGTTCTACAAAATGTGCGCCTTTCAGTGAGCTGTCAGAAAAGAGAATGCCGTTGTTGGCGATAATACCCACCGGAAAACCATGTACGTGGGCAAAGCCCGTAACCAGGGTAGTGCCATATTTGGCTTTAAACTCGTGGAATCGGCTGCCATCAACAATCCGCATGATGATCTCGCGGACATCCACCGGCTTTTTAAAGTTCAGCGGAGCGATGCCGTACAACTCCTGCGGGTCATAATATGGCTCTTCTGAGGGCTTCCGCTCCAGAAGCTGCGCTTTGTGCCTGGGTAGGGTTTCAAAAATATTTCGGCAGATCTGCAGTGCGTGTGCATCATTTTCGGCCATATGGTCAGCTACTCCTGACATAGAGGTATGCACTTCGGCTCCACCGAGTTCTTCGGGGCTTACCTCCTCGCCGGTGGCAGCTTTCACCAGGGGAGGGCCTCCCAGGAAAATATGCCCCTGGTTACGGACGATGATCACCTCATCACACATGGCAGGAACATAAGCGCCGCCGGCAGTACTTGAGCCCATCACTACGGCAATCTGTGGTATACCCGCTGCTGACAGACGGGCCTGATTGTAAAAGAAACGGCCGAAGTCAAAACGGTCCGGGAAAACATTGGCCTGGTCGGGGAGGAACACACCGCCGGAATCAACCAGGTATACGCAAGGCAGGTGGTTTTCCATTGCGATCTCCTGTGCCCGTATGTGTTTTTTGATGGATTCCTTGATATAAGTCCCCCCTTTTACGGTAGCGTCATTGGCGGAAATAATTGCTTCTCTACCCTGAATGATGCCAATACCGGCTACTACTCCGGCAGAAGGAAATTCATTGTCATACATGCCGTAGGCTGCCATGGGTGACAGCTCCAAAAAAGGCGTATTGGGGTCCAGCAGCAGGTTTATCCGCTCTCGCGCTAGCAGTTTACCTCTTTCCTTGTGCTTTGCTTTGGCATTTTCGCTACCATGCTGACTGGTGGAGCGCAGTACCTCACGGTAAGACTGCACTAATTCTCTATATGATGCCTGCTGTTTTCTGAAATCCTCTGAAGAGGTATTGATGTTGCTTTCTAATCTGTACAAATCGTTAAATCTAAGTTTATGTCTTGTCTGTTGACACCAAGAAAGAAAACGGAAATATTAAAAAATGGTTAATAATTGCGATTGCAAATATACTGCTTTTAATATATTAATAATAAAATTGTCTTTATTTTGAAATAAATGTTAAAAACTGACAAGCCAATCTGAGTATATTTGCTTACAGCTACTGCTTTAGCAGCTGTCGGGTAGTATTGAGACTGTTACTAAACACCCTAAAAATATACATACCGGTGGGCAGATAAGAAAGGTCAAAGCGGTAGGTCTGGTTGAGCGTCAGTGGATACAACGCGTCACTGAGCGTCCGACCCTGACTATCCATCAATAAAATCCTGACATCTTCGCGTTCTCTCAGGTTGAAAGCCATCTTCAGATAGCCGTCGTTGCCAAGAGAGATTGAGGGGTTGTAGGGGTTAGGGAAAATCCGATAGGTGTTTTCTTCCAGTTTTTGTGCCACTGGTTGATCATTACCCGAGGTATAGAACTCAATATCGTCCAGGTAAAGATTATTTCCGTAGGCATTGATGACCTCAAAAGCTACCCGAACATCCGGCATACCAGCGTAGGCAGAAAGATTCACAAACTCCTGACGCCAGTCGGCTGTCTGCTGAGGTTGCCAGGCTACTGTTGTGCTTTGCAGGGCAAGGTCTGCCCCCGCTCTTTCATACACTGTTTCATAGGTCTGCCCACAGTCAGAAGAAACTTTTAGCCTTAAGGTATCAGCGTAAGCTTCGCTGAGCAGTGCATAGGAGACATTGAAAAACACGCTGGCTTCCTCTACATTACTAAAATCCAGTGTGGGGCTTACCAGTCGGTCGACGGCACCTACTTCCTGGTAATCATACAAATTGATATAAGCAGAAAAATTATTGAAGCCATTGCCTTCAGTGGACGTGATTTCCCAGCTAACTTCACCATCAGGATTAACCACCTGCCAGTCAGTTTCGGTAGAAATCTGTCCACCATTGAGCACATCCGGCAGCGGCGGCCCGCTGCTGAATTCCTGCACCAGCGGAATGACATCCTGCTGTTCATCCACTACAAATGAATAATTGACCACATTATCGGAGGGGTCCTGGTCTTCCAGCAGGTTTGGTTCTGAGATGATCACCGTAAAAGTATGCAGTCCCGGAGAGAGGCTGAAGGCTTCAAAAGTAAGAATCTCACTTTCTCCACTGTTCAGCGGAAAGTCACGGTTGGCAAAACTTGTGATCGGAAAATCGTCTATCTGGTAACTTACCTCAAAAGTATTGATGGTACTGCGCCCTTCGTTCCTGACACTGATCACCGGTATTGGCACATTGTTACAGGATAGGCGGGCCGGAAGCAGTATTTCTTCTATAGCAATATCCAGTTCGTAAGCACGGTCTATCGTTATGTTGATATCGTCCAGGTAGAGGTTATTACCAAAGTCATTGATGCCGGTAAATACTACCTGTACATTGGGATCGCCAATGTAATCCTGCAGGTTAAAGCTAACTTGCCGCCACTCTGCGCGGCTGTCAGGTTCAAAGGGAGCATTGGTCGGGTTGACGGTAGCCAGGGAAGCGCCTGATGCATCAAAAATAATTTGATCAATAGTAGCGCCGCAATCACGCGAGATACCCACCTGCAGCCGGTCCAGGCTTAGTGCTCCATCTTCACTGTAGGGGGCATAGGCATACCGGAAGCTCAGCTGTGCCTCAGACAAATCTCTAAAATCATAGACCGGGGTGTAGAGAAAATCACGCTCTCCCAGGCCTGATTCATAATCATAGAAGTTCAGAAAAATCGCCTGGTTATCCTGACCATCAAATCCGGGAGCGCCTACTATCTGCCAGCCTACCTGCTCGTCAGGGTTGCGGATCACGCCTGTACGGGTCAGGGAGGAGTCGCTGATCTGCTCAAAATCTTCGGCAAGTGGGAGACTGCCTCTGCTGGGAATGATAAAATTAACCCTACGGGTATTATTGATGGGGTTTTCATCGGCACCACCATTGACCTGGCTAATGACAAACGTAAGCTCCAGAGCATTGTTGGGGTTATTTCCCTGGCTCAGGTCAAGGGTTGGGAAGGAAAGACTGGTACTTTCTCCCGTTTGTAAGCTGACACTGCTTTGTAGCTCATCAATCAGGTTACCCTGCAGGAATAACTGGATACTGACTGAATTGATCGCATTCTGCCCGGCGTTGAATATGGCTACGGTAGGGTCAATCAGGCCGGAGCATTCACTTTGGCGGGGTTCCAGGATACTCTCTATTCCCGCATCATTGTCCGTCATCACCGGGTCAATCAGGCCGGGGGAAAAGAGCAGGGAAGCCCTTCGGGGACTGTTGTTGAGCACAATCCGCATGCGTGCTTTCTGCTCCTGTGTAAAGAGGTTCATGCACACATCAGAGGTGTAGTCCATATAATTCTGATACATATCCGGGCTACCGCAGCTGAAAGGCTCAAAGGGGCAGCCATCACTGTCAGACTGCTGGAGCGGCGTATCATTCACAAAATCGTCAGCACTACAGTCGCCATCACCCCAGATGTGCCGCAGGCCCAGGTAGTGCCCTACTTCATGGGTGGTGGTGCGCCCCTGGCTGGAAGCAGCGACATTGCCTACACCGCCAAAATAGCGGTAATCAATCACCACACCGTCTGTTTCAGGATTATTGTTGGCCCCTTCCAGCCCCGGCAGGTCAGACACAGGAAACTGCGCATAGCCCAGCAGGCCACTGCCCAGGGGAGCTACCCACATATTGAAATAGTTGTCTGATGGCCAGTAACTCAGGTTGCTCAGGGTAGTTGCGCTGTTGATGCCGTAGCTGGTTTGGCTGCCTTCCGTTCGGGTGACGCCGGTGGTAGCAAAACCGTCCGGTGTTTGCCGGGCCAAAACGAACTCAATGCGGGTATCGGCGGCTACTGCCTGGAAAATAGGCAGGGTTTCTGCCCGGTCCGGGTTGAGGCGGCGAAAATCTTCATTCAAAATACGGATCTGATCCTCAATCTGCTCATAAGGTATGTTGCTGCCTTCGCCCACCGCTTCTCCCCGGTGTATGACATGGACTACTACCGGTATGGTGAGAACGGGCTCTTCCTGCTGAAATCCGAGGGTACGCAGCGAGCGTTCCAGTTCTTGCTGCTTTTTGGCAGCCACCCATATTTCAAAGCGCTGTTTAACTGCTTCTGCGCTAATACTGCTTTTGGTATGCCCTTTTTCATTGAAAGGAACTGTACCGCAGCGATCAACAGTAGTTTGCGCGCTGGCAAAGCGGATAAAAATGAAAAAAAATAAAAGGCTAAGACCTTTCAGCTTCCTGAAGTTGATGGTTTCTATGTGCATATTAAAGAATCGCCCTGCCCACAGGAGAGAAGCTTAGATGTAAAAAGAAATTCAGATAGATATATGCGGTAAAACGACAGCAGTTTATGCCATATTGTTGGGAAGTTTAGCCCGGGGATCATCAGGACTGGTAATATTAACGGCTTTTACGTCCTGTACTTCAGGAACCTGCCGTTTGATGGCCTCTTCAATCCCGGCTCTCATGGTCATCACGGACATCGGGCAGGAACCGCAGGCGCCCAGTAGTTCCAGGCTTACCACCATTTCGTCGTTGATATCCAGTACTTTTACATTACCCCCGTCTGTCTGCAGGTATGGCCTGATCTCGTCCAGTGCTTTCTCTACACGCTCAATAATTGATGCTTTATTTTCCATGATCGGACTTGGTTACATTTTAAAATCTACTTTTCTGGTCTGGCCAATGTTCGCATTACGGATCGCCACCTGACGGGCTAGCTCCTGTGCCAGGTTTTGAAACGCAGCCTGTTCCGGGCTGGGGCTGTCGCCTTCAGGAGTGCTGAGTACGGCAGGATAGCCCCGGTCTCCGCTTTCCCTGATGCTCTGCACCAGTGGTATCTCTCCCAGGAAAGGCACTTGCTGTTGCTCAGCCAGTCCTCTTCCACCACCCTGACCAAAGATAAAATATTTGTTTTCAGGAAGCTCGGCGGGAGTAAAATAAGCCATATTCTCTACAATACCCAAAATCGGAACATTGATCTGTTTCTGGCGAAACATGGCCAGTCCCTTTTTGGCATCGGCCAGCGCTACCTTCTGTGGAGTAGTGACAATCACCGCCCCGGTCACTGGTACGGACTGCACGAGGGTAAGGTGGATATCGCTGGTTCCGGGCGGCAGGTCTATGATGAGGTAATCCAGTTCGCCCCAGTCAGCATCGGCCAGGAATTGCTGCAAAGCTTTGCTGGCCATAGGCCCACGCCAGACCACCGCCTCATCAGCCGACATCATAAAGCCTATGGAAATGAGCTTGACGCCATACTGTAGTATTGGGATGATGGTATTTTTTCCGTCGACCGTTTTGACCTGCGGCTGCTCAAATTCGCAGTTAAACATGGTAGGTACCGAAGGTCCATAGATATCAGCATCCACCAGCCCTACTTTTGCGCCTATCTGGGAAAGTGCTACGGCCAGGTTAGCCGCTACGGTAGATTTTCCTACACCACCCTTGCCGGATGCCACCGCGATGATATTCTTCACTTTAGGCAGCAAAGGTGAATTACTCCGCGTAGAAGTGACGCTGGAGCTCATGTTGATATGCACCTGCAACTCAGACGATACCTGCTCGTAAATAGCATCCATGCAGGCGTTACGGATCATTTCTTTAAGGGGACAGGCGGGGGTGGTAAGCTCTACAGTGAAGCGCACATGATTGCCTTCCACTTCCAGGTCTTTGATCATATTCAGTGTTACCAGGTCCTGCTTCAGGTCAGGATCATCTACTGTGCTAAGTGCTTTGATGATATCTTCTTTGGTGATGGCCATAGCTGTTTAGTATACTTGCAAAATTATTTGTTGGCTGACGTTTACATTTTTAACTACAAATTTGCACATTGGTTAGTGCCGCAGTATCAGAAGCAATGCAAACATAGCTACTGGCACTTACGAATAAAAGCTTTCATAGTTGGGACATGATCAGAAAGGAAACTATAGACGAAATAAAAGCCAGGGTAGATATCCTGGATGTGGTGGGCGACTATGTGCAGCTCAAAAAGCAGGGCAGCAGCTACCGGGGCTTCAGCCCATTTAACAATGAACGTACGCCCTCCTTTTATGTAGTCCCTTCCAAAGGTTTTTTTAAGGATTTCAGCTCCGGAAAAGCGGGTGACGCCATTACTTTCCTGATGGACTCCGAAGGGATGACCTACCTGGAGGCTATTAAAAACCTGGGGCAGCGCTACGGTATTGAGGTGGAGGAAGAGGAGATGACAGACGAACAGATGGAGGCCCAGAACGAAAGGGACAGCCTCTACATCGTGATGAAATATGCCTCTGATTATTTTCAGGATAAACTTTGGAAAAACGAGGAGGGCAAAGCTATCGGCTTGTCTTATTTTAAGGAAAGAGG
>CAZFFW010000084.1:0-21980 GCA_964518125.1 uncultured Porifericola sp.
AGTATTGCCAAGGTGACAGAAGTAGCAGCAGTATTTCGGGCAGATACTCCTCTCTACTACCCGGCGACAGATGCAATTATACCTTGAAGCGGACGCAGCCATCCCGGGCTGATAAGATATACTACTTCAGGTAAGCAGAAGATGATCCTGAGAGACAGCGTAACCTACCAGACCGAAGCCAGGATACAGTATTAGATATCGTTATCCTGGTCTGAAGATGAGCGACGGAAACGTGCGAAGAAGCCTTTACTTTTTTCGTTATCTACTGTGTAATAACCATAACTGTATTTGCTGTAGGTATAGTCACGGTCCGAATTGGTATCCTGACCATTTAGAATTACCGCCAGGCTCGGGAACTTGCGAGTCATGTACAGTTTGTGCAGCGTGCGCACAAAGTTCCGGCGTGAGTAGTCAGCCCTGAAGACATACAGCGGAATATCGGCATTCTCCATCACCAGTACCCCATCTGTTACCAGCCCTACCGGCGGTGTATCCAGGATAATTACATCATACTGCTGCTTGAGTTGGTCGAGCATATCATGAAAGCGCTGGCTGGTGATTAATTCAGAAGGATTAGGAGGAATAGGGCCAGCGGTAATCACATCCAGATTTTTAATCCCTACGTCCAGTACACATTCTTCAAGGGAATATTCTCCGATCAGGTAGGTGCTTAGGCCTTTTTCCAGGTTTTCTGCCCCAAATGTATGATGTACCTTAGGCTTGCGCAGGTCTACATCTACGATCACTACCTTCTGACCGGATAATGCGATGATATAGCCCAGGTTACAGGCTACGAAGGTTTTGCCTTCTGCACTTACCGTAGAGGTTACGGATACGACCTTTTTATCATCTTTGAGACCCATAAACTGCATATTGGTCCTTATCGAGCGAAACGCCTCACTGATGAAAGATTTAGGCGACTTACTGGCTACCAGCCCCTGGTTACCGCCTTTACGCTTTCGTAATGGTATGGCACCCAATATCGGCGCACTGACCAGCTTTTCCAGTTCGCTTTGGCTGGATATTTTATCGTTCATGATATAGCCCACTGCCAGAAACATCAGACTAAAGATAATACCCGAAACAGCACCCACACCGAAGACAGTAACTTTTTCGGGAGCCACAGGTGATGAAGGCATGGTAGCCGGAAGAAGTACCACAAAATCAGTAACAGTACCTGCCCGGGCTATTTCCAGTTCATTTTTCTTTTGTATGAGTGACAGGAAGATTTCCTCATAGAGGCTGTAGTAGCGCTGATTCTTACCGTACTGCGTTCCTTTTGAAGGTAGCTGAATAAACTCCTCCTCAATTTCATTTTTCTTGATTTCTATTTCTTCAATCTGTCTGCTCAGCTGTGTATTATAGGTATTTAGCAGTCCGAGGATATCCTGCTTTACCATGGCAATTCTCTGCTCCTTTCTCTGTACGGCAAAAGTATTTTCCTTGTAGGAAGACAGGATAAGCTCCCTTTCATTGAGCAGCGTATTCAGCTGATTGATATGTTCCAGTACATCCTCCGGATACTCGATAAAACTGACCGGCTCTGTAAGGATGAGTTCTTCATTTTCAACCTTTTCACGCAGCTTCCTGATCGCTTCCAGGGTGCTCTGCATCTGGAATTTCCTGACATCCATCTCTTCCATCTTGACGATGGTCTCACCTATTTCGGACTGCAGGTTGTTGGTTTTATTGTCAATGGTGAAATTCTCAAAATAATCCTCATAGGTAGAGAGCCGGTCTTCTATTGTGCCCAACTGCTCGTCCAGAAAGGTTAGCTTTTGTTCGGTAGCCTGGTTCTTCTTTTCGGTGGTATACTCCAGATATACGGAGTCAATGATAGTCACCAGGTCACGTATCTTCTGCTTATCATAGCCACGAAACCCAACTTTAATGGTGTTGGCTTTAAAGTTAAGCGGCTCAGCGATCATGTTGCTGGAAAGATAGCTTACCAGGGCCTGGTCACTATTCAGGATAAAATAATATTTAGTTCCCTTGAGATCAGACTGGAAATTTTCAGTAAGGGTAAGTACAAAGCGGTAAGATGGGTGGTCTATTTCTTCTCCGAATTCATAGGCTCTGGAGAATTTCTCACCCGCCATATTGTAGGAAAGTACAAACTGTTCATTGTTCAAGATTTCTATGTCTATCGGCTTATCATAGAAGGAGGCATCTTTGAGCAGGTATTCTACCCGGAAAGGAGAGTTTTGATAACGTTCCTGATACAATACCCTGCCGTAGGCATAGTAGCTGATATCCATGTCCAGGGCATCCACTACTTTGCTAAAGAACAGGTTGGACTTCAGCAGTTCAATCTCACCGGCCAGGTTATCAATATTCTGGTTTAGGTTACCAAAACCCAGGATATTCGCCTCGCTTTTGATATCAAGGCGCAGTATGGAGTTAGATTCATAAACAGGACGGGTATAACGCAGGTAAAGATACGCCAGTGTATTGGTGAACAACAATATAAGAATGACCCATGGAATATTTTTTCTTAAGGTATGCCACAGCTTACCGAAGTCAAGGCCTTCAAGAGCGCTATTTTCTGCTCCTGCTTCTTCTATATCAAACTGCCCGTCTCTCATGCTTAGTTTCTGAAATTATTGATCAGCAAAATCAGCGTCAATGTACTGGTAATCAAGCTAAAAATTGGTGAAATATCCCTCAAGGCCTCATTGGCGATCCGCTGCACTGGCTCAACGTAAATGATATCACCTGATACTACTTTTAAAGAGGCATCCTTCATTCCTTCAATGGTAGCAAGGTTAATGATCCTTACCTCAGGGTCATCCAGGTCACCCCTGATCAGGCGGATTTTATCTACTTTAGACTGTGTCCCCACACCACCTGCGAGGGCCAGCACCTCGATCAGGTTTGTATTCTCATTCACCAGGGGGATCACCTGTCCCCCCGTTGACCCCAGCACAATAACGCGCTTATTAGTGTAACGCAAAATAACAAACGCATCTTCATAAAAAGCTGAATATTCTCGCTGGAGCAGACTTTCAGCTTCATTTACCGTCAGACCTTCCATCTGTATATCCCCGACTAGTGGCAGCTTCACCATACCACCTTCGCGTACCAGAAACTGCGGATTGCGCCGCACGTTCATCTGTTGCATGTTCATCCCCGCCGCTATCTCCCGCATGATCTCATTATTCGGGTCAATGATCAGCTCACCTTCATTGGTATATACCTCTACTTCAATAAAATCATTTTCCTGTAAGGTATAATTATCGTCAGCTTCTGCTGCAGCCAGCTGCACGTTGGCAGGGATCAGTTCGGTATCTGTCTGAAACAGTATCCTGTTTCGGTAAATCCCACAGCTTGAAAATATACAAAGTATCAGTATAAATAATGTATAAGCGCAGAAGTTCCTTTTCGCGGAGTGTATCAATGATCTTTTTAAATTACTGCTTTGCAATCTCTTGAAATGTGGGTAGCAACAGGTCTTTTTCAGAAACGATGGGATGTTCAATTTCGTACTTTTGCAGTTCCCAATCAATGTTTAGTTCAGGATCGTTCCAGATAATGCCAGACTCTGAGGCTTTGTTGTACACATTGGTGCACTGATAGGCAAAGTGGGCATCTTCCAGGGTCAGAAATCCATGAGCAAAGCCTTCAGGGACATACAGCATATTACTTTTAGTACCCTCCAGCAAAAACTTCTTATGGTCACCGTAGGTAGGCGATCCGGGACGAAGATCCACTACGACGTCCAGTACTTTGCCACTGACCACTCTTACCAGTTTACCCTGTGCGTAAGGAGGATTCTGAAAGTGTAGGCCACGCAGGACACCTTTCTTTGAGAATGACTGGTTGGCCTGCACAAAATTATAAGCCAGCCCCAGCGAACTGAACTTGTCCACATGGTATGTTTCCAGAAAATAACCCCGATCATCTTTAAAAACATCGGGATAAAGCTCTACTAGCCCTTCTATTTTGGTCTTTCTAATATGCATACGCTTAATAATCTTAGGAGAAGCCGTTGTACTTTTATACTTAGCCAAATTTATAACAAAAAAACCAATGTAAACCATTGGTTTTGATGCTTGTATAGTTGCTTTTTTTCATATCAGGCAATCAGCTGGCCGGAATGCCTGACCACCAGTTTTTTGATAGCTTCCTGGTACTTGTTGATGACGATGTTTTCATCAAACTGCTGCAGCACCTTATTCCTTCCCTTTTCACCCATCAGTTTGCGGTCCTCTGGGCTAAGCTGTAGCATTTTCAGCATTTTTTCCGCCAGGTCATCGGCCGATTTTACTTCACAGAGGAAACCGTTTTCCTGGTCATCCACCACATGCTTACAGCCGGCGGTGTTAGTAGTGATAATAGGTTTGCCCATACTGGCTGCTTCCAGCAGGGTACGCGGGAGTCCTTCACGGTAAGAGGGAAGCACTACACAATCGGCAAGTGCTACTTTTGATTTTACATCATCGGTGGTACCCAGATACTCTACCAGCCCTTCCTGTATCCAGGAGTCAACGATTTCTACCGGAATTCCTCTTTTGTGGACAGGATCTTTAGCGCCCAGAATCTGAAAGCGGGCATTAATCCCCAGCGCATTGAGCTTTCGTATTGCGTCAATATACTCTATGATTCCTTTATCATAGATAAGCCTGGAGATTACTAAAAAGGTAAAGCTGGCTGTACTGTCGGAATATTCGTCAGGCTGAAATTTTTTCAGGTCAATTCCAGAGCCGGGCACGGTATCGGCAATCCTGGATTTGATCAGCTTTTCACGTACAAATAACTGAAAATCATCATGGTTCTGAAAGAACACCTTGTGAGGATAACGAAAGGCAAAGCGGTAGAGCGTCTTGGCTACAACAGATACCAGCCCTTTTTTCAAAAACACAGTGCCCAGTCCACACACGTTGTTGATCATTGGTATGCCGGCTGCTTTGGCGGCCAGGGTGCCATAAATATTGGGCTTTACTGTATAGTGCAGTATGATATCCGGGCCTACTTTTTTGTATAGCTTATAAAGCTCCAGGATCAGCCGAAAATCCTTCATAGGATTTACACCACGGCTGTCCATCCTGACAGGAAGAAACTTAAATCCCATGTCTACCAGCCGGTTACTGTACTGATCCGGTGGCGCAATTACGAAAATTTCATTTCCGTCTTCACGCAGCGCATTGATCAGGCCTAACCGAAAATTGTATACGTTCCACGAGGTGTTGAGGACTATTGCTATCTTCATAAAGATAAAAAATTGAACCCGTTGTGCAATGCAGGTTTTTGCTCAGACGGATTACAAATATGGTGCAATTTATATTTTATGCTCAAAAAACTAATGTCTGATATCACAGCTCTGCCCGGAGCCATGTAATTTTTATGTAACAAACTCACTCATTTTCAAAATGATAAGGCTTACTGCAAATGGCCGAAAGAAAGTTTGTGAAGCAAAACTACCTAAAAGTTTTACATAAGCATAATGCTTTTGCTTAAGCGTTGACAATTACATAAAAATTACGCTTAAATCTGCTTAGGCTTATCATCATGAGGATATACCAGCTTTGTATACCGTAAGCATACAGAATGTTGTCTACGTAAGGAAAAAGAAAAATTTCCACTAATTATACATATCTCCGAAGCGCTCAGGGTCAAATTCAGCCATCATAGCGTATGCTTTATCAAATACATCTTCAGCGTTGGGTTTGGAGAAATAATCCCCATCAGAACCATAAGCGGGGCGGTTGGCAGCACTGCTGATTGTCAGTGGGGGTGAGTCCAGGTATTGATACGCTCCCTGTTCTTCCAGCACCTGCTGCATCATATAGGCAGAAGCACCTCCCGGCACATCCTCATCGGCAAAAATAACCCGGCTGGTTTTTTTCACGGATTCCAGTATACGGTGGTCAAGGTCAAAAGGAAGCAAAGTCTGTACATCGATCACCTCACACGAAATACCAAACTCTGCCAGTTGGCTGGCGGCATCCATTACTATGCGGCACATAGCGCCATAGGTAACGATGGTAATATGCTCTCCTTCTCTGATCACTTCAGGCTGTCCGAGAGGCACCTTAAATTCACCGATATTAACAGGAATTCTTTCTTTGAGCCGGTACCCATTGAGGCACTCAATGATGATGGCCGGATCATCTGACTGTAGCATCGTATTGTAGAACCCGGCAGCCTGTACCATGTTCCGAGGAACCAGCAGATAAATACCCCTGAGGCTGTGCAGGATGGATGCGATAGGCGAACCTGAATGCCAGACACCTTCCAGCCTATGTCCTCGGGTCCGGATCAGGAGCGGGGCAGCCTGCCCTCCTCTGGTCCGGTAGCGTAATGAAGCGAGGTCATCCGTGAGGGTAGCCAGCGCATAAAATATATAATCCAGGTACTGTATCTCGGTGATAGGCCGTAACCCGCGTATGGCAGCGCCGATTCCCTGCCCGATAATGGTCGTTTCACGTATGCCTGTATCGGTCACTCTTATTTCACCATGCTTCTCCTGCAGTCCGGCGAAGCCCTGGTTAACGTCACCGATTCTACCCACATCTTCACCAATAGCAAATACCCTGGGGTCTCGTTGCAGCATATGGTCAAAACACGCCTGCAGAACCTCTCGACCGTCTACCATATCAGAGTTTTCATCAAAGATTGGCTCTACAGCATCTACCTTGAGCGCCGAAGAGGCTGTCTCACTATAGAGATGTGCATTGAAACGGTCATGGTTATCCCTCTCACTTTGCTTCAGCCAATCGATCAGTACCTGACGGGCAGGAATAGGTTCATCGCGCAGAATCCGCAGCGCTTTCTTTACTGCTTTTACCCCGTCCAGGCGGATAGGCCCCATAGTTTGCTTAAGCTCAGTATGTATCGCCTGTATTGCCTGCTGCTGTGTACTTTCCTGAGCGGTCTGCTGGATCAGTTTCTCTACCTGCTTAAGATCAGCATCCAGTTCGGCACGAAACTCTTTCCATGCCTGGTTTTTAGCGTTTTTGGCAGTTTCCAGGGCCTGCTGTTCTATCTCATCCAGTGCCTGCTCGGTAGCAAAACCACTTTCCAGTATCCATTCCCGCATCTTGCGGTTACAGTCGTACTCTTTTTCCCAGGCCAGCCGCTGCTTGCTTTTGTACCGCTCATGAGAGCCTGAAGTAGAATGCCCCTGGGGCTGAGTAAGGTCCTCTACGTGCACCAGAGAAGGAACATGCTCGGTACGAGCCAGATCTGCCGCCAGACGGTAGGTTTCACATAAACTTTCATAATCCCAGCCTTTTACCCGGTATATTTCCAGTCCGGGCTCTTCAGGCGTACGCTGGAAGCCAGCCAGGGCTTCGGAGATGCTGAGCTTGGTGGTATGGTATTCTTTAGGTACAGAAATACCAAAGTCATCATCCCATACAGACAAAATAAGCGGAACCTGCAGTACACCAACCGCATTAACAGTCTCTAAGAACATCCCCTCAGAAGTTGCCGCATCGCCTATGGTGGCGAAGGTCACTTCATTCCCCCGGCGCGAAAACTTGTTCATATCATGCAGGGCAGGGTTCTCACGATACAGCTTGGAGGCATAGGCAAAACCGACCGCACGAGGAATCTGACCAGCGGTAGGTGAAATATCAGATCCGGAATTATAGGTGTCTACCTGGCTTAATAACGCTCCGGTTTCCATATCCACCATACGGGAGCCAAAGTGAGCGTTCATCATCCGACCACCGGAAGAAGGCTCGGCATCCAGGCTGGCGTGTGCGTACAACTGGGCGAAAAACTGCTTGATGCTTACTTCACCCAGGGCAAACATAAATGTCTGGTCCCGGTAATATCCGGAACGAAAGTCTCCCTTGCGGAAAGCCTTAGCCATAGCAATCTGGGCGATCTCTTTACCATCCCCAAATACGCCAAATTTGGCTTTACCCATAAATACCTCTTTTCGACCAATCAGACTGGCATGCCTACTCTCGCAGGCAATGCGGTAATCATTCAGAATTTCATCAACTGATAGTTTATGGGCTACTTCTTCGTGATAAGTGTTGGTTGATTCCACTACAAAGGGTTTTGATATTCACTTCAATCCTGGCGGTTCTGCTTCAAACTGCTTTCAAAAATAGGTAAAAAGCCTATTTAATACAAAGCATTATCAGCAGCTTACGCTAAACATAACCCCTAAACACCCAAACAAATTTCCAAAAGCTGGAAGTATATTTATCAGCTTTTTGATTAGGTTAACCCAAATTAAATTTTCTTAAACGGATATTTTTTTACCCTTTTGTGTTTAACCCAAGAATATCTACTTTTGCATTCGCAAACTGTATGAACAGACTACGAAACATATTTTCAGGTAAGAGCAAGTACCTACTGGTATTAATATCAGTGATGATGTTGATGGTTACGGGTTATCGCGCTTCTCTGGTCTACAGCCAGAGCCACCAGCAGTCTGTACAGCAACATTTGGCACACGATCAGGAACAGCCCTCAGAAGATGGCCTGACAGTCCTGACTGCTGCTTACGAAGCCATTGTGCCAGTGTACAAAATACAGGTTGCCGTAGTCTACAGCACTATTCTGGAACTGGAACTGCTGGAGGAAATCACGGAAAACATTGCCCTTGATTACCCTCTCCCCCATAGTAGCTACTTCAGAATACTCTTCCGAACGTTTATTTCTCCCAACGCACCCTAAGCTTTTGCTGCATAGCGCTTAACCTCTTCTCCACTCAGGAGAAAATTCCCCTTAGCCGGTCCTGTGACTTGCATCAGGGAAAAATTTTCTTATTAATATACACATGAGCATTTACTATTTATTAATCCATTTATTATGCGTAACAAAACCGGTATAGTTGTCCTGACGGTGATCATTTCACTGTTATGCATTTATTATCTGTCGTTTACCTTCGTATCCACCAATGTGCAGGAAAACGCTACAGAGTTTGCCATGACCAGCGAAGGAAATGTAGACTTTTCCAAAAAACAGGAATACCTGGATTCTGTGTGGAAACAGCCGGTCTACAACCTGCTGGGAGCTAAGTTTACTTACCAGGAAGTAAAAGAAACCGAGCTTAACCTGGGGCTGGACCTTCGGGGCGGTATGCACGTAGTGCTGGAAGTGTCCCCGGTAGAGATCATCCGAAACCTCTCTGGCAACAGCAGGGATGAAGATTTTCAGCAGGCGCTGGAACTGGCATCGCAGCGGCGAGCCAACAGCCAGGAAAGGTTTACCACCTTATTTTACGATGCCTTCCAGGAAATCGCTCCGGAAAAACAACTGAGCAATATCTTTGTCAACTCCGCAACCCGGGGCCGTATCAGCTTTGACTCCACTGATGAGGAAGTGCTGGATGTCCTCAATGAAGAAGTAGAAAATGCTATCGACCGCTCATTCAATATCCTCAGAACCCGTATAGACCGCTTTGGTACTTCTCAGCCCAATATCCAGCGGCTGCAGGGTACTGGTCGTATCCAGGTTGAGCTTCCCGGCGTGGACAACCCCGAAAGGGTCAGAAAGCTGCTGCAGGGTGTAGCCAAACTGGAATTTGTAGAAGTACTGGAACCCGGCGAATATGTTAATGCTTTGCAGGAAATCAACAGTATGCTGGTAGCAGAAGGCCTGGTAGCAGGTACCGATGACCTGGCCGGCCTGGGCGAAGAAAGCGAAGCGGCACAGACAGACGATCTTTCTGCCCTGGTGGAAGGTGAAATGGATGATTCCCTGGCCATAGAGCAACCGCTGGAAGAAGAGCAGACTGCCGCCGATTCACTCCTTGACTCGCAGATTTCTCCCCTTTTCAGCCTGCTGCAGGCTCCACTGAGCTACGGACTGGTATATACTATTGACGACACTGCGCGTATCAACGACATCATACAGCGGGATGATGTACAGGCCATGCTGCCTCCCGACCTGTATTTTGTGTGGGATGTAAAGCCCAGAGCAGAAAGCGGTGAGCAACTCCTGGAACTGTATGGCACTCGCCGCGAAAGAGGTGGTAAAGCACCGCTGACCGGAGAGGTAATCGTAGATGCCCGTCAGGATTTTGATGAATCATCTCGCCCGGCGGTAGGTATGCGCATGAATTCAGAAGGTGCCCGCAAGTGGAAAAGGCTTACTGCCAATAACATCGGCAGAAGAGTAGCGATTGTCCTGGATAACCGCGTGTACTCAGCCCCGGTAGTACAAAGCGAGATTCCTAATGGTAATTCTTCAATTTCTGGTAATTTTACCATCAACGAGGCGCAGGATTTAGCCAATATCCTGGAGGCCGGGGCGCTGCCCGCTCCTACCCGTATTGTGGAAGAAGCTATCGTAGGGCCAACTTTGGGTGAAGAAGCCCAGGAGCAGGGTATTACTTCTATCCTGGCTGGTCTGGCAGTGGTGGTACTGTTCATGCTGGCATACTATGCCAAAGGTGGACTGGTAGCCAATATCGCACTGGTGTTCAACATCTTTTTTATACTGGGTATACTGGCACAGCTCAATGCAGCACTGACCCTGCCCGGAATCGCTGGTATCGTACTGACTATCGGTATGTCCATTGACGCCAACGTACTGATCTTTGAACGTATTCGCGAGGAGTTGAGAGAAGGATCCAAACTTCGCGCCGCCATCAGTGCCGGTTACAGTAAGGCGTACAGCTCCATTATTGACTCCAACGCTACCACCTTTATTACGGCGGTAATTCTGTACGTTCTGGGACAGGGCCCGGTAAGAGGCTTTGCCGTCACGCTGATGATCGGTATTATCTGCTCATTCTTCTCAGCGGTATTTATCACCCGCGTGATCATGGAGTGGATGACCCGCAAAGGCGATGAAAGCAAGGTTTCCTTCTCTATGCCCTATTCAGCCAATATGCTGAGTAACCTGAACCTGGACTTCATGTCAAAAAGAAGGCTGGCCTATATCTTCTCAGGTACCTTTATCGTCATCGGTATGGTAGTGCTGATTGCACAGGGAGGGCTCAACCTGGGTGTGGATTTCAAAGGTGGCCGCTCATACGTCATCACCTTTGACCAGCCGGTAGTACCTTCTGAGCTACAGACTTCTTTTGACGATGAATTTGAGAATTCAAGCGTGGAAGCAAAGCTTTATGGCGCCAACAATATTCTGAAAGTCACCACCAGCTACCTGGTAGAAGATGAATCTGCCGAAGCCGACACGGAGGTCAGAAGCCGCCTGATCAGTGGTATTGAAGAATTTACCGGCGGTAGCTACCAGGAAAATGCGGTAGAATTAAGTGAAAATGCATTTACCATCTCCGGATCTTCCAAAGTTGGCGCAACCATCGCTGATGATATCAAGCAGGCTGCCCAGGAATCCATCGTGGTGGCCCTGATTGCCATCTTCCTCTATATCCTGGTACGTTTCCGCAGATGGCAGTATGGTCTGGGAGCCGTCATAGCACTCTTCCATGATGTGCTGTTTGTTCTTTCAGCCTATGCTTTTGCCAATTTGCTCGGCATCAGCTACGAGGTAGACCAGGTGTTTATTGCAGCGATGCTAACGATCGTAGGTTACTCTATCAACGATACCGTGATCGTGTTTGACCGTATCCGTGAAACACTCGGTCTTAGACCCAAAGCAGATATCGCCGCTGTAATCAATGAGTCGGTCAATAATGTAATGTCCAGAACACTGATTACCTCGCTGACCACCCTGGTTGTGGTACTGATACTCCTGCTGTTTGGTGGAGAGGTACTGAGAGGCTTCTCATTTGCCCTCTTTATCGGTATCCTGGTGGGTACTTACTCATCCATTTTTATTGCGTCTCCGGTAGTGGTAGACCTGTCTACCCGCCGCAAGGCAGTGGCTGATAAGAAGCAGCCGCAACAGAAAGCAAAATCTTCCTAAGCCCTGAGTGGTTTGACCAAAATAAAAGCCCTGCAGCATCTTCTACTGCAGGGCTTTTTTGTATCATACCCGCTAGCTATCCTAAATAGCAGTCAGGAGAGCATTTTTTATCAGGCTTGTTTTTCCTGTTTCACATATCCCTTACGCTTCAGGATGGTTTCCATGAATTTCTTTTCGTTCTCGGTATTGAATATCCGGAAAGGCAGGTGTACCATCTGGGCTTTGGAAACGATCAGCAGGAAGTAATCCTTACCAATCTTGGCCTTTTTGATCATATCCCATTTCAGCGGCATACCCTGCTTGGGGTTCACCTTGATCAGCACCTGCTGGCTGTTAATCTCGTAGCTCAGCCTTTCGAACAGGATCTTATTCTGCTCCAGTTGGGTAACGCCGGCGAACTGTATCAGCCAGAAGAGGAGGTACAACGATAAAGCAATGAGGGCACCGATGATCCACCACCAGGACCAGATGATAAAAGCTCCACAGGCAATCACTACAGCAATGGGAAACACCCACCATTGTTCTTTGACAATATTGAGCATCGCCAGTTTAATATAGGTTCCTGTCTCCAGCTTATATTTTTTTGTCTTAACAATCATTGTGTATCAGAAAGATTTATTGGTTTTGTAATCAGGATGCAAGTATAAACTTTTCGTATGAGAATTGTCAAAAAGCTTTGAGGCTCAGATCCATACTTTTTATGGAATGTGTCAGCGCACCTACCGAGATAAAGTCTACCCCGCACTCAGCTACTGTCCTGATGGTCTGCTCGTTGATATTACCGGAAGCTTCGGTCAGGTACCTGCCGTCAATCATATTGACTGCCTCCCGCATCATTTCGGCAGGCATATTATCCAGCATGATCACATCTACGTGGCCTACTTCCAGCACCTGCTGTACTTCTTCCAGGTTACGGGTTTCTATCTCCACCCTGAGCTTTTTATCAAGCTTCTCGAGGTACTGACGGGTATGCGTAATAGCCTGGGCAATACCACCGGCAAAGTCTATGTGGTTATCCTTCAGCATGATCATATCGTAAAGCGCAAAGCGGTGGTTGGTCCCTCCACCGATGGCTACAGCCCATTTTTCCGGCAGCCGAAAATTGGGTGTGGTCTTACGGGTATCCAGCAGTTGTACCGGGGTATGGCTGATCATCTCCTTCAGACGATGGGTATAACTGGCAATAGCACTCATGCGCTGCATACAATTGAGCAGGAGGCGTTCTGCCGAAAGGATAGAACGAGCACTTCCGCTCACCACAAATGCCACATCACCGGGTTTTACCCTAGTACCGTCCTCCAGTTGGGTAGCTACTTCAAGGTTGTGGTCTACTACCTGGAGAATGTCTCTGGCAAGTGCGACTCCGGCCAGTATGCCTTCACCCTTCACCAGCAGGTGCGCCCGGCTACTGGCATCGGCTGGTATGGCAGCCATAGACGAATGGTCTCCCTCCCCAATGTCTTCCTTCAGGGCAGCATGAATAAAATTCAGTATGTTGTCTTTTGTCAGATAAGCAGCATTCACAGCCATGGCTTCTTTGTGATGTATAAAAAGTAAGTAGACAGATTGTTATTATTCTCCTGCCAGTTGCTCCAAAGATACGTTATTTTCGCGCTTCACCCTGCCTTTGACTACCATATAACGCAGCAGGGGTGTACTTTCATCCAGCGCGTTTTCGGTCACCACAAAAGTAGCCGCTGCTCCTTCGCCCAATACATTTACCGGACCAGCACTGCTCTCTTCTGCCGAGGTGAGCAGATAGCTACTGCCCTCCTCCAGCGTAGTAAAATAAAAGGTCTGTCTCAGGTTTTCAGCTTCCGGCAGATTTTCTACCACAGCAGCCGGGTATACATGCAGCCCAAAAGCTTCTATTACCTCATAGGCACTCATATCCAGGCGAATGAGCCGCGCATCAGCCAGGAGCGTTATGGTCTCGCCCTCAAAAGCCAGGGCAGCATTTTCAAAAATCTCCCCGCTGCCGGTATGTACCACAGGATTCATGAGCAGTACAGGTTTGTCCTTTTCCTGGCTACAGGCCGGCTGGCTGAAAACCAGGTAAATCAACATCAGGCGTAAAATGGTCATTGGTCAGGATTTGAATTTGAATTTCATGATGATGAGCGAAAGCGCCATCAGGAATGTAAGAAAATTGGCCAGCATAATGGGTATATCCTCCATCAGCATGCCGTATACCAGCCATAGCAGCAGGCCGCTCGTCAGTATGGCAAAGGTACCCAGCGAAAGGTCCTTGGCTGAGCGTGAACGATACGTCTTGATGACCTGCGGTAGAAAAGCAAGGGTAGTACAGGCCGCCGCGGCAAATCCGATAAATTCTGTCATAAGTAGCCAGACAGTTTCTGGTTAAAGTTAATGCATTAAATATAGCAAATCAGCATGCTGTAATTCTTCAATAGACACAGAAGCGATGACACATCAAAAGTTTTTTTACACTGGTCTTTAGCTGACGAATGCAGACCGGCCTGTTCATTTATGGCCTGTCAGTCACAGCATTTTCCAGCTGTTTTTCCAGGAAGTCCAGCATCAAGGGCCAGAGATGTAGTTTGTAACGCCGGGAAAAAAGCCCGAAATGACCGATTTTCTTCTCCCCAATGTCTTCCGGCCTGATCCATTGCTGGGTGACGCTAGCCCGGCTGTACAAACTAAGCAGGGGTGGTACCGAACGCCTGCCGGCGATATTATCATCCGTAGGTACCAGCGACAATAGCGGTACCCCAATCTGTGAATAGTAATGATGATGGATCGTTTTACCAAAAAAATCAGCAAAATAACCAG
Organism: uncultured Porifericola sp.; assembly: GCA_964518125.1. GTDB lineage: Bacteria > Bacteroidota > Bacteroidia > Cytophagales > Cyclobacteriaceae > Catalinimonas. The sequence goes on from CAZFFW010000084.1 coordinate 14,590, forward strand.
GGCTGGTACACCACTGCCGAAACTCCTCTGCCACCCCTCCGGGTATGTCTTCCCCCAGTCCGAGGCGGCCGGCGGGCAGGTAACCCAGCGTACGGGTGATGGGTGGCTGCAGGATATGCCAGAGCGTCCAGTAAAAAATGTTGCTCGGGAAAGGCAAAAGCGGCCAGTAACCTACTGACGATCCGGCCAGTATGATCCCTTCCGCCTGAGGGGCATTGTGCATCAGACCGATTAGTTGCCCACCCATACTGTGGCCCAGGATAAAGGCCGGCTGATCCGGATGCTGTTTTCGCAGCCAGGCAAAGGCAGCGGGCATATCCTTACTTCCCCAGTCTCGAAGGTTTGCTTGAAACCCCCGCAGTGAGGGAGGAGCCGACTCACCTATTCCCCGGTAGTCATACAGCAGTACGGCAAAGCCATTATCTGACAGGTAACGGGCAAAATTCAGGTAAAACTCCTTTTTGGTTCCAGTGGCCGCGTTGATCTGTACTGCTCCCCTGCAGCTTTGCGGCCTGATGTGTATCGCTGAAAGTATAAAAGCGTCCTCCGTTCTCAATTCAATCTTCTCTTCCTGCATCACAAAAACTTTAGACTTATCGGGTTAAGGTTTAATTCTTGGTTTATTCACCTTTCTTCACACGGCTTTTTGGGCACAATTGTTTAAGAGAACAAAAAAACAGGCTAAATTGCCACACTTATTTCTGAAAATGAATAGCCAAGGCCATAATATTGACTAACTACTATAAGATGAAAAAATTACAACATAATGTTTTTCTGTTACTGCTACTGATGGCCTGGGCATGTACCCAGCCTGCCGAGATGGTTGCCGAGTTGCCTGTAGATTCTGTAGCAGGGGTAACCTTTGAGGAGGTCTACCGTCCGGCTTACCACTTTACGCCTCAGAAAAACTGGATGAACGATCCCAACGGCCTGGTCTATTACGATGGCGAGTACCACCTTTTTTACCAGTACAACCCCAGTGGTATCCGCTGGGGCAATATGAGCTGGGGACATGCCGTATCTCCTGACCTGGTGCACTGGGAACACCTGCCCGTGGCGCTGGAAATGGAAGATGGCATCATGATCTTCTCCGGTAGCGCCGTCGTAGATAAAAATAATACCAGCGGCCTCTGCGACTCTGCCGACGGCTGCCTGGTGGCCATTTATACCGCCCATACTGATTCGCTCCAGAACCAGGCCATCGCCTACAGTAATGACCGCGGCCGCACGTGGACCAAATACGAGGGGAATCCGGTGCTGGACGAAAACATGAAAGATTTTCGTGACCCCAAGGTCTTCTGGTACGATGAAGGTGAAAAATGGATCATGGCCCTGGCTATTCCCCAGGAGCAGAAAATCCGCTTTTACGAATCTTCCAACCTGATAGACTGGGAACAGATGAGTGAGTTTGGCCCGGCCGGTTTTGTGGATGGTATCTGGGAATGTCCCGATCTTTTCCAGCTGAAGGTTCCCGAAACAGGAGAAGAAAAGTGGGTTTTGCTGGTATCCTATAATACACCGGCTGATGGCTCTTCCATGCAGTATTTTGTGGGAGATTTTGATGGCACCACCTTTACCAGTGACAATTCTGAGGACCTCATCCTGACCCTCGACCATGGCCGGGATTTCTATGCTGCCGTTACCTGGAACAATACACCCAATAACCGCCGCCTCATGATCGGATGGATGAACAACTGGCTCTACGGGCAGGAACTCCCTACTGATCCCTGGCGCTCTGCGCAGTCACTGGTACGCAGACTGGATCTGCAGGCCTTTCCGGAAGGTGTCAGGCTGGTGCAGACGCCGGTAGAAGAGGTAAAGCAGATCCGCCAGCAGCACATCCATGATGAAACGGTTAACCTGCAGGAGGGTGATAATTACCTCTCGCTGGAAAATGTACAGGGCAGGCAACTGGAGATCATTGCCGAGTTTGAGTATGAAGCCATTGATACCCAGGCCGAAGCTGAGAATCTGGCAGGAGAATTTGGGGTCAAGGTCTTCAAAGGAGGCGAGCAGGAAACCGTAATCGGGTACGATGTGGCAACCCAGCAGCTGTTCATGGACCGCATCAGTTCCGGTGATACGTCCTTTCATGAAGCCTTCGCCGAGCGTACCGTCGCCCTGATGCCGGTGGATGACGGCACCGTCAGAATGCACATTTTCATAGACCACTCTGTAGTAGAGGTTTTCGGAAACGATGGCTACGTAGCCATGACCAACCGGGTCTTCCCTGATGCAGCACAGGATGGCGTAGAGATATATTCAGTGGGTGGTAAGGTGACCCTGAAGTCGCTCGACATCTGGGAGATTGCTTCCATTTGGAATGATGATAGCTTAGCTACACCATAATCAGCCACAGCAAAGCAGTCACTTTATACGCAGGCTGGTTTTTTGGAGAAAGCCAGCCTGTATTTTTTTAGCTGCTCAGCAGCAGGTAAATAATGTAGCCGATGCCCAGCAGAAATATTGGCACGAAAGCCAGACTGGCATAACGCCGCATGGGCCGCTTACCGAAAATCAGGCAAAGCAGGTACTTTACCAGGGTATTGGCCAGGGCGCCGATCAGTACCGCAATGGCTGCAACCCTCAGCTGCACCGCTTCATTGGCATAATTCGCCATGGAGATGGTGATGGCATCCACATCGGTGAGACCAGAAATTCCGGCAGCAAAGAGTATCCCCAATTGCCCCAGGTTCTGTTCAGCAAAGCCTACCAGCAGCAGTATCAGTACGTACAGTAGCGCGAAGACCCCGGCATCGCGCAGGTTGATCGGATTAGCGATCTCCATATCACCGACTGCATTTTCAGAAACGGTCTTCCTGCTCAGGTATAGGCCTATCAAAAAACCTAGCAGCCCCAACAGTACTATCGGCAGCCAAATTACGCTAAACAGCTGCGGGTTGAGGATCAGTAGCCATATCAGCAGGCGCGGAAACATGATAGATGATGCCAGTACGATGGCGGCGGTATGTACGACACTTCCCTCGGCAGACCTGCCGCCCTGTCGCGAAAAATACCAGGCAGTAGCCGTACTGGAAGCAAAACCGCCCAGTATGCCGGTGGCCAGCAGGGAATAGCGGGTGCTGATAAATTTATGCAGGAAGTAGGCCGTAAAATTTATGGAGATAAATACACTGACGATCAGCCAGATACGGAAAGGGTTGAAGACTCCGTACAGCCCCAGGTCCTGATCGGGGAGCAAAGGCAGAATGAATGCCGTAATCAGCAGAAACATCAGAATAGACAATATATCCCTCCTGCTTAGCCCCCTTACCGTCCGGTGGATATCAACTTTTAAAGCCAGGAGCGTAGTGGTCATCAGGGCCAGAAAGGCAGCTACCAGGTACTCACCAAAAAACACCAGGCTGCTGAGCAGAAAAGTAATGATCAGCGCAAAATCTGAGGTGCCGCCAACATCTCCCTTTTTTGAGGAGAAGTAGTAGGCGATGATCACAAAAACGAAGACCATGGCAAATGCCAGGGCATATACCCAGAAGGAAAGCCTGTCGCCGAGGTAAATAGCCAGGTAGCCAACCAGTGCGACCAGTGGAAAAGTCCTGACTCCGGCAAAGATCTCTTCCTTTTCATTGTCTCTGCCGGAGGTGGAATATTCTCTTTCCAGGCCCATCAGCAGGCCAATGCCTAATACGATCAGGACATCCTGGAATATCCTGAGCGTTTCTTCTCTCATGTCCAGGCTTTCCAGTAAGTCAAACTCCATGCGGTTGTTGTATTTCGTAGCGATACCAGAGATTCCTCTTAAATCTCAATAAAACGATTGGTACGTCAAAAATGAATAGCAATTATTATTCAGCTGTACTTTCTCCCTGCAGGCTGCTAAGCAGGGTAAAACTCAGCTGGTCAATTTCTCCGGCCAGGTAATGACCGGCCGACATATTGGTCAGGATAATCACCGCTTTCTTGTCTTCTACATCCATTACCATAGAAGTACGGTAGCCGCCGGTGCCGCCATTATGCCAGTGCCACCGCTCGCCAGATTCCCTGGTCAGGATATGCCAGCCCAGCGCCAGTTCCAGGTCCATCCCGCCATAAACGGTAAAAGTTTTTTCCCGCTGCTGCTGCAGGGCCTCGTTGGCCGGGTCAAAGTTAGCCTGGGCGAAGGTAGCCAGGTCAGCCACGGTAGAAAGTATCCCGCCGGCACCCTGCAGCGCTGCCAGGTCCCAGTTGGCAGCGGGCTTACCACGGGTGTCAAGACCGGTAACCAACCTGTCGCTTACTTTTTCACACTCAGTAGTGGTATACCGCATACCGAACGGCCCACTAATCCTTTGCTGCAGCAGTTCTTCGTAAGGTTGCCGGTTGATCTGTTCCAGCACATAGCCCAACATCCCTGCCCCCAGATTGGAGTACTCGTATACCGTAGCAGGCTCTCGGTTCAGGCTCATTTCTTCGCGCATATACTTACGGAGCTTTTGCCGGTCATAGTCCTGGTAAGGATTGTCGGGATGCATGACGGATGCCACCAGCATACCCGGGGGCAGGCGGGGCAGCCCCGAAGTGTGGTTGGCCAGTTGTTTAAAAGTGACCTGTAAGCTGTCATTCAGGGGAAAATCCAGGTGCTGTTGTATAGGGTCATTCAGACTCAGCAACTGTTCCTCAGCCATCTGGGCCAGCATAGCGGAGGTAAACACCTTGCTGATAGAACCTATCTCAAAGACCGCCTCTGCATTTTCAATATTGACAAGCATATCATTAGTGCGCAATACGCCGTAGTAGCTGACCGATGAGTCCTCCACCAGGGCAATGGCGAACTGCGTATCATTAGGAAAGTGCCTGATCAGCGACTTTACCGAGTCTGCCTGTGATTCGGTGATTCCCTGCACCGGATCCAGTTGATCCTCAGGCGGGTTGACCCGCACCTCGCAGGCGGAAATCAGGAATTTCAGGCTCATGAGTAGCAGGAAATTTCGCATAAGTACAGGGTTTAAAAAATGTGGTATAAGCTCAAAATAACAAAACTCAGGTATGTTCGCAGAGAATGACCTGAATAATTATTTAGCATAACTACTCTCCGTTTTCAGTACGAAAGCTTACAGCCTGACAGCGGAAGTACCCATAAAGTCAATGAAGGACTATGCCAATAAGTTAGTTTCTACTCCAGGTAGAGATTACGATTTTTGGGATATTTTACTGCATAACGCAGCTCCCGCTCTGCTGTGCTTACCCCCTGCAGTTGCAGTTCCCAGCGCACGATACCTGTATCAGTGTCCACCTTTCCTCCGCTGGTCTCCACATCCTGCACCTCAATTTCGCTGGTCCGGCTCAGGGGTACCCGGTCTACAAGTACGAGCTTGACAGTTTGGGATTTGTTATTACGGGCGATCAGCCGCCATCCCCGGCTTTCTACCTGGTTGTTACCAATAAATTGTTTCCGGGTAAAGTCTTCTATCTTATTCCGCTCCACGTATACGTTTTGATCCCGGCCCAGCGAGATCTCCAGGGTATCCCTTGCAAAGCGAACGTCCAGCAGTGTTTTGCCCACAAAGGTATTCTCAAAAAAGAGATTGGCTTCACCCTCCAGCAGATTATACTGCTCCCAGTTGGTAATTCGTGCAATCAGGAAGGCATCCTTTTCCAGCTTAGGCACACACTGGTATTCGTAGTAGGCGGGTATCTCCAGCACAGAAAGGTCAACCGTATAGGTTTGTCCGTCAGAAGGTACAGAATAAGGAATATCCACCCTAAACTCCACACTGGTCTGGTTTTCCACCTGCGTGCTTGGTACCGGCCGGGCTATAGCTTCTCTTTCTATATCCTCTTCTATCCGCACACCAGCTGCCTTAGCCCGTAAGCTGCTAACCACCACTTCGCTCAGCTGCATTACATCCGGGTAAAGTGCCACGTTGATCCGCTCACTGCTGATAGGTACTAACTGTTGCTGAAACCCGATAAAGGAGAAAACCAACTGGCTGGCCCCCTGAGGAATACTAATCTGGTAGTTACCATTCATGTCCGTAATACTGCCTACGCTGGTCCCCTGTACCAGTACATTGACACCGGGGAGCGTCTCTCCGCTTTCGGCATCAGTCACCCGGCCACTCACCTGCCGCACATTGGGGTTGGCCGCATAGCCGAGCATAGACCGATTAGCCGGATAATTATTGAAGTTGAGGTAATCAGGGTTTAGCTGAGGCATCCTACCACTATTTTCCGGATTGGTATTAGAGAATGACAGGCGTACATCCTGCCAGTCTTCGCCGCTGTTTTGCTGCAGCTTCGCTTTGTACATCAGCTGTACCGGGCTCTGCACATCCCTGGCTCTCAGGTCGTAAGCAGGAAACCAGCTGGCATTGGCTACCTTGTAGGAGCATTGCAGGTCCAACTGCTGGGCCTTTTTACTGTCCACGGTCAGCAGAATCTCTCCCCGTGTGGCTTCCATCTGGTTCCACTGGCTCAGTTGCCGCGTAATGCTGATCACCTCCTGCTCCAGTTGCTGAATGCGTCGGTTTATCTCCAGCTTCTCCAGCCGAATGTTTTTCATGCGTTCCTGGTAATAGGCGCTGATGGCTTTCAGGTCTTCCAGCGACAGGTCGCTATTGGTACCTGAGACTGTATTGTTCTTTTTCAGAAAGTCCATTTCTTCCTGCAAAACTTCCAGCATGGCTTTTTCTACCTGAACACTGTCTTTCAGTTCGGACAGTTTTTTTTCAAGGCTGTTTTCCTCCTCCTCTCCCAGGTAATCCTGCCGGTGGTTTACCGAGAGAATCAATATATCACTGGCTGAGCGGACCTGTATGCTCTGCGGGTCAATGAAGGGAGAAAGTCCATGCAGCACCAGCCTTGATTTACCGGCTGGCACCCTAACACTGGCACTGCGGTTGAGCTGCGCCCCCTGCAGGAATACCTTGACCGAATCCAGGCGGGAATCCACCTTCTTCTCCAACGGCTGCTGAGCGTGCAGTGAGGTCAGGGACAGCAATGAACAGTATATAAAAAGCAGGCATGTTTTCATCATTTTTTCTTATTATTTCCTGACAAGATGAAAAATAAAGGGGGTAATCCAAACAATTTAACACGACTTCCGGTGTGTTTTTCAGTACCAGAATAGTTTGTAAACCCTATCTTTGCGCCATGAAAGCAAACTCCTTCTTCCCGGCGGAATGGTACCCGCAAAGTGCCGTTCAACTCACCTGGCCGCATGCCGGTACCGACTGGGCAAGCTCTCTCGCCGATGTCATTCCCTGTTATGTGGCAATTGCCCGGGCCATTTCGCAAAGACAGAAACTCATCATCATTTGTCACGATCCGGTAGAAGTGCGTGCACAACTCAAAGGCTGCGCCCTGGAGAACATTGTCCTGCATGAGCTTCCTACCAACGATACCTGGGCCCGTGACCATGGAGGTATTACCATTTTGGAGAATGGCAAGCC